>NZ_CDBZ01000068.1 GCF_000819985.1 Aeromonas media | reverse complement strand
AAAGTGCGATCCCGCCCTGGATTGGTACCGGCCCCCAGGTGCTGAAAGAGATCTCCATGGTGGGGCGCAATCTGGCGCTGGCCGCCGGCATGTGCGGCTCCGTCTCAGGCTCTGTGCCCACGTCTGTCGGCCAACCCGCCTTGAAAGTTGACAATATCCTGGTGGGAGGGAACGCCTGATGAGCACACTCGATATGAACACCCTGCTCACCCGCCTGCTGGACAAGGTCGCCGATCTGGGCGCCGAGGCAGATATCATCGCCAATCAGGAGAAAGCCTTCTCCCTCAAGGCCGACAAGGGGGAGCTTGGTGAATACAAGGTCACCAGCAGCCAGCAGCTCGGTATTCGCCTGATCAAGGAGGGCCGGGTCGGCATCGCCTACTCGGAATCCCTCGATGAGCTGGCGCTGGATGCCATGGTGCAGGATGCGCTCGATGCCAGCCGCTTCGCCAAGGTGGACGCGGATCAGCGCATCTCGGTGGCGGGCAGCCGGATCACCACCGACTGCGCCGAGATAAACCAGCCCGACACCACGGCGGTGGAGGAGAAGATAGCCCTGGCCCTGCGCCTCGAGGCAGATATGCTGGCACAACCCGATGTGACCGGTGCCCCCTACAACAGCTTCTTCGAGGGGGAAAGCCGCCTCTGGCTCGCCAACAGCCTGGGCAGCCTTTGCCAGCACAGTGAATTCAGCGTCGGCTGCTATACCTCGGCGCTGGTGGAGCGGGATGGCCGCCAGTCGATGCACTCGCAAGGGCAGTATGGCCGCCGCTTCGACGAGCTGGATAGCCAGACTCTTATCGAACAGATCTACGCCGTGGCCGATGGCCTGCTGCCCGGTGAAGCGGTGCCGAGCGGTCGCTACAGTGTTCTCTTCAGCACCAACTGCTTTGCCAGCCTGTTTGGCTGCTTCCAGGGGGCGCTGTCGGGCAAGTGGGCCCAGCAGGGGATCAACCCCTGGCGCAGCAAGGTGGGGCAAAGCGTGGCATCACGCTGGCTCACTCTGGAGAGCCGGGCCTATATGCCCGGCGGCATGAACATCAAGGCGTTCGATGGCGAGGGGGCAGCCACTTCGGATCTGCTGCTGATTGGCGAGGGGGAGCTGAAAACCCTGCTCCACAACAGCACCACCGCCCGCCACTTCGGGGTGGCGAGCAATGGCTCGGCGGCCCGCAGTGCCCGCAGCGCGCTGGATGTCACCGCCCGCCACCTGGTGTTTGGCACAGGTCCTCACAGCGAGGGCGAGGTGCAGAGCGGCGACTATCTGGAGCTGGTCAAGCTGGACGGTCTGCACTCCGGTGCCGATGCGGTGAGCGGCGACTTCTCGTTCGGCGCATCAGGGTTCCTGTGCCGGGACGGTGTACGCGTCCAGCCGGTGCGCGGCATCACGGTCGCGGGCAACTTCTACCGCCTACTCGGGGAGCTGGAAGCGGTCGGTGACACCCTGCATCACAACGATGGCAAGGGTTTCTATGCGCCGCTGATCCGCTTTGGCGGGCTGAGCATCGCAGGCAAGTGACTGTATCAAGCGGGAAAAGCACTTCCCTTCCCCATCCAGAAGCGGCGCCATCAGGCGCCGCTTTTTTACCTCTGGCGCCCCTCATCGCCCACTCCTACCCTCAAAGAGCCACCGACCGCATCGGCCGGAACATGCTGGAGAATACGAAGATGGACAACACCCTGGTCTGGGCCGATATTCCGACACGGGATCTGGATCGCGCCATGGACTTCTACTCGGCCCTGCTCGATGTGCAGGTCACCCCCATACAGGAGGAGGAAATGCGCTTTGCCATGCTGCGCTACGATGGCAGCAACGCGGCGGCCTGTCTCGGCCCCATGGACAAATACCACCAGCCCGGTGGCGCCGGTCCCCTCATCTACCTCTCCCTGGGTGACAGGTTGCAGGAGGCGGAGCAGTTGGTCCCCCGGCTCGGCGGGCGGGTGCTCGAACCCCTGCATTCCATCGGCAGCGGTCACGGCTCCCGGGTGATTATCGAGGATACCGAAGGCAACTGGCTGGCCCTCTATGCCCCGCCCGCTGCTTGAGCAACATGAGCAACATGACAAACAATAACGGCGACCCTGGGGTCGCCGTTATTGTTACCAAACACCTCGCAGAGGCGATCAGGCTTCCGGGTTGAGGCGGGTCGGCATGCCGGTACGCTGTTCCAGCACCTGCTTGACCACGTTGGAATCGCTGTCCATGTGGGCGATGAAGCGGGTGGTGGCCGGGGTCATGGGGAGCGGCACAGAGGCGGTGGAGTTGAACTCCTCCTCGGTGCGCGACAGCGGCTCGTGCACTTCCATGTAACGACCGCCATCCGGCTCGACCGTGGTCTTGACCGGCTGGTTGACGAACTGGACGCGGGTACCGACCGGCACGTTGTCGAACAGATACTTGATGTCATCGGCGCGCAGACGCACGCAACCGCTGCTCACCCGCAGACCGATGCCGAAGGTGGCGTTGGTGCCGTGGATGGCATAGAGGTTGCCGATGTAGAGGGCGTGCAGGCCCATGGGGTTGTCCGGACCGGCCGGCCAGACCGCAGGCAGGGTCTTGCCCTGGGCGGCGTAGCGGCGACGGATGTTCTCGGTCGGGGTCCAGGTCGGGTTGGCGCGCTTGCGCTCCACCTTGGTGATCCAGTTCTCCGGGGTGTTGACCCCCAGCTGGCCGATGCCGATGGGCAATACCTGTACCACGTTCTTGCCTTTCGGGTAGTAGTAGAGACGCATCTCGGCCACGTTGATGACGATCCCCTCGCGCGGCGCATTCGGCAGGATCAGTTGATGCGGAATGGTCAGCTTGCTGCCCGGCGTCGGCAGATAGGGGTCGACCCCCGGGTTCGCTTCCATGATGTTGGTCAGGCCCAGCTGGAAGTCGGCGGCGATCTGCTCCAGCGGACGGTTGTCTGCGGGTACCACGTATTCCTGGTTCTCACCGATCAGGCGACTGTTGGCGGCGGGCAGCGCGTATTCAACGGCGGCGGCCTGCTGGCTGACCAGGGTCAGAGTGCAAAAAAGGGCCGAAGCGGCAATGCGAAGGGGATTCATAAAATTCCTGTATGGTTTCCTGTACCTGTTGGCCTGAAGCCGGTTCATCCTCGGTCTGTCCCTTGTCACGAGTCACGCTCGCCCGAGGCCAATAACCGAGCGCGCATTCTTTCCTGAGCCGGACAAAATTTCAACTTGGAGATGGGGCTTTTTCAAGGAAAAGAGCCATTCTCCCCCCAACAATCGACCGTATCGGCTGCCTGCTACCCTAGCACCACCAATCTGACCACAAAATGAACATGCATCCGGTCCGCCCCCCTAGCCCCAAATTGCATGATGGCGCAGTCACGAGTACAATCTCGCACCCCTTTTATCAGGAGTATCGAGTCATCTCGTACTCTGGGTGTACCTCATCGGGTGGCCGTGCGTCGAGTACGGTCGCACCATGCCGATGACCCTATACGGCGCCATCAGGTGGCGCCGTCCTGATTTGCAATCAGACAGAAAGAGTCCAACATGTTCAGACCAGAATTGCTCTCCCCCGCCGGGACCCTCAAGAATATGCGTTACGCCTATGCCTATGGCGCCGACGCCGTCTATGCGGGCCAGCCGCGCTACAGCCTGCGGGTGCGCAACAACGAATTCGATCACGAGAATCTGCAGCTCGGCATCAACGAGGCCCATGCCCTGGGCAAGCAGTTCTATGTGGTGGCCAACATCCAGCCCCACAACTCCAAGCTCAAGACCTTCATCCGCGACATGCGCCCCGTGGTGGACATGAAGCCGGATGCGCTCATCATGTCAGACCCCGGTCTCATCATGATGATGCGCGAAGCCTTCCCAGACATGCCCATTCACCTCTCGGTGCAGGCCAACGCGGTCAACTGGGCCACGGTGAAGTTTTGGCATCAGATGGGCCTGACCCGCGCCATCCTCTCCCGCGAACTGTCGCTCGACGAGATCGAAGAGATCCGCATGCAGGTGCCCGAGATGGAGCTGGAAGTCTTCGTCCACGGCGCCCTCTGCATGGCCTACTCCGGCCGCTGCCTGCTCTCCGGTTACATCAACAAGCGTGATCCCAACCAGGGCACCTGCACCAACTCCTGCCGCTGGGAGTACAAGGTGCACGAAGGCAAGGAAGATGACGTGGGCCAGATAGTCCATCGTCAGGAACCCATCGCCGTGCGCCCGGACAACACTTTGGGCCTTGGCAAACCGAGCGATGCGCTGGTGCTGCTGGAAGAGTCCAACCGCCCCGGCGAGTACATGACCGCGTTCGAAGACGAGCACGGCACCTACATCATGAACTCCAAGGACCTGCGCGCCGTCGAGCACGTGGAGCGTCTGACCAGGATGGGCGTGCATTCGCTGAAAATTGAAGGCCGCACCAAGTCCTTCTACTACTGCGCCCGTACCGCCCAGGTCTATCGCAAGGCCATCGACGATGCGGTCGCCGGTCGTCCGTTCGATCCGACCCTGATGGGCACCCTCGAGAACCTGGCCCACCGTGGCTACACCGAGGGCTTCCTGCGCCGTCACAACCACAGCGAGTACCAGAACTACGACTACGGCTACTCGGTCTCCGACACCCAGCAGTTCGTCGGCGAGATCACCGGTCGCCAGGGCGATATGGTGGAAGTGGAAGTGAAGAACAAGTTCCTGGTGGGCAACAGCCTGGAGCTGATGACGCCGCAGGGCAACGTCAGCTTCAACCTGGAGCAGATGCAGAACCGCAAGGGCGAGCTTATCGACACCGCGCCGGGCAACGGCCACGTGGTCTATGTGCCCGTTCCCAAGGAGATCGACGTCAACTACGGCATCCTGCTGCGCAACCTGGGCGATCGTCAGGACACCCGTCAGCCCCACTCGGCGGCCTGAGATGGCGCTGCTCATCACCGACAAGTGCATCAACTGTGACATGTGCGATCCCGAGTGTCCGAACCAAGCCATCAGCCTGGGGGACAAGATCTACGAGATAGATCCGGATCGCTGCACCGAGTGCGTCGGCCACTATGAGAAGCCCACCTGCATCAGCGTCTGCCCAATCGACTGCATCATCTGGGATCCCGCTCACGTGGAGACCGAAGAGCAGTTGATGGACAAGTTTGTGCTGATGCACAGGCAATAACACCGGCATCAGCGTCTGCACCTTGTGGACTGCATCCTCCGGGATCCCGCTCACGTCGAGACCGAAGAGCAGCTGATGGGCAAGTTTGTGCTGATGCACAGGCAGTAACACCGGCATCAGCGTCTGCACCTTGTGGACTGCATCCTCCGGGATCCCGCTCACGTGGAGACCGAAGAGCAGCTAATGGACAAATTTGTGCTGATGCACAGGCAGTAGTACCAGACCTGCGGGTCATCCAGAAATAGAAAAAGCCGGGCATACCCGGCTTTTTCTATTGCGCTACAACCCACTCAGGGTTTGACCAGCTTCTGCAGCGCCTCAAGCTCGCGTTGGGCCTCCAGCAGCTCGGCCTGAGATGCCTCCAGCTTGGCCTGCTTCTTGGCAATCTTGTCCGGCTTGCCCGAGACCCGGGCGCTCTGCAGATCCGCCAGACGCTCCTCCACCTCTTGCTTCTGCTTGGCAACCTTCTCTTGCTGCTCCTTAATGAGCCCGGCATCTGTGCAATGGGTCTCGATGTTGCGCAGGGCCTGCTCCAGGCCCGCCACCTGCTGCGCGTTATCGTGCGCCCGGGCGAAGCTCAACTGCTCGGTCACTGCCTGATGCCTGGCCTTGCAGCCGACGTTTTCACTGCCATAGGCCTGTCCGGCCAACAGCAATAATCCTATTCCGGCGATCTTCCACATAACGACCTCTTTGCTCTGTCATACTGGATGGCCGCCTATGAAACCTGACTCATACCCCGAGGTCAAGGCGCAGGGAAAGGGCTACGACAGAGTTTGCACTGGGTCATGCCGCCGCCATGCAGGCGACGCTACAATGCCCCTTTCAACCCGGAGAGTCCCATGAAGCAACAGATCGTCATCATCGCCAACGGTGCCCCCTATGGCAGCGAAACCCTGTTCAATGCACTGCGCCTGGGGATATCCCTCAACGAGCAGGAAGGCATCGACCTGAAACTCTTCCTGATGTCAGACGCGGTCAGCGCCGCCCTGGCGGGCCAATCCCCCGCCGAGGGTTACAACCTGCGCCAGATGCTGGAGATCCTGCTGGCACAGGGCACCCAGATCCGGCTGTGCAAGAGCTGCACGGACGCGCGGGGCATCACGGCCCTTCCCCTCATCGAGGGCATAGAGGTAGGCACCCTGCCCCTGCTGGCCCAGTGGACACTGGCGGCCGACAAGGTGCTGACCTTCTAGGGATCAGGGCTCGGCCCGGACCAGCGCAGGGCGTGAGGTCCGGGTACTCAGGCCATAGAGCATCAGGATCGCCAGGCAGAGCAGCGCCATGCAGCCATAGAGCCAGCTGCCCCCCCAGTTGGCCAGGATCCAGCCCCCCAGCAGGGCGCCGATGGCGATCCCGAGCCCGGACATGGAGGCCGCCCCGAAGTAACTGCCCTTGAGGTGCTCCGGCGCCATCTGATCGACCAGCACATTGAGCAGCGGGAACAGGATGCACTCACCGATGCTCAGCAGGATCACCGCCACTATCCAGTGCCACCAAATGGCGGTATCCCCGAGCGCGAACTGCAGCTGGGCGCTGAGGAAGAAGGCGACCCCGAGCTGCAGTCGGCGCTTGATAGACCAGTTGGTGGTCAGGTGCAGCAGCGGGAACTGCAGGATCACTATGGTCAGCGCATTGGTGCTCACCAGCCAGCCGATGAGGCGCTCCACCTCAGGGGTCCCCGCCCGGGTCAGATACTGGATGAGCGGTGACTCGAACTGGGCATAGACCAGCATCAGCAGCATGTTGGCCATCGTCAGCAGCAGGAAGCCCCTGTCTTGCCAGAGCACCCGCAGCACGGCGCGCATGCCCGGGCCGGCGGCATGGCTTGGCTTGGCTGACAGGCGGCCAGTCGAAAACCGACGAAAAAGATGAAGCCGAGCAGCAGATAGCTGACACTGAGCAGCAGGAAGGTCTCCTGCCGTGCACTCAGGCCGTAACTGACCCCGAGCAGGGGACCTATGGCCGCCCCCAGGTTGAGCAAGAAGTAACGCAGGTGCAGTGCCAATTCGCGGGCCTTGGGCTCGGCCAGGCTGTCGGCCATCAGCGCCTTGCCAGGGGAGTCGATGAGCCCGTAGGAGAGCCCGCTGCCGATCACCCCGAGAGCCAGCCAGATCACCTGATGGGAGAGGCCGAGCAGGGCAACGCTCAGAGCGGACACCAGGCAGCCAAACAGCAGTATGTTGCGCCTCCCCCACTTGTCCGACAGCCAGCCGCCATAGAAGCTGACCAGGGTAGAGAGGGCCGCCGTGGCCCCCAGAATGAGGCCGATCAGCGTCGCCGACAGACCGTAGTCGCGGTAAAGCAGGATGGAGAGAAAGGGCCATACCATGAAAAAGGTGGTGCGCACCATGAAGGTGCCCAGGATGACGATCCAGACTAGCGGGGGAAACTGCCTGATAAGGGCCCACGACATCATACTGCTCCTTGTTGCCCGTCGCACGGGGAGCCCAATGTTGTAACAGAGGGCTCCATAAGAAACAATGTTGCCGACCCGCTGGCATAAAAAAGCCGACCCTAAGGTCGGCTTTTTCACAGTACGGCAGCCTTATTCGGCAGCCGGCTCTTCGACGGCGGCAACGGCCACGTCGGCAACCGGGGCGGCGGTTTCGGTCGGTGCATTCGCTTCCTTGATGGAGAGACGCACGCGGCCTTGACGGTCCACTTCCAGTACCTTCACCTTCACCACATCACCGATCTTCAGGAAGTCGGCCACGTTCTGCACGCGGGCATCGGTGATCTGGGAGATGTGTACCAGACCGTCTTTACCCGGCAGGATGTTGACGAAGGCGCCGAAATCGGCCAGACGCACAACCTTGCCTTCATAGATGCGGTTCACTTCGATCTCGGCGGTGATGGCCTCGATGCGACGGATGGCTTCCATGGCGGCTTCGTTGGCAACGGCGGAGATGCGGACAGTACCGTCATCATCCAACTCGATGTTGGTGCCGGTCTCTTCGGTCAGGGCACGGATCACGGAACCGCCCTTGCCGATGACATCCTTGATCTTCTCAGGATTGATCTTGATGGTGTGGATACGCGGAGCGAAATCGGAGATTTCGGCACGGGGAGCCTGGATGGCCTCGTCCATGACCTTCAGGATGTGCAGGCGAGCGCCACGAGCTTGCTTGAGGGCAATCTCCATGATCTCTTTGGTGATGCCTTCGATCTTGATGTCCATCTGCAGCGCGGTGATACCCTGGGTAGTACCGGCTACCTTGAAGTCCATGTCACCCAGGTGATCTTCGTCACCCAGGATGTCGGACAGCACGACGAAACCTTCTTCTTCCTTCACCAGACCCATGGCAATACCGGCAACGGAGGCCTTGATCGGCACACCCGCGTCCATCAGCGCCAGGGAGGAACCACAGACGGAGGCCATGGAGGAGGAACCGTTGGATTCGGTGATTTCAGACACCACGCGTACCACATACGGGAATTCGGCGGCGCTCGGCATCACGGCAGCAACGCCGCGCTTGGCCAGACGACCGTGACCGATTTCACGGCGCTTGGGGCTGCCCATCATGCCGGTTTCACCGACGCAGTACGGCGGGAAGTTGTAGTGCAGCATGAAGCGGTCGGCACGGTGGCCAGACAGCTCGTCAATGTTCTGGGCGTCACGCTCGGTACCCAGGGTCGCAACCACGATGGCCTGAGTCTCACCACGGGTGAACAGGGCGGAGCCGTGAGCACGGGGCAGGATGCCGGTGCCGACGGACAGGGCGCGGATCATCTCCGGATCGCGACCATCGATGCGCGGCTCGCCACGGACCACACGGCCACGGACGATGCGGCTTTCCAGGCTGTGGAACTCTTCGCCGATCTTCTTGGCATCTTCTTCCACGCCGGAGGCGATGACCTGCTCGACCACACGGCCCTTGATGGCACCGATGGCGGCGTAACGCACGGCCTTCTCGGTGATGCGGTAGGCTTCACCCAGCTCGGCGGTGGCCAGCTCGGCAACCTTGGTTTTCAGCGCTTCATTGACGGCAGGCGGGGTCCAGTCCCACGGCTGGGTACCCACGTCGGCGGCGAATTCGTTGATGGCGTTGATCACCACTTGCATCTGCTCGTGGCCATAGACCACGGCGCCCAGCATCACCTCTTCGGACAGGATGGCAGCTTCGGACTCCACCATCAGCACCGCGTTGGCAGTACCGGCAACCACCAGATCCAGATCGCTCTGGGGCAGTTCGGTGGTGGTCGGGTTCAGCACGTACTGACCGTTCATGTAACCCACGCGGGCAGCAGCAATCGGGCCGCCGAACGGGATGCCGGAGATGGCCAGGGCAGCAGAGGCACCGATCATGGCAACGATGTCGGGGGACACGGCCGGGTTCACGGACATGACGGTGGCAACCACCTGAACCTCATTGAGGAAGCCTTCCGGGAACAGCGGACGAATAGGACGGTCGATCAGGCGGGAGATGAGAGTCTCACCTTCGCTCGGACGGCCTTCACGACGGAAGAAACCACCCGGGATACGACCAGCAGCATAGGTACGCTCCTGGTAGTTGACGGTCAGCGGGAAGAAATCACGGCCGTGATCGGCCTCTTTCTTGCCGACGACGGTCACAAATACGCAGGTATCGTCCATGCTGACCATGACGGCCGCAGTGGCTTGACGGGCCATCACACCGGTTTCCAGGGTGACGGTGTGTTGACCGTACTGGAATGACTTTACAATAGGATTCACGTGAATTTCCTTTTTACAATTTGGCGCTTTAAATTCGCGTGCAAGTATACTTGATTCGCATCAAAAGGTAAGCGGTGGCACGCATTCTGTGAGGCAGGCAACGGTTTGCCGCGCGATAAAAATGATCCATAAAAAAGGGGAACCTCACGGTTCCCCTTTTTCGCGAAATCTGATGGTCGATTAACGACGCAGACCCAGCTTGGCGATCAGAGCAGCGTAACGCTGAACGTCTTTACGCTTCAGGTAGTCCAGCAGCTTACGACGCTGGGAAACCATGCGCAGCAGACCGCGACGACCGTGGTGATCCTTGGAGTGCTCCTTGAAGTGACCTTGCAGATGGTTGATCTGGGCAGTCAGCAGGGCAACCTGCACTTCGGGGGAACCGGTGTCGTTGGCGCAACGAGCGTTGTCAGCAACGATGGAAGCTTTGATCTCAGCATTTAGAGACATGGTATTACTCCAGTAGAGTGTTTAAAGGTTCACAGCCAATCTCTAATTCAGCCGTGAAATGAGGGCGGTATCATAATCGCAGCCGCCCCTTTTCGCAACGACAAAGAGGAACGAGCTGCACGCGCCCTGGCCGGTGAGCCAGGGCGAGACCGCCAGAGGATCACTCCTCGTCGCGATCGTCGTGATAACGCACCAGCCGCTTGGGAGCGACTCGCCCTTCGTCGTCGATCTCACCGACGCCGATGAACTCGCGCTCAGGGCCCACCGTCATGCGTACCTGACCGCTTTGCGGCGCACCCGCCACCTGCACGGCCTGGCCCTGGTTCACATAGGCGGCCACGGCCGTCAACATGTTCACCTCGGGCAGGGACGCCACTGCGGTATCCATCGGCAGCAGCAGCGGATCCAGCTGCTCCCGCGGCGGAATGCTCTCGGCCTTGGCCTGCTCGAAGATACATTCGAGCTGCTCCAGGGTCAGCATCCTGTCGTAGGGATAGCTGGCCACCTGGGTACGACGCAGCTGGGTGACGTGAGCACCACAGCCCAGCACTTCGCCGAGATCGTCCACCAGGGAGCGGATGTAGGTGCCCTTGCTGCAGTGCACTTCGAGGCGCACTTCATCACCTTCAAAGCTCAGCAGTTTGAGCTCGAATACCGTGATGGGACGGGCTTCCCGCTCGATCTCTATGCCTTCACGGGCGTACTCGTAGAGCGGGCGACCGTTGTGCTTGAGGGCGGAGTACATGGACGGCACCTGCATGATGGGGCCGCGGAACTGGTCCAGCGCCTCGATCAGGGTACCCACGGCCACGTTCACCGGACGGGTGGAGACCACCTCGCCGTCGGAGTCGCTGGTGTTGGTGCGCTCGCCCAGCTTGGCGGTCACCTCATAGCGCTTGTCCGCCTCCAGCAGATACTGGGAGAACTTGGTGGCTTCGCCCAGGCAGATCGGCAACATGCCGGTTGCCAAGGGATCCAGGGCGCCGGTGTGGCCGGCCTTGGCCGCGTTGTAGATCCGCTTGACCTTCTGCAACACATCGTTGGAGGTCAGACCGGTCGGCTTGTCCAGCAGCAGGATACCGTGTACGTCACGGCCCTTGAAACGACGTCTTCGAGACATCTCAGGCTTTATCCTCAGTTGTATCATCCGGTGCGGCTTCGTCTTCTTCACGACCAGCTTCGGTCATGCGACGCTTGTCTTCACGCACAGTGTTGGTCACCAGGTTGGAGAGGCGCATCCCCTCGACCAGGGTCTGGTCGTAGTAGAAACGCAGCTCCGGCACCACCCGCAGACGCATGGCGCTGCCGAGCAGGCTGCGAATGTAACCGGCCGCCTCGGTCAGGCCCTTGAGCCCTTCCGCGATGCGCTCGGCGTCATTCTCCAGCTGCAAGAAGGTGACGTAAATCTTGGCATAGTTGAGGTCCTTGGACACTTCCACGTCGGAGACGGTCACCATACCGATGCGCGGGTCTTTCACCTCGCGCTGCAAGATCAGCGCGATTTCACGCTGGATCTGCTGCCCGACCCGACGGGTCCGGCTAAATTCTCTGGCCATATTCTATCCTGCGATAAAAGGGGGCCGCAGCCCCCTATTTGTTCTAACGCTCGGCTTACAGAGTCCGCTGAATTTCAATGGTCTCGTAAACTTCGATCTGGTCGCCTTCACGCACGTCGTTGTAGTTCTTGACCGCGATACCACACTCGTAACCGTTGCGGACTTCGTTGACGTCATCCTTGAAGCGACGCAGGGATTCCAGCTCGCCTTCATAGATAACCACGTTGTCACGCAGAACGCGAATACGGTTGGAACGCTTGACCACACCTTCGGTGACCATACAGCCGGCAACGGCGCCGAACTTCGGTGACTTGAAGACGCTACGGACTTCAGCCAGACCGATGATCTCCTGACGATACTCAGGGGCCAGCTTGCCGCTCATGGCCTGCTTCACTTCGTCGATCAGGTCATAGATGACGGAGTAGTAACGCAGATCCAGGCTCTCGGATTCGATGACCTTGCGCGCAGAAGCGTCGGCACGGACGTTGAAGCCCACCAGGATGGCGCTGGAAGCAGCTGCCAGGGTAGCGTCGGTTTCGGTGATACCACCGACCCCGGAACCCACGATCTTGACCTTGACTTCGTCGGTAGAGAGCTGCACCAGTGCATCGCAGATAGCTTGCACGGAACCCTGTACGTCGGCCTTGATCACCACGTTCACTTCGGACACTTCGCCCTCGGTCATGTTGGCGAACATGTTTTCCAGCTTGGCCTTCTGCTGGCGAGCCAGCTTGACGTCGCGGAACTTGCCCTGACGATAGAGCGCCACTTCACGGGCTTTCTTCTCGTCACGTACAACAGTGGCTTCGTCACCGGCAGACGGCACACCGGACAGACCCAGGATTTCCACCGGCAGGGACGGGCCCGCTTCCTTGATCTCGCGACCCAGTTCGTCACGCATGGCACGAATACGACCGTATTCCAGACCACACAGTACGATGTCGCCCTGGCGCAGAGTACCTTCTTGTACCAGTACGGTGGCGACCGGACCACGGCCCTTGTCCAGGAAGGACTCGATCACGACGCCGCTGGCCATGCCATCGACGACCGCTTTCAGTTCCAGCACTTCGGACTGGATCAGGATGGCTTCCAGCAGATCGTCGATGCCTTCGCCGGATTTGGCGGAGACATGCACGAACTGGCTGTCACCACCCCAGTCTTCGGACATGACGTTGTAACGGGCCAGCTCGGTCTTGACGCGATCCGGATCCGCTTCAGGCTTGTCGATCTTGTTGACCGCAACCACGATGGGCACTTCTGCCGCCTTGGCGTGCTGGATGGCTTCGATGGTTTGCGGCATGACGCCATCATCGGCAGCGACGACCAGTACCACGATATCGGTCGACTTGGCACCACGGGCACGCATGGAGGTAAACGCGGCGTGACCCGGAGTATCCAGGAAGGTGATCATGCCACTGTCGGTTTCGACGTGGTAAGCACCGATGTGCTGGGTAATACCACCGGCTTCGCCAGCGGCAACCTTGGCCTTGCGGATGTAGTCCAGCAGCGAGGTCTTGCCGTGGTCGACGTGACCCATGATGGTCACGACAGGTGCGCGCGGCTTGGCTTCGGAGGTCTCGTCACGATCGGACAGTACCGCCTCTTCCAGTTCGTTCTCACGACGCAGCAATACCTTGTGACCCATCTCCTCGGCGACCAGCTGAGCAGTCTCCTGATCGATCACCTGGTTGATGGTAGCCATGGCGCCCATCTTCATCATCGCCTTGATGACTTCGACACCCTTGACGGCCATCTTGTTGGCCAGCTCGGCCACAGTGATGGTCTCGCCGATGACGACATCGCGGTTCACCACGGCAGCCGGCTTGTTGAAGCCGTGCTTCATGGCGTTGGGCATGGCGACCTTGCCGCGCTTGCCTTTGCGAGCACGGGGGTTGCGGGAGTCACGGTCGTCTTCGCGGCGAGTAGCCTTTTTCGGTGCCTTGACCGCTGCAGCAGCAGTGCGACGACTGGTCTCTTCCTTCCGGTCCAACTCGTCTTCTGCGGCTTGCGCATGCTTGTTGGTGGTCAGATGGTAATCACTGCTCTCTTTGGCGCGAGCAGCTTCTTCTTCAGCCCAGCGAGGGCCGTTCTGTTCCGCCATCAGACGAGCCTCTTCGGCTTTCTTGGCGGCGAGTTCTTCTGCTTTTTGCAAAGCGGTTTGTTCCTGTTGGCGCTTCAGTTCTTCTGCTTCGCGCTTGGCCATCTTTTCTGCCTCTTGCTGAGCTGTGCTAGCGGCTACTTTGGCGGGCTGTGGAGCCTGTCGAGCCTTTGATTGTGCCTCGATCCGCGCCTTTTCCTCAGCTTCACGACGAGCCTGCTCAGCCTCACGGCGAGCCTTCTCTTCAGCATCGAGACGAGCCTTGTTCTCGGCCTCGTGACGAGCTTTTTCTTCTGCTTCCAAACGCGCTTTTTCCTCGGCTTCCGCCTGACGCTGTTCATCTTCCAGCGCCGAGCGTTTTACATAGGTGCGAGTCTTGCGCACTTCAACCTGCACTTCCTTGTTCTTGCCGCCAGTACCTTGAACACTGATGGTGCTCTTGGTCTTGCGCTGCAATGTCATGCGGGCTGGTGCGGTGATCTCGTCACCTCCATGCTGTTTTTTCAAGTGAGCCAGCAGAGTCTGTTTCTCAGACTCGCTGACGAGGTCGTCGGCCTTGCTCTTGCTGATACCGGCATCGACAAACTGCTGGAGAAGACGATCAACCGGCGTGTCGATGTCAGTGGCAAGTTGTTTGACTGATACTTCTGCCATTCATTTTCCTCCGTTTGATCTTATTCAGACTGCTCTTCTCCGAACCAACAGATATTGCGAGCAGCCATAATCAGCTCACCGGCTTTCTCAGCGGTCAGCTCTTCAATGTCGGCAAGGTCGTCGATACCTTGCTCTGCCAAATCTTCCAGGGTGCCGACGCCGCGAGCGGCCAGGGCATACGCCATGTCACGGCCAAGGCCGTTGAGATTGAGCAGTTCTTCGGAAGGCTCTACGCCGTCGAAGGATTCTTCTTTGGCCAGGGCCTTGGTGGTCAGGACATCCTTGGCACGCTTGCGCAGCTCTTCCACCATGTCTTCGTCCAGACCGTCGATGGCCAGCAGCTCATTGACGGGTACGAAGGCGATCTCTTCCAGGGTGGAGAAACCTTCTTCCATCAGCAGACCGGCGAAATCGTCGTCGATGTCCAGCGCTGTGGTGAACAGAGTCAGGATGCGATCGTTCTCGGCCTGGTGCTTGGCACGCATGTCCTCGACGGTCATGACGTTCAGCTCCCAACCGGTCAGCTGGGAAGCCAGACGCACGTTCTGACCGTTGCGACCAATGGCCTGGGCCAGGTTGGCGGCTTCCACGGCGATGTCCATGGTGTGGTTGTCTTCATCAACGATGATGGAGGCCACATCGGCAGGCGCCATGGCATTGATCACGTATTGGGCCGGGTTGTCATCGTACAGCACGATGTCGGCACGCTCACCGCTCAGCTCGGCGGATACCGCCTGAACGCGAGCACCGCGCATGCCGATACAGGCACCGATCGGGTCGATACGACGATCGTTGGTCTTGACCGCAATCTTGGCGCGGGAACCCGGATCACGGGCAGCGCCCATGATTTCGATCATCTCTTCGCCGATTTCCGGCACTTCGATGCGGAACAGCTCTTTCAGGAAGTCCGGGCTGGAGCGGCTGACGAACAGCTGGGAACCACGGGCTTCCGGACGGACTGCATAGAGCAGACCACGGATGCGGTCACCGGGACGGAAGGTCTCACGGGGCAGCATGTCGTCGCGGAAGATCACGGCCTCGGCATTGCTGCCCAGATCCAGGATGACGTTGTCGCGGTTGCTCTTCTTGACCACGCCGCTGATGATGGTGCCTTCCTTGTCCTTGAACTGGTCAACGACTTGGGAACGCTCGGCCTCGCGCACTTTCTGCACGATGACCTGCTTGGCGGTCTGAGTGGTGATGCGGTCGAAGGTGACAGAGTCAATCTGGTCTTCAACATAGTCGCCGATCTGGATATCCGGCTGCTCGATCTGAGCGGCTTCGAGAGTGATTTCCCCGTACGGGTTCTCCATGGAAGCCTGATCGGCCACCACGACCCAACGGCGATAGGTGTCGTAGTCACCGGTCTTGCGATCGATCTCGACCCGAACTTCAATCTCGCCTTCGTATTTTTTCTTGGTCGCAGTCGCCAGCGCAGTCTCCAGAGCCTGGAAAATCTTCTCGCGGGGGACAGCCTTCTCGTTGGACACAGCGTCAACGACCAGCAAAATCTCTTTATTCATATCCGATAGCCTCGTTAACCAAAGTTCGGCACTATGTTCGCTTTTTGGATATTGGTGAAAGCCAACACCTCGTCCTTACCATCTACTGTCAGGGTGATCATGTCCCCCTGCACAGCTTTGATTACGCCTTTGAACTTGCGGCGGTTGTTTGTTGCCATCCGAAGCGAAACCGCCGCCTCTTGGCCAACGTATTTTTCGAACTGGGCAACCTTGAACAGCGGACGATCCAGGCCCGGGGAGGAAACCTCGAGGTAATACTCCTCGGTGATGGGATCTTCAACGTCCATGATGGCGCCAACCTGGCGGCTCACCTCGGCACAGTCTTCCACCGTCACACCTTGCTCTGAGTCGATGAAGACGCGCAAGGTCGAGTGCTTACCCGCACGGATAAACTCGACACCCCAAAGTTCAAAACCCAAGGCAACGACCGGAGCCTCGAGCAGATCGGTCAAACGTTGTTCCAACGTAGCCAAAGTCACCCTCCGAAAAACAAAAAAAGGGCATATAGCCCAGATAGAGATCGATTCAGAGTAAATCGCACATAACAAAAAGCCCCGATGTCAAATCGGGGCTTGGCGCTTTACCCTGATTGTCGCCTCGCAGCGACCGCCTTCCTGAGCGTAGGAAATGCGTGAAATTTGGTTGCGGGGGCCGGATTTGAACCGACGACCTTCGGGTTATGAGCCCGACGAGCTACCATGCTGCTCCACCCCGCGTCCGAAATCGTGCGAGATTATAGCCACTTCATTCTCATCACACAAGACTGACTGGCTATAACTTCCCGGTTACCCGGGTTCACTGCTTAATTGGTGCCGTGGGCGGGACTCGAACCCGCACACCCTAGAGCACTACCCCCTCAAGATAGCGTGTCTACCAATTCCACCACCACGGCAAAAACTCTTTACTCGGGAACGTCAGCGTCTTTCTTAACTGGCGCTTTGGTCTGCTCAACTTGCTGAGTCTGTTGCAGATTTTCCCATTCGCTACCCTGTTTTACCTTGTTGCTTGACATTGAGCCGAGCACCAGGCTGATCAAAAAGAACAGAGTGGCCAAAATTGCAGTTGTGCGGGTCAGGAAACTGCCTGAACCACCGGAGCCGAATACAGTATTCGATGCCCCTGCGCCGAAGGAGGCGCCCATATCAGCCCCTTTACCTTGCTGAATCATCACCAGACCGATCAGAGCCAGTGACACCAGCAGATAAACGACTAAAAGAATCTCGTACATTTAACTTGCACCCTTTGCCGCTTCAACAATTCCTAAAAACGCATCGCTGTCGAGGCTTGCTCCACCTATCAGTCCGCCATCAATGTCGGGCTGGGCAAACAAATCTCTCGCGTTGGTCGGCGTCACGCTCCCACCATAGATGATTCTGACTTTCTCACCTATTACCGGAGTATCCTCCGCCAAGCGACCACGTATAAAGGAATGAACCTCTTGTGCCTGCTCGGGTGTGGCGCATTTACCTGTACCTACAGCCCAAATCGGCTCGTAGGCGATGATAGCATTATCGAAAGCCATCGCGCCATTTTTCTCTATGACGATATCCAGCTCTTCGGCGATCACTTCAAAGGTTCTTCTCGCCTGCCTCGCCGCACCTGACTCCCCCAGACAAAGGATGGGAATCAAACCTGCCGCTCTGACTGCCGCAAACTTCTCTGCGACGATAAAGCTGGTCTCACCAAAGAGACGCCTGCGCTCGGAGTGACCGACCAGTACGTATCGGCACCCTGCCTCGACCAGCATCTCACACGAGACTTCACCCGTATAAGCGCCCTGTCTGTGCTGGCTCACATTCTGAGCCCCCAACCTTATCACCTTCTGCTCATCGAGCAGTCGTGCGGTAAAGTCGAGATGCACATGGGAAGGACAGAGAACAACATCTACATCATCACCAACACCCTTCAGGCATTGACTCGTAAACTGCTCTAACTGCGACCTACTACCGTGTAACTTCCAGTTGGCGGCTACAAACGGCTTGCGATGTCCCATCGGCAACTCCCTTGCGAAAGCGGGGCTGATAATATCCAGAGGATGATCAGCTGACAAGTGCTATTTTCAAATTTTCGAATCGTTTGAACAAGATACAACCAGAGCGATTAAAACATCGCCCTGGTTGCTCATTAAAACGCCGATTCGACCTGTTGGGCGATGCGTTGTGCCATGTCACGCACCTGTTGCTCATGCTCCCCTTCCACCATGACCCGGATCAAGGGCTCGGTGCCGGATTTGCGCAGCAGGACACGGCCACGGCCGCCCAGTTCCTGTTCCACCTTGGCCACTTCCTGCTGCACGGCTTCGGCCGCCAGCGGATCCTTGCCCTCGGCAAAACGCACGTTCACCAGTACCTGGGGGAACTTGCTCATGCCGGAGCGCAGCTTGGCCAGCGGCATCTCCGCAGAGCACACCGCCGTCAGCACCTGCAGGGCGGCGACTATGCCATCCCCTGTGGTGGTCTGGTCCAGGCAGATGATGTGACCGGAGTTCTCGCCACCGATGCGCCAGCCCTTCTCGTTCATCATCTCGAGCACGTAGCGGTCACCCACCTTGGCACGGGCAAATGGAATACCGAGCGTCTGCAGCGCCAGCTCCAGACCCATGTTGGCCATTAGAGTACCTACCACACCGCCCTTGAGGCGGCCGTTGCGCAGAGCATCGCGGGCGATGATGTAGAGGATCTCGTCGCCGTCGATGATGTAGCCAGTGCTGTCTACCATCACCAGGCGATCGCCGTCACCGTCGAAGGCAACACCGAGATCGGCCTTGCACTCCAGCACCTTGGCGGCCAGCGCCTCCGGTGCGGTGGAGCCCACCCCATCGTTGATGTTGAGGCCATCCGGGCTGCAACCTATGGCAATCACCTCGGCGCCCAGCTCGCGGAACACCGAGGGGGCAATGTGATAGGTGGCTCCATGGCCACAATCCACCACCATCTTCACTCCTTCCAGGCTCAGATGGGTGGGGAAGGTGCTCTTGCAGAACTCGATGTAACGGCCGGCGGCATCGTCGATGCGCTGCGCCTTGCCAAGTTCGGCGGACTCCACGCACTTGAGCTCGTTATCCAGCTCGGCCTCGATGGCCAGCTCCACTTCATCGGGCAGCTTGGTGCCATCGGCGGAGAAGAACTTGATGCCGTTGTCGTAATAAGGGTTGTGGGAGGCGCTGATGACGATGCCAGCCTCGGCACGGAAGGTGCGAGTCAGGTAGGCCACCGCCGGCGTCGGCATGGGACCCATCAGTATGGCCTTGAGGCCCGCTGCGGAGAGGCCCGCTTCCAGGGCGGATTCAAGCATATAGCCAGAGATGCGAGTATCTTTGCCGATCAGCACCTTCTTGGTGCCCTTCTTGGAGAGCACCTTGCCGGCGGCCCAACCCAGCTTCATCACGAAATCCGGGGTGATCGGAAATTCGCCAACCTTGCCGCGGACACCATCGGTGCCAAAATACTTTCTGGTCATTGTCTGTTCTCGTTTTTTTATTTGGATATGAAATCTTGTCCCGTCATTACCATCCAGCCAACGCGCAGAGCATCCATGGTGGCTCGCACGTCGTGCACCCGGATGATCCTGGCGCCATGTTGCAACCCGATCAGAGCGCAGGCCAGGCTGCCGGCCAGCCGCTCATCAACGGGGCGGCCAAGCAGATTGCCTATCATAGACTTTCGCGACATCCCCACCAAGAGCGGCAGACCGTAATCCAACAACTTCTGCTGTTCGGCCAGCAACTGATAGTTGTGTGCCACCGTCTTGCCAAAACCATAACCCGGATCCAGCAGCAGGTGCCGACGCGGGATCCCTGCATCCAGGCAAGCGACTATCCGTTCGTCGAAGAAGGCCCTCACTTCCCCCAGCAAGTCGTCGTAATGAGGTTCGGCCTGCATGGTTCTCGGCTGGCCTTGCATGTGCATCAGACACACGGGCACGTCAGCCCCTGCCGCTGCAGCCAGGGCACCGGGCTCGAGCAGGGACCGCACGTCATTGATGAGGTGAGCGCCTGCCGAGCAGCCCGCCCTCATCACGGCAGCCTTGGAGGTATCGAGGGAGATCATCACATCGAGTTCCTGCACCATCCGCTCGACCACAGGGATAACCCTGTCCAGCTCCTCCTGCTCGCTCACGTCGGGTGCGCCCGGGCGGGTCGACTCGCCACCGATGTCGATGAGGGTGGCTCCCTCCTCCACCATCTGACGAGCATGAGCCAGCGCCAGTTCAAGTGGTTTGAAGCGGCCGCCATCGGAGAAGGAGTCCGGAGTCACGTTGAGGATCCCCATGACGTGGGGACGCTCCAGGGAGAGGCTGCGCCCCTTGCTGATTAGTTGCATCTTTACATCTACCTGTTACAAGAAAATCTGGGTATCCGCATAAAGAAAAACCCCGGGCAAGCCCGGGGTTTGGATCATGAAAGCTTATTTGGCCGGGACATCGTTCGCCTTGTCGATGTCATTCAGCGGTGCACTGCTGTCATCGGACGGCGCCTTGACCTCGGGCTCGCGGCTCACACTGGCGCCACCTTGCGGGGTATCACCGTGCTCATCATGCCAGTTGCTGGGAGCACGAACCTCACGACGTGCCATCAGATCGTCGATCTGCTTAGCATCTATGGTCTCGTACTTCATCAAGGCATCCTTCATGGTGTGCAGTACATCCATGTTGTCCTGCAGGATCTGCTTGGCACGAGCATAGTTGCGATCGATGACCTGCTTGACCTCGGCATCGATGACACGCGCGGTGTCGTCGGACATGTGCTTGGCCTTGGCCATGCTGCGACCGAGGAACACTTCACCATCTTCTTCTGCATAGAGCATGGGGCCGAGGCGCTCGGACATCCCCCACTGAGTGACCATCTTGCGCGCGATGTCGGTAGCACGCTCGATGTCATTGGAGGCACCGGTCGATACCTTCTCGGTACCGTAGATCAGCTCTTCCGCCAGACGACCGCCGTACAGGCTGGAGATCATCGACTCCAGATGCTGCTTGGAGTGGCTCCAGCGATCCTGCTCCGGCAGATACATGGTCACACCCAGCGCACGACCGCGCGGGATGATGGAGACCTTGTAGACGGGATCATGATCCGGCACGACACGACCAATGATGGCGTGACCGGCTTCATGATAAGCCGTCATCTCCTTCTCGGACTCTTTCATCACCATGGAGCGGCGTTCCGCGCCCATCATGATCTTGTCCTTGGCCTTCTCGAATTCCAGCATGGAGACCACGCGGCGGCTCTCACGGGCGGAGAACAGGGCAGCCTCGTTGACCAGGTTGGCGAGATCGGCACCAGAGAAACCGGGTGTACCGCGGGCAATCAGCGCCGGATTGACGTCATCCGCCAACGGCACCTTGCGCATGTGCACCTTCAGGATCTGCTCACGGCCGCGGACATCCGGCAGACCGACCACGACCTGACGGTCGAAACGACCCGGGCGCAGCAGAGCGGGGTCCAGCACGTCTGGACGGTTGGTCGCGGCGATGACGATGACGCCTTCATTGCCTTCGAAACCATCCATCTCGACCAGCATCTGGTTCAGGGTCTGCTCACGCTCATCGTGGCCACCACCCAGACCGGCGCCACGCTGGCGACCGACCGCATCGATTTCATCGATGAAGATGATGCAGGGGGAGGATTTCTTGGCCTGCTCGAACATGTCGCGCACCCGGGAGGCGCCGACACCCACGAACATCTCGACGAAATCGGAACCGGAGATGGTGAAGAAGGGCACCTTGGCCTCACCCGCGATGGCCTTGGCCAGCAGGGTCTTACCGGTACCAGGCGGGCCTACCAGCAACACGCCGGTGGGGATCTTGCCGCCCAGTTTCTGGAACTTGGTCGGATCGCGCAGATAGTCGACCAGCTCTTTGACCTCTTCCTTTGCCTCGTCACAACCCGCCACGTCGACGAAGGTGGTCTTGATCTGATCTTCACTCATCAGGCGAGCCTTGCTCTTGCCGAACGACATGGCACCCTTGCCACCGCCGCCCTGCATCTGACGCATGAAGAAGACCCAGACACCGATCAGCAACAGCATCGGGAACCAGGAGATAAAGATTGACGTGATCAGAGACGGCTCTTCCGGCTTCTCACCCATCACCTTCACGTTATGGTTGAGCATGTCGTTAAGCAGTTGGGGATCCGGCGCAGGGATGATGGTGGTGAAACGTTCACCGGTGCGTTTGACGCCATTAATGACCTTGCCATCCATCCGCACTTCACGGATCTGCTCTTGGGTCACTTCTTTCACGAAGCTGGAATAGTCCAGCTGGCGACTGGTGGTATCGCTGGGGCTGAAGCTATTGAACACCGACATCAGCACGACGGCGATGACCAGCCACAGGATTAGGTTTTTCGCCATGTCACTCAAATCAATGACCTCGCAGACTGACAGTTAACGATGAGGGTTAGGGTACTACAGTTTAAAACCGGTAGCCACAATGTAGACTTCTCGTGAACGGGCACGGGAGGAGTCTGGTTTACGAATCTTGACGACAGAGAAAAGTCTACGAATTTCATTGAGATAGGCGTCGAAGCCCTCCCCCTGAAATACCTTGACCACGAAACTGCCATTACTGCGCAGGACCTGATTGCACATGTCCAGCGCCAGCTCGATCAGATACATGGAGCGAGCCTGATCCACCTGCTGGGTCCCGCTCATGTTAGGCGCCATGTCAGACATGACCACATCAACCTTGTCCGGGCCAACCCGGGCCAGCAAGGCGGCAAGCACAGTTTCCTCCCGAAAGTCCCCTTGCAGGAAATCGACACCGGCAATGGAATCCATCGGCAGAATATCGCAAGCAATCACCCGTCCCTTGTCGCCCACTTGATCGATAGCGAACTGGGACCAGCCACCAGGGGCGGCTCCCAGATCCACCACCGTCATGCCCGGCTTGAGCAGTTTGTCCTTGCCCTGGATCTCGTCGATCTTGAACACGGCGCGGGAACGCAGTCCCAACTTCTGGGCTTTTTTGACGTAATGATCGTCAAAATGTTCTTTTAACCAGCGGGTTGAACTGGGGGAATGTTTTTTCTGGGTCATGATTGTCGACTTTAAAAAACCACAAGGGTTATTAGTATTAAGGGCTAAGTGGGGGTAGAATACGCCCCTTTCAACCCTGACTTATGAAGAAATTGCCATGATTCTCAACAATAAACAGAAACAATACCTCAAGGGCCTCGCCCACAGCCTGAAGCCGGTCGTCCTGCTGGGACAACACGGCCTGACCGAAGGTGTGCTGGCCGAGATCGATCTGGCGCTGAACCACCACGAGCTGATCAAGGTTAAGGTGTCGTCTGAAGATCGTGAGATGAAACAGCTGGTAATGGATGCCATCGTTCGTGAAACCGGCGCCATCAAGGTACAGAGCATGGGCTATGTACTGACCATCTATCGTCAGGCCACAGAACCCAAGATCCAGTTGCCCCGCAAGTAACAGGAAAGAGCGTTCGCTCTTTCCTTCATTTCTCTTCTTCCCAAGTCGCTTGCCAAAATAGTCGTCAGGCCCTTAACCTGCGATGAATACTTGCGGACATCCACTATGGACAAGCATCAGATTCTCACCGACGAGGAGCTGGCCATGCTGCAGGACTTGGGAGACGCCGAGGACATGGCCGCCGGCCAGTTCCTGCGAGGCAACCTGAGTCTTCCCCTACAGAGCCTGTTGCAACGGGCCAGCCCCTTGACGATCGAGGCCCGCATCGCCGGCCATCAACTGCGTTTTCCGCTGCATTGTACCCTGGCGGCGGAAGGCCACACCGAACTGCGCATCGCCGCCCCTACCATCACGGAGCTGGGCTCCCCTCACCTGCGTGCCTGGCGACTCGATGAGAAGGCCGTCCTGCACACCGGCGATGCCGAGTATGAGGTGCATAGCCTCTCCCTCGGCGGTCTCATCGTGGCCGGTTTGCCACCGACCCTGGCCAAGGGCGATCGGCTGCACGGTACCCTCGGCATAGAAGGATTGCCTCCCCTGGCACTGAGCGGCACCCTGATAAGGCACGTCCACTCCCACCAGCAGCGCCACGACTGGGCCTTGAAATTCCAGCTGGACAAGGGAGACCAGGAGCAACTGCGGGATTGGCTCTTCCAGCGTCATCAGGACGCCTTCGTCCAGGCCTATCAGTGGGACTAAATGCAACAGGGGAGCCGGGCTCCCCTGTTTCTTCATCGCCCCTCATCGTCAGAGGTAGGCGACTTCCAAAATTTCGTACTCAACATCGCCAGCCGGTGTCTTGACGATGGCCACATCGTCCACTTCCTTGCCGATCAGGGCACGGGCAATGGGCGAGTTCACGGAGATCATGTTCTGCTTGATGTCCGCCTCGTCGTCGCCCACGATGCGGTACACCACTTCCTCTTCCGTTTCGCTTTTCAGCAGGGTCACGGTCGCACCGAAGATGACGCGGCCATTGTTGGCAATCTTGGTGATATCGATCACCTGAGCATTGGAGAGCTTGCTCTCAATCTCCTGAATGCGGCCTTCACAGAAACCTTGCTGCTCGCGAGCGGCATGGTATTCGGCGTTTTCTTTCAGATCACCATGTTCACGGGCATCAGCAATCGCTTCGATAATCTGGGGACGCAGCTCGCTCTTCAGATAGTCGAGCTCTTGACGCAGCTTTTCAGCGCCGCGAACAGTCATCGGAGTATGATTCATAGTCGAAACCTGGGTTGCTTTATAAAGAGAAGCTGCGGCAATCAAAGAGAGCCGCAGCTATCGGTTCGGATGAGGCATCTTAATATGAAGCCGCCACAAAATCCATGTCAGCCCCTGCGAACGGGATCGCGCTTCCTGGCGAAAGCTACTTGGGATCCGCCACCCCTATAGGGGCAGATACCGTCGGTTTGCCCTGCATGATGGCGATTTCCACCCGCCGGTTCATGCGCCGGTTCTCCGGGCTGTTGTTCGGCACCAGTGGCTGGGAATCCGCCATCCCCTGCACCACCAGACGGCTGCCGTCAAAGCCGGGCACCTTGATCATCTGGTGGGCCACCGCCACCGCACGCTGGGATGAGAGCTCCCAGTTGGACTGGAACAGCTCGTCTTCGGTGGCAACGTCATCGGTATGACCGGAGACGGTGATCTCCCCCGGCACATCCTTGAGCAAGGTCGCGACTTTACGGATCACCGGCCAGAACTGGGGCTGCAGGAAGGCGGATCCCGCCGGGAACGCCGCCTTCTCGCGGATGCGAATGATGATCTGCTGACCCAGCGCCTCTATCTCGATGGCACCGTCCTGGATCTGTGCCTGCATCTGCTCGGCCAGCGCCTTGGCCAGTTCGTTGGACTGCTCCTGCGCCTTCTGGGCCTGCTGGGCGGTGTCGCCACCGCTCTGCTGCCCCTCGGTCTTGTCATGGCCTCCCGCCTGATCCGCATCCCCGGGCTGAAAATCCAGCTCGGTCTGGGTCATATCTATGGTCTGCTGCATGATGGTGTCGATGGGCGTCGGTTCGGGCCGGCCGGGGCGAAACTCCTGGGCGATGACAGAGGTACCCTTGGGGATGTCCTTCACCTCCAGAATGTTCTGCACCCCGAACGCCTTCTCCATGGAGCCGGCGATCTGCTTGAACTTCTGCACATCCATCTCGGCGAAGGAGAGCAGCAGCACGAAGAAGCACATCAACAGGGACATGAGATCGGCGAAGGTACCCATGTAACCGGGCAGGCCGGGCGGCGGACACTTGCACTTTGCCATGGGGCCTCCTATTCGAGCCCGTTGTTGCGTTTGGACTGATTCAGGTAGTTCTGCAGCATGGCCTGGATCACGCGAGGGTTCTGGCCGTCCTGGATCCCCATGATGGCGTCGAGGATCAGAGTGCGGCTCAACTGCTCCTCGCCGCTGCGCAGCTCCAGCTTGTCGGCGATGGGGATGGCGATCATGTTGGCTTCAATCGCCCCGTACAGCGTGGTCAGCAAGGCCACCGCCATAGCCGGGCCGATGGATTTGGGGTCGCTCATGTTCGCCAGCATGGCCACCAGCCCCACTAGCGTACCTATCATCCCCATCGCGGGGCCGAGATCGCCAAGGGAGCGAAACACCTTGATGGCGATGACATGGCGCTCCGAGGTCAGTTCGATGTCTTTCTCCATCACGGCGCGCACCACATCGGCGTCATGGCCGTCCACCAGCATGTCGATGCCCTTCTTCATGAAGGGATTGGGGATCTCCGCCGCCTCAAGCGCCAGAAAGCCTCCCTTGCGGGCCGAGTCCGCCAGCTCGACCGCCTTGGCAATCAGATCGTCGAGCTTGTCGCCCTTGTACATGAACGCCTTGCCGGCCACCTTGAACGCCATCAGAAACTGGCTGAGGTTGAACTTCATCATGCAGATGAACAGAGAACCCAATATGGTGATATAGACCGAAGGCATATCCACATACATGCTCATGGGGCCACCCAGCAGCATGCCGTACACCACGACCCCGAACCCCAGCACTATGCCTATCAGACTGCCTAAATCCACATCCCTACTCCTGTCGCCGAACTTGCCATCTATTTATATTGCGTTGAATTTTCTGCTATTGCGCCCCTGGCAGCAAGCCCGGCACACCTCAATAACCCATCGGCAGTACATGGATGCCAGCGCCTTTCTATCGGCCGGGGTCAGGATAGTTTGAGGACGGCACACTTTTCTGCCTCCCCCCTGTGCCCGGTCGATGTTAAGATGAGCCGTTTTTTTCAATCCCCGAGGATGGACATGGCCAGTAAAAAAATCGACCGTCTGAGTTTTGATGCCACCCTGGAAGAGCTGGAAACCATAGTGCATCAACTGGAACAGGGGTCGCTCCCCCTCGAGGAGGCACTCAAACAATTCGAACAGGGCATCCATCTGGTGCGGGCCGGCCAGCAGAAGCTGGAGCAGGCCGAGCAGAAGATCCAGATCCTCCTGACCCAGGCCGATGGCAGCGAACAGTCGATCCCCTTTCGATCAGAGCAAGGAGAGGAGTGAGTGACCCTGGACGATTTCTCCCGCCTGCACCGGCGCCGCATCGACGACTGTCTCTCGGCACAGCTTGAGGCCCTGCCCGCCATGGCACCACGCCTGCGGGATGCAATGAAATACGGCCTGCTGCTCGGCGGCAAGCGGGTGCGCCCCTTCCTGGTCTACGCCGTTGGCGAGATGCTGGGGGTGCCAAGCGAACAGCTCGACGGCCCTGCCGCCGCGGTGGAGTGCATCCACGCCTACTCCCTGCTGCACGACGACCTGCCTGCCATGGACAACGACGATCTACGTCGCGGCCAGCCGACAGTGCACAAGGCGTTCGATGAAGGCACAGCCATCCTGGCCGGCGATGCTCTGCAGACCCTGGCATTCTCCATACTGGCGGATCATCCCCTCCCCGACGAGCTACTGGCCAACCGGGTACGGATGCTGAGTACCCTGGCCCGCGCCTCCGGCTATCTCGGCATGTGTGGCGGCCAGGCGCTGGATCTGGAGGCCGAAGGCCGCCGGATCAGCCTCGCCGAGCTGGAGCAGGTGCATCGCCACAAGACGGGAGCACTCATCGAGTGCGCCGTCACCCTGGGAGCCCTGTGCAAGGCCGACGTGGCGCCTGCCACCCTGGCCGCGCTGCGAACCTATGCCGCCGCCATCGGGCTTGCCTTCCAGGTGCAGGATGACATCCTCGACATCACGGGCGACACCGCCACCCTCGGCAAGCCGCAAGGTTCGGATCTGGTGCAGGAAAAGAGCACCTATCCGGCCCTGCTCGGTCTCGACCCTGCCCGTGAGCTGGCTCGCGAACTGCATGACAAGGCCTTAACAGCCCTGCAATCCTTGCCCTACAATACCGACATTCTGGAAGCGTTTGCCGATTACATCATCGAGCGAACCCACTAAACGCTGGATAACAGTAACAATATGAGCGTTGATATTAGCGATTTCCCCAACCTGGCCCTCGCGGATACGCCGGTCGAGTTGCGATCCCTGCCCAAAGAGCGGCTGCCCATTCTGTGCGAAGAGCTGCGCGAGTATCTGCTGCGCTCGGTGAGCCGCTCCAGCGGCCACTTCGCCTCCGGCCTCGGCACCGTCGAGCTGACGGTTGCCTTGCACTACGTCTACAACACCCCCTTCGATCGACTGGTGTGGGATGTGGGCCATCAGGCCTATCCCCACAAGATCCTGACCGGCCGGCGCGAGCGCATTCACACCATTCGCCAGAAAGATGGCCTGCACCCCTTCCCCTGGCGGGAAGAGAGCGAGTATGACGTGCTCAGCGTGGGCCACTCCAGCACCTCCATAGGTGCCGCCCTCGGCATGGCAGTCGCCGCCGAGAGCGAGGGGCTGGGCCGCAAGGTGGTGGCAGTCATCGGTGATGGCGCCATCACGGCAGGCATGGCCTTCGAGGCCCTCAACCACGCCGGCGACGTTCACAAGGACATGCTGGTGGTGCTCAATGACAACGAGATGTCCATCTCCGAGAATGTCGGGGCGCTCAACAACCACCTGGCCAGACTGATGTCCGGCAAGCTCTACACCACCATCCGCGAAGGTGGCAAGAAGGTGCTGGCGGGGCTGCCGCCGGTCAAGGAGCTGGCCAAACGGGCCGAGGAACACCTCAAGGGCATGGTGGTGCCCGGCACCCTGTTCGAGGAGTTCGGCTTCAACTACATAGGCCCCATCGACGGCCACGACATCCACGCTCTGGTCGAGACCCTGCGCAACATGCGCAACCTCAAGGGGCCGCAGCTGCTGCACGTCAAGACCAAGAAGGGCAAGGGCTACGAGCCTGCCGAGAAAGATCCCATCGGTTATCACGCCGTCCCCAAGTTCAATCCGGACGAGTGCGCCCTGCCCAAGAGCGCCGGTGGCAAACCAACCTTCTCCGCCATCTTCGGCCAGTGGCTGTGCGACATGGCGGCCAAGGATGAGCGGCTGGTCGGCATCACCCCCGCCATGCGCGAGGGCTCCGGCCTGGTCAAGTTCAGCCAGCAGTATCCGGATCGCTACTTCGACGTAGCCATCGCCGAACAGCATGCGGTCACCTTCGCCGCTGGCCTTGCCATCGCCGACAAGAAACCCGTGGTCGCCATCTATTCGAGCTTCCTGCAACGGGCCTATGACCAGCTGATCCACGATGTGGCGCTGCAGAACCTGCCGGTGCTGTTCGCCATCGACAGGGCCGGCCTGGTAGGCGCCGACGGCCCCACCCATCAGGGGGCGTTCGACATCAGCTTCCTGCGCACAGTCCCGAACATGGTGGTGATGACGCCGTCCGACGAGAACGAGTGCCGCCAGATGCTCTTCACCGGCTATCAGTGCAACCAGCCCGCTGCGGTGCGCTATCCCCGTGGCAGCGGCTGCGGCAGCGAGATCATGAGCGAGATGCAGGCACTGGAACTCGGCAAGGGCCGGATTGTTCGCCAGGGTAAAGGCACCGCCATACTGGCGTTCGGTACCCTGCTGCATCAGGCCAGGGCCGCCGCCGAGGCGCTGGACGCCACCCTGGTGGACATGCGCTTCGTCAAGCCCATGGACGAGGCACTGGTGCTTGAACTTGCCGCCTCCCACGATCAGTTTGTCACTATCGAGGACAACGCCATCATGGGCGGGGCCGGTTCTGCGGTGAACGAGCTGCTGATGCGCAGCAAGCAGTGCAAGCCAGTGCTCAATCTGGGGCTGCCGGATCGCTTCGTGGAGCAAGGCACCCAGGAGGAGATCTATGCCCAGCTGGGGCTGGATGGCGCTGGCATTCAGGCCAGCATCGAGGCCTGGCTGCAAGCCTGACGCAAGTGCTTACTGCAATCACAAGCAATAAAGAAGGGCGCCTGATGGCGCCCTTCTTGTATTTTCACTTCTGACCCGAGTCAACCCTTGTAGATCTTCGGGTTGAACACATCGCGCAGCCAGTCACCCAGCAGGTTGATGACCAGCACCAGCACCACCAGGCAGATGCCCGGGAAGGCGGTGATCCACCAGGAGCCGGAGAAGATGTAGTTGAAGCCCACACTGATGAGCGAGCCGAGCGACGGTTGATCCACCGGCATGCCCAACCCCAGGAAGGAGAGTGCTGCCTCGCTCATGATGGCGTTCGCCACCTGCACCGTGGAGATCACCAGGATGGGCGACAGGCAGTTCGGCAGTATGTGGCGGAACATGATGCGCGGGGCACGGAACCCCATCACCTGGGCCGCTTCCACGTACTCCTTCTTCTTCTCCGCCAGCACGGAGGCGCGCACCGTACGGGCATACTGGGGCCATTCGGCTATGCCGATGATCACCACCAGCATGACGATGGCGAACTCGGAATAGAGATCCGAGCCAAAGGTCGCCTGGAAGATGGCGGAGATGATGATGGCCACCATCATGGTGGAGAACGACAGCTGCACGTCGGCAAAGCGCATCAGCAGGTTGTCGATGCGACCACCGAAGTAACCGGCGATGAGGCCGATGACGATGCCGAGCACCAGCTGCAGGCCGACGGCGAACAGACCTATGGTCAGCGAGATGCGGGCGCCATAGAGGATGGTGCTCCAGATGTCCCGTCCCTGGTTGTCGGTGCCGAGCCAGAAGCGCGCCTCGCCCCCTTCCAGCCAGGAGGGAGGCAGCTCCGCATCCATCAGATCGAAGCTGGTCTGGTCATAGACGTTGTGCGGCGCCAGCCAGGGCGCCAGCAGCGCCGCCAGTACGAACACCACGAACACGGCAAAGCTGAACATGGCTACCTTGTCCCGCAGGAAGTAGTAGACGATGTCAGAGTTCTTGAATCGCGCCCAACGGCTTGGGCTTGCAGTTACAGCGTTAGTCATCTGTTACCCCTTGGCGGTCAGGTTGACGGTCGGGTTGATGAACCCGTAGAGCAGGTCGACCAGGGTATTGGTCACCACGAAGATAAGGCCCACGAAGATGACGTAAGCGGTGATCAGTGGGGTATCGACCCTGTGGATCGCCTCGAGGAACAGGAAACCCGTCCCCGGCCACTGGAACACGCTCTCGGTCAGTATGGTGTAGGCCACCATGGTGCCGATCTGCACGCCGCCGACAGTGATGACCGGCAGCATGGTGTTCTTCAGGGCGTGCTGGTAGTAGACCTTGTTGTTGTCCAGCCCCTTGGCACGGGCGAACTTCACGTACTCGGAGGAGAGCTGCTCCAGCATCTCGGAGCGTACCAGCCGGATGAACAGCGGCAGCATGATGGAGGAGAGGGACACCGCAGGCAGGATCAGGTGCTTGATGCCATCCCAGGTGAAGAAGCCCGACTCCCAGCCCAGCAGGTTGTAGGTCTCGCCACGGCCATAGGCCGGCAGCCAGCCCAGCTGGATGGAGAAGAGGTACATCAGCATGATGGCGGTCAGGAAGACCGGGATCGAGATGCCGATACTGCTCACCGCCATGATGAGCTTGGTCAGGAAACTGCGCGGTCTTATCGCCGAATAAACCCCCAGCGGAATGGAGACAACGACGATGATGAGCGCAGCGGCAAACACCAGCTCAAGGGTAGCCACCAGCTTGTCGAGGATCACCTCGAGTGCCGGTCGCTTGAAGAAATAGGAGGTGCCCAGATCCCCTTGCACCGCGTTCTGCAAGAAGCGGCTGTATTTCACCAAAAAGGGATCGTTGAGGCCCATTTTGTCGCGCAGCTCCTGGCGCACGGACTCGGAGACGGATTGTCCCACCAGCTCGCGCAGCGGATCCCCCAGGTTGTCCTGGATGGAGAAGGCGACCAGGCTGATGACGAACATCACTATCACGGCCTGATAGAACCGTTTCAGCAGGAATGTAAACATGCTTGTCCTTCTACGTGGCCTGTGTCTTGGCACAGGCTTCTGTTAATGGCGGGGCACCCATGGGCGCCCCGCCAGGTCCTTCCTTAGCACTTCACTTACTTGCTGACCACCAGGTCACCCAGGTAAGGGAAGTTCATCACGTTGACCACAGGCTTGATGTCGACGTTCTTCTTGGCACCGTAGGCCAGGTCTTCCCAGTGCAAGGGCACATAGGCAGCGTCGTCGATCAGCATGGCTTCCACCTTCTGCAGGATGGCGGCACGCTTGGCCGGATCGGTTTCGGTGTTCGCTTCCATCACCATCTTGTCAGCTTCCGCGTTGGCATAACCGCCGCAGTTGTACTGACCCATGCCGGTCTTGGCATCCTTGGTGAAGGTCAGGAACTCGAAGAAGTTCGCACTGTCTTCGGTGTCTGAGTGCCAGCCGATCAACTGCATGTCGGAGGCGCACTTGTCAAACTCGGGCCAGTACTGGGCCACCGGCATGGTCTTCAGATCCACCTTGATGTTGATTTTGGACAGCATGGCGGAGACAGCCTGGGCGATCTTGACGTCGTTGACGTAGCGGGCAGCCGGGGAGATGAAGGTCATCTTGAAGCCCTTCTCGTAACCGGCTTCCTTCATCAGCTCCTTGGCCTTGGCCAGATCATACTGGGGCTTGAGCGCCTCGTTGTAACCGGCATAGCCTTTCGGGCTCAGCTGGCCAGCGGGGGTACCGAAGCCCTTGTTGATCTTGTCGACTATGCCCACCTGGTTGATGGCGTAGTTGATCGCCTGACGCACGCGCTTGTCTTTCAGCGCCGGGTTGGTGTTCTGGTTCAGCTCGATGATGATGGCACGGGTACCGGACAGGGTGACCAGCTGGGAATCCTTGCCGTTCTTCACGCGCTCCAGATCGTTCGGGGCAACCGGGTAGATCATGTCCACGTCACCACCCAGCAGGGCGGCTACGCGGGTCGCGTCTTCCTTGATCGGCACCACGGTCAGGTTCTGGACGTTGCCCTTGGAGGCCTTGTCCCAGTAGTTGGCGTTGCGGGCATATTCCAGCTTCACGCCCTGCTCGCGGAACTTGACGCTGAACGGACCGGTACCGGAAACGTGGGTAGAGGCATAGGAGTCGCCGTTCTTGACGATGGCGGCCTTGTCCTTGCCGGCTTCATCCTTGCCGCTGTAGAACTTGGAGTCCATCGGGAAGATGTAGGTGACGGTCTGCAGCACCAGCGGGAACGGCTTGGCGGTGACGAGATCCACGGTGAAGTCATCCACCTTCTTGGCTTCGGCGATGGGGTCGAAAATAGCCTTGAAGTCCGGGGAGGCCTTCAGACGGTTGACTGTCCATACCACGTCATCGGCGGTGAAGTCGTTGCCGGAGTGGAACTTGACACCCTTGCGCAGGTGGAAGCGGACGGTCTTGTCGTCGATGCGCTCATACTTCTCGGCCAGACGCGGCTCGAATTGCAGATCCTGGGTGTAACGCATCAGGGGATCGAACACCAGGTGAGACATCTCCAGGGTCTGACCGGAGAGCTGCTCCTGCGGGTCCAGCGAGGTGGCGTCGGAGGCGACGGCAACCTTGATGTCGGCGGCAGAAACGTTGAACGCGAGACCAGCGGCGAACAGCGCCATGGCGATCTTGGATAATCCTTTCTTCATGTCTTTCTCCATGCTTTTGGCTTTTTATTGACAGACAAACCGGCGAGCCGGTGCTTTCCTAGCTTGCGATTTCCAGCCCCTCGCGGGACATTCCCTTAAATTCCGGCATGAGGGAGATCAGCTTGCGGCTGTACTCATGTCCGGCATTGGTAAACAGTTTTTCGGTCTCCGCCACCTCCACCAGGTGACCGTGCTGCATCACGCCGATGCGGTCGCACATCTGGCGGATGACCGGCAGATCGTGGCTGATGAACAGCATGGTCAGCCCAGGCTCCTGCTGCAAGTCTTTGAGCAAGTTGAGGATCTGGGCCTGCACCGAGACATCCAGCGCCGAGGTTGGCTCGTCGCAGATAAGGAAGCGCGGCCGGGTCGCCAGGGCGCGGGCAATGGAGATGCGCTGGCGCTGACCACCGGAAAACTCGTGGGGATACTTGACCCCGGCCCCGCGGCCGAGGCCGACGTGATCCAGCAGATCGCTCACTATGCCCTCAATCTGGCTCTCGCTGCTCGCCAGTTTGTGGAAGCGGATCGGCTCGGCGATGATGTCACGCACCTTCATGCGCGGGTTCATCGAGGAGTAAGGGTTCTGGAACACCATCTGCATCTGGCGGCGCAGCGGGCGGCGCTCATGCTCCCCTTTCAAGGCAGTGAGGTCGATCCCCTCGAAGAAGATCTTGCCGGTATCGGGCGGATAGAGGCCGGTGATGGCACGCGCTATGGTGGATTTGCCGGAGCCCGACTCCCCCACCAGGCCGAAGGTCTCCCCTTCGAAGATCTCGAAGCTGATGTTGTTGCAGGCGCGCACATACTGACGGCGGCTCGGGAAGATGGAATCCTTGGTGACGAACTTCAGATCCACGTTCTCCACCCGCAGCAGGGCACCTTCATAGCTGCGCTCGTCCTGACTCTGGCCGAGCCAGTGGGTCTTGAGATCGATACTGAGATCCGGCGCACCGGCATCCTCGATGTAGGAGACCAGGGGGAAGCGCACCAGCTTCACATCGGAACGGGGCACCGCCGAGATGAGGCTGCGGGTATAGGGGTGGCTGGGGCGACCCAGCACCTGTTCGGTGGTGCCGAACTCCACCAGATCCCCGCGGTACATGACCGCCACCTTGTCGGTGACGTTGGAGACCACGCCCATGTCGTGGGTCACCAGCATGCAGCCTACCTGACGCTCTTTGCAGAGGTTGCGGATGAGCTGGAGGATCTGATCCTGAATGGAGACGTCCAGCGCCGTGGTCGGCTCATCGGCGATGATGAGTTCGGGATCCCCCGACAGCGCGATGGCGATGACCACCCGCTGGCGCATGCCACCGGAGAACTGGTGCGGGTACTGCTTGATGCGCACTTCCGGCTGCGGTATCCCGACCGCCCCCATCAGCTCGAGGGCCTTGGCAAAGGCCGCCTCGCGATTGAGATCGGTATTGGCCAGTATGGTCTCCACCAACTGCTGCTCAACGGTGAACAGCGGATTGAGGGAGGTCATGGGATCCTGGAAGATGAAGCCGATACGGGAGCCACGAATGGCCCGCATCTCGTTCTGGCTCTTGCCGGAGATGAGCTCACCGTTGAGGTAGATATCGCCACGGGCGATGCGACCGGGCGGGCTCAACAGATCGATGACGGCATTGCCTATGGTGGACTTGCCGGCACCTGATTCGCCGACTACGCCGACGATCTCGCCTTTTTCCACGGAAAAAGAGAGATCCTTGACCGCGGCCAGCACCCCATAGCGGGAGGGGTACTCGATCCGCAAGTTTTTCACTTCGAGCAAGGACATGGTTACCTCTGCGGGGGACATCCGTCCCAAATAATTCGTCCGTAAATCAGCCGCAGATGCTGGTGTGCCTTGGTACTTATATTGAGAGCTTGTCTTGTGCAGTAAACGCTCAATCCATGAGGCAGCCAAACCAGCGATCCGGGCGGGTTTTTTGCATTTTTTTGGAATAACCCGCGAGTAAGTTAGTCGGTTTGCCCGCGGGTGTAAATGATCCAGTTATACAATTTCGCAATACTTTGCGCAGATAACGCACTCGTCATTGGCGCAAAATGTCGATAAATATCACATTAACAGAGATTGTGATGGCAACGCGAGAGATTAGCTTATTTAAATTTCAACAAAGATGTAACAAGCAATCGAATCCACTATTCAATGCAGACTACGCAGCTTCGAATGAGTAGTGAATATTTATGTGAAATGATTTTTTAACGGCAGCATATCTGGATGAAGGAAAACTAAGCAGAGATAAATAGGGTCAACTCAGAATGATCTGCCAGAGCCCAATGCGCCATCACCGGACAAGGCGGAGGGATTGCATACAAAAAGGCGCAGTCCCATCAAGGAACTGCGCCTGAAGCTTAATTGTATGGAAAGAGTGGGCAGACAGACGATGAAACTGCGCGGCAGCGAGGGCCAGGCCTGCCATGACGGCCGTGATCGCCGACCCGCCTTACCAGCGGGCCAGCAGCTGCATGCAGAGCAAAGCGAACAGACCGGCGATGAGGTCATCCAGCATGATGCCTAGCCCACCGTGGATACGGCGATCGAACCAGGAGATGGGCCAGGGCTTGAGCACGTCGAACAGCCGGAACAGGACGAAGCCGGCCAGTACCCACTCCCAGCCGACGGGGGCCGCTATCATGGTGACGCCGAACCCTATCACCTCGTCCCAGACGATGGCGCCGTGATCCGGCATGCCGATGGCATCGGTAGCCGCCTGACAGATGCGAATGCCCGCCACGAACCCCACCGCCAGCAGGGCGATGAACCAGGGCGTCGGCAGGCCGCTCGCCAGCAGGTAGAGCGGAATGGCCACCAGAGTCCCCATGGTGCCCGGCGCCCTGGGGGAGAGGCCGGCACCAAAACCCAGCGCCAGACAGTGGAGCGGGTTCTTCAGGCTCAGGCTTTTCAGTTCGGGGCTTATCTTGAAAAAGCTCATGCGAAGTGATCCCAGCCCTTGAGATGAAGCTCGACCGGCTGTTCACCCTGCACGTAGTCGATGCCGGGGTCGCCGGCCTGGATACGGCCGATGCGGGTGAACCTGACGCCACAGTTGGCCAGCGCCGTGTCCAGGGCACCGTGATGCTCCTGCGGCACGGTGAAGCAGAGCTCGTAGTCATCGCCGCCGGCCAGCGCCAGCTGCCAGGCATCCCGTGCGGGCACGGCGTCCTGCAACACCGGCGAGAGCGGCAGCAGGTCGAGATCGATCTGGGCCCGTACACCGGACGCCTTGAGGATATGACCGAGATCGGAAGCCAGGCCGTCAGAGAGATCCAGCGCGCTGCTCGCCAGCCCGCGCAAGGCTTGACCTGCCAGGATGCGGGGATGGGGATGATCGAGCCTGGGCAGCACGGCCGCCAGCTGGTTCTCGTTGAGGGTGCGCTTGCCCAGCAGATGGGAGAGGGCCAGGGCCGCATCCCCCAGGGTGCCGGTGACATAGATGCCGTCCCCTACCCTGGCACCGCTGCGCATCAGGGCACGACCGGTCGGCACGGAGCCCTTCACCGAGACGGTGATGGAGAGTGGCCCGCGGGTCATGTCCCCCCCCACCAGGGCCACATTGTAATATTCGGCAAGCTCGAGGAACCCTTCCGCAAAGCCCGCGACCCAGGCCTCGTTGACGGCGGGCAGGGTCAGTGCCAGGGAGACCCAGCGCGGCTCGGCCCCCATGGCGGCGAGATCGGAGAGGTTGACCGCCAGCGCCTTGTACCCCAGATCCACCGGATCCATGTCCGGGAAGAAGTGCACGCCGCTCACCAGGGTATCCGTGCTCACCGCCAGTTGGGTATCGGGGGGCAGGGTCAGCAGGGCGCAGTCATCCCCTGGTCCCATCACCACGTCCTTGCGGGCGTGGGGGACCTTGAAGTACTTCTCAATCAGCTCAAATTCACCCATACAGTAAAAAGCCAGCAATAAGCTGGCTCCTCTCTTAAATGCTTACGGACGGCGGGATCAACGCTTGGGCAGCGTCTTGATCACCTTGTCCAGTACGCCGTTGACAAACTTGTGGCTGTCATCGGCGGCGAAGGCTTTGGCCAGCTCGATCGCTTCGTTGATCACCACGCGCGGCGGCACATCATCACGACGGGTCAGCTCGTAGGTCGCCAGACGCAGGATCGCCTTGTCCACCATGTCCACTTCTTCCAGCGGACGGGAGAGGAAAGGTGAGAACACCTTGTCCAGCTCGTTGCAGTGGACCGCTACCCCGAACAGCAGATCGCGGAAATAGCTCAGGTCCACACCCTTGGTGTCCTGATCGATCTTGAACTGCTCTTCGATGTCGCCCACGTTTGCCTGGGTCATCTGCCACTGGTAGATGGCCTGGGTGGCGCAATGACGGGCCTTACGGCGCTCGGACGGTTTCAATGTACTTCTCCTCGTTACACGTCCAGCTGTTTCAGGACGTTGATCATTTCGAGCGCGCTCAGTGCAGCCTCTGCACCCTTGTTACCCGCCTTGGTACCGGCGCGCTCGATGGCTTGTTCAATGTTTTCAGTGGTCAGTACGCCGAAGGCGACGGGAATGTCATACTCCATCATCACCTGGGCCAGCCCCTTGCCGTTCTCGCTCGCCACCAGTTCGAAGTGATAGGTGCCGCCACGGATGACGGTACCGAGCGCGACGATGGCGTCGTATTGACCGCTCTTGGCCAGCTTCTTGGCTGCCAGGGGAATTTCGACGGCACCCGGCACGCGCACCAGGGTGAGATTGCTGTCCTGGACCTGGCCTTGACGCTTCAGTACGTCTACCGCACCGTTCACCAGGCTGTCATTGATGAAGCTGTTGAAACGGGCAACGACAATAGCAACACGCGCCTCGGGAGCGGCGATATTCCCTTCGATAATCTTCATTGGAAATCCTGTCTCTGTGCAATCAATAGGGGCCGGGGCCAAAAGTGCACGCATTCTAGCACAACAGAGCCGCGACAAAAAACCATGGCCGCAACGAGCGGCCATGATCGTCATTTACCCCGTCAGAGGGGCTTGTTCACCGACGAATTCCACAACCTCCGGGTCGAATCCGCTGGCAGGGCGATGGTACTTCATCAAGCAAGTACCAAGGTGCTTACTCGCCGACGTACTCCACCACTTCCAGACCGAAACCGCCGAGGGCGTGGTATTTTTTCGGCGAGCTCAGCAGTCTCATCTTGCCGACGCCGAGCGCCTTGAGGATCTGGGAGCCCACGCCGACCCGGCGCGAGGTGCCGTGCCACTTGGCCCCTTCCGGTTGCAGCCCCTTGTCGGCGGCCTCGAACCCCTTGACCCGGGCCAGAAGCTCCTCGCCATGGGCTTCTGCCCCCAGGATCACCAGCACACCGCCCTCTTCGGCGATGCGGGCCATGGATTTGGGTAAGGGCCAACTGCGGGCGGCGTGACGGTCGGTCAGCAGCAGATCGCTCAGCACGTCGTGCAGATGGACCCGCACCAGGGTCGGTTGGTCGGCCTTCACTTCCCCCTTCTTCAGGGCGAAGTGCACCTGATTGTCGATGGTGTCGCGGAAGGTGACGAGGTCGAACTCGCCAAACTCGGTGGGCAGCTTGCACTCGGCCACCTTCTCTACCGTGGTCTCGTGCTGGTTGCGGTACTCGATAAGATCCGCAATGGTGCCCAGCTTGATGCCGTGCTGCTCCGCGAAGACTTCCAGATCCGGACGGCGCGCCATGGTGCCGTCTTCGTTGAGGATCTCGACGATGACGGACGCCGCCTCGTAACCCGCCAGACGGGCCAGATCGCAACCCGCCTCGGTGTGACCGGCACGGGTCAGCACGCCACCATCCTGCGCCATCAGCGGGAAAATGTGGCCGGGCTGCACCAGATCGGCAGCCTTGGCGTTCGGCGCAACAGCAGCCTGCACGGTGACGGCGCGGTCGGCGGCGGAGATGCCGGTTGTCACTCCCTCGGCCGCTTCTATGGTCACGGTGAAGGCGGTGGAGAACTGGGCGTTGTTGCGGTCAACCATCAGCGGCAGCGCCAGCTGCTTGCAGCGATCCCGGGTCAGGGTCAGGCAGATGAGGCCACGACCGTAGCGCGCCATGAAGTTGATATCATCCGGACGGACACAGGAGGCGGCCATGATGAGGTCCCCTTCGTTCTCCCTGTCTTCGTCATCCATCAGGATCACCATCTTGCCTGCCTTGATATCGGCAATGATTTCCTGGGTTGTGCTCAGCGCCATGGGCTACTCCATCAACATGCTTGGGGGGTTGAGCCTGCCGGCTCGGCTTGATACTGCCTATTTTGCTCTAGATGGGGGCGCTGGGCCCCATTTCAATCGGAGCGGGATCACAGAAAAGCGTTTTTCCCGCACCGTGCCGCGTCACAGGAAACCGGACTGGGCCAGCTTATCCAGGGTCAGGCTGGATGCATTCTGCTCCTTTTCCTGTCCCCTCCCCTGCATCAGCCGCTCCAGATAGCGGGCGATTTGATCCACCTCGAGGTTCACGCGATGACCCGGTTTCCACCGGGCTATGGTGGTCTCCTGGGCGGTGTGGGGCACTATGGTCAGGCGAAAGAGATCCCCCTGCACGGCGTTGACCGTCAGGCTGATGCCATCCACCGCAATGGAGCCCTTTTCGGCGATATAGCGGGAGAGCGCTGCCGGTGCCTTGATCCAGTACTCGATGGCGCGGCCGCTGCTGGACTTGCTCTTCACCTCGCCGATGCCATCGACGTGGCCCGAGACCAGGTGGCCACCGAGGCGGGAGCTCGGCATCAGCGCTTTCTCGAGGTTCACCGGATCCCCCACCCTGGCCTCGGCAAAACCGGTGCGAGAGAGCGTCTCAAGGGAGACGTCGGCGGTGTAACTCTTGTCCCCCAGGGCCACCACGGTGAGGCAGACGCCGTTGGTGGCGATGGAGTCGCCCAGCTTGACATCGCCAAAGTCCAGGGTCGGGGCATGGACGGTGAGGGCCATGTCATCCCCCTGACGGTGCAGGGCGGCCAGGGTGCCCATGGCTTCGATAATTCCGGTAAACATGCAGATCACCTTGCTGATGACGGGGGCAGGTACTGCCCCCTTGAACATTGATAAATCAGGCTATTTTGGCGGTAATGCGAATATCCTGGCCGACCATGCGCACATCCTTGAGAGTGAGCTTGGGGGCCTGGAACAGACGCATCAGCCCTGGCAGGTGGAACAGGCCGCGCCCCTCATCCCCCATCAGTTTGGGCGCCTGATAGAGCACCAGCTCGTCCACCAACCCCTTCTCCAGCAGGGCGCCGCACAGCCGCGGCCCCGCCTCCACCAGCACAGAGTTGATGTTCTGCTTGGCCAGCAGCATGAAGAGGCTGACCAGATCCAGCTTGCCATCCAGCAGCGGCAGGGTCAGTTGCTGCACCCAGGCAGGCCAGTCCCCGTCGACCCTGTGGCGGGCCAGTAGCACAGGGCCCTCACTCTGAAACAGAGGCAGGTCCGGGGTCAGCCGGTTTTGCGAGTCGACGATGACCCGCAGCGGCTGGCGCAACGTCTCTTTGGGGTAGCTTGCCTTGACCGAGGCCGGCAGCTCGTCCCAGCGCACAGTCAGGGAGGCGCCGTCGGCCAGCACCGTCTCGGCGCTGGAGAGCACCGCATCGTGGCGGGCACGCAGCCGCTGCACGTCGCGGCGCGCCTCCGGAGAGGTGATCCATTGGCTCTCGCCGCTCGCCATGGCGGTGCGACCGTCCAAGCTGGCCCCCAGCTTGACCGTTACCTGCGGGAAGGCGGTGCGCATCCGCTTGAAAAAGCCCGGGTTGAGGGCCTCGGCCTCGGCGCTCAGCAGGCCGAAGTCGGTCTTGATGCCGGCCTCAGACAACATGCGCAACCCGCGTCCTCCCACCTGGGGATTGGGATCCACCATGGCCGCCACCACCCGGGTCACGCCGGCCTTGATCAGCGCCTCGGCGCAGGGGGGCGTGCGACCGTGATGGGAGCAGGGCTCCAGGGTCACATAGGCGGTGGCGCCGCGAGCCTCTTCACCGGCGGCATGCAGGGCATAGACTTCGGCATGGGGCTCACCAGCCCGCTTGTGCCAGCCCTCCCCCACCACCACGCCGGCCTTCACCAGCACGGCACCGACACAGGGGTTCGGGGCCGTGGTGTAACGACCTCGGCGGGCCAGTTCGAGGGCCCGGCTCATCCATTGGTAATCGTCTTGACTAAACATCTGGGCTCCTCTGACAAAACATCCTGCCCTGGGGGAAGGAAACGTTACTTCTCCAGCTTGGCGATCTCTTCGCCGAATTCGCGAATGTCTTCGAAGCTGCGGTAGACGGAGGCGAAGCGGATGTAGGCCACCTTGTCCAGACTCTTGAGTTCATCCATCACCAGGTTGCCCACCAGCTCGGACGCGACTTCGCGCTCGCCGGTGGCGCGCAGGCGGGACTTGATGTGATTGACCGCCTTCTCGATGGCCTCCATGCTCACCGGCCGCTTCTCCAGCGCCCGCAGTATGCCGGCCCGCAGCTTGTCTTCGTTGAACGGCTCGCGAGAACCGTTGGACTTGATGACGCGGGGCATCACCAGCTCGGCCATCTCGAAAGTGGTGAAGCGCTCGTGGCAGAGCAGGCATTCACGACGGCGGCGCACCTGGTGGCCTTCTGCCACCAGACGGGAATCGATCACCTTGGTATCTACCGCACTACAGAAAGGGCAATGCATCGGACCTCCGGCGTTGACGGAAAAGGGCGCCTGCCCCGGGGGCCGGCTCTAGGTCGGCCAGTGTAGCACGGCCATCCAGAACCGGTAAAAGCCCGTGAAAACAAGGGATGCTACAGATGTCATCAGCAGCCACGGAGTGCATCAATGGCTACATCAGGCAACCAGAGCACAGTATTTGCGTCGCTCTCGATCAACTCGACAATGGCTTCTCTCGGACCTCTCCGCCATGCTTCAGTGGCATAGAATGCCGCCTGTGAACGGTTCAACTCCTCAAGATCATCGTAAGCCCGCATCAAGAAATAAACGTCCGGATCATGCAGGGAGGGCCCGTGATTCACCACATCCATTCCCCACTCACGATGTAAAGGCAAACTCTGCTCTGCCACCAACGCATGAAAAATCGCTCGACTCCCGGCTTTGAGCCGATAGTTTCGAATCTCTAGCACTCTCTTCACTGAGCTATCTCCAGCAATCCATCTCTTGAAAAAATAGTGTTTCCGATGTTCGCCCTAATCATCCAATCAACCTGGCTCAGTCGTCATAAGGCAGGGCATCGGGGTCGCAACCCTGATAGTCGGGCGCCGGATCAACGACAAAGCGGCGCGCCTCGATATGGCTGTGGCCCAGCATCAATGCCTTGCCCACCCGATGCATGCCATCCATGACCCGGCCGGCGCTGTCCAGCAGGATGGGATAGGCGAGATCGGCCGCCATCATCAACTGGCAGTGCTCCACCACGCTGCGTACCGTGGGGCTGGCGGCACCATGGCCGTACCAGTGCACCTGGTCGAGCTCGGCAATCTCGCCAAGCGCCACCGCCTGCACCGGCAGCGCTCGGCTCAACCGCACCAGTCGGCGCACGTCCCATGCCAGCAGCCCCTGTTCGCTGGGGCGAAAGTGATACTGGGCGCGGATCGCCTGCCTGAGCGCCGCCTCCAGCGCCTTGTCTTGCTGTTCACTGGCCATGGCTACTTTGCCTTGCCAGCTATTCTCTTCGCAGTTCAGAGTCATCAGGCCCTCTCGTGTTGCCGAACGCCGCAAAAAACAATGCCACCCGAAGGTGGCATTGATCTCAAACCAGACTGTCCGGCCGATCAGGCATAGACAGGGAAACGGCGGCAGATGTCCAGCACCTTCTCGCGAACGGTGGCCAGCACGGCGTCGTTGTCGTGGTTGTCCAGCACGTCGCAGATCCAGTTGGTCAGCGCGATGGACTCGGCTTCCTTGAAACCACGGCGAGTGATGGCCGGGGTACCGATCCGCACACCCGAGGTGACGAAGGGGGAGCGCGGGTCGTTCGGCACCGAGTTCTTGTTGACGGTGATGTTGGCCTTGCCCAGCGCCGCATCGGCCTCTTTACCGGTCAGCTCGCGACCGATCAGGTCAACCAGCATGAGGTGGTTGTCGGTACCGCCGGAGACGATCTTGTAACCGCGCTCCATGAAGGTAGCGGCCATGGCCTTGGCGTTCTTGACGACCTGGGCCTGATAGGTCTTGAACCCGGGCTCCAGTGCTTCCTTGAAGGCTACGGCCTTGCCGGCGATGACGTGCATCAACGGACCACCCTGACCACCCGGGAAGACGGCGGAGTTCAGCTTCTTGTACAGATCTTCGTCGTCGGCGGCGGAGAGGATCAGACCACCACGGGGACCGGCCAGGGTCTTGTGGGTGGTAGAGGTGACCACGTGGGCGTAGGGCACCGGGTTCGGGTAGACGCCCGCGGCAATCAGACCGGCCACGTGGGCCATGTCAACGAACAGCCAGGCACCGATCTTGTCGGCGATTTCGCGCATGCGGGCCCAGTCAACGATACCGGAGTAGGCGGAGAAGCCACCGATCATCATCTTCGGCTTGTGCTCGACGGCCAGGCGCTCCATCTCGTCGTAGTCGATCTTGCCGGACTCATCGATGCCGTAGGGGATGATGTTGTACAGCTTGCCGGAGAAGTTCACCGGGGAGCCGTGAGTCAGGTGGCCACCGTGGGCCAGGTTCATGCCCAGCACGGTGTCACCCGGCTGCAGCAGGGCCATGTAGACGGCGCTGTTGGCCTGGGAGCCGGAGTGCGGCTGCACGTTGGCGTAGGTGGCACCAAACAGTTCCTTGGCGCGCTCGATGGCCAGGGTTTCGACCACGTCGACGTACTCGCAACCACCGTAGTAACGCTTGGCCGGGTAGCCTTCAGCGTACTTGTTGGTCAACTGGGAGCCCTGGGCTTCCATGACACGGGGGCTGGTGTAGTTCTCAGACGCGATCAGCTCGATATGTTCTTCCTGACGACGGGTTTCGTCTGTGATGGCCTGCCACAGCTCTGGATCATAGCCGGCGATGGTCATGTCACGTTTCAACATCCGTTTATCTCCTGAAAATCGTTTGCGCGATAGGTGAAGTGGGCCCGCGCATTGTAACGTGAGCTGGATCAAAGAGACAGTCCAACCACCCAAAAACTTGTTTATAAAATGTAAAATACGTCGCAATTTTCGAAGCCGGACACCCCTCTTTCCCCTTGCCTTCCGCGGGGCCTGCGTCCCTTCCGTCGGCTCGGCCCCTCCTGGGGCGCCCGGCGAATCTGTCTGACCCGCCCTCCGAGTCCTCCCCATTGAAGGGCAAAACCAGAGCCAGATCATGGATATAGCATTTACTAACAGATAACATCTTTAGACGGCACCGCGGTTGCGAAGCCTGGCGAGCGGCCATGAGCTGACAACGGCAGGGTCCTTTGGCGCACAGGGTTACATCACAGCCCTGCGTGTGCCTCTCTCACCACAAGGGGGAACTCCACGATGGATCACCTGATGCTGTTTGTGATTGTCTCGGTCTTTGCCATCTTCTATTGGGTCTACTACACCGGCAGTCGCAAGGGCACCTGCACCACCCGCTGGGAGACGCTGCCCACCCGGGAGCAATACCTGGCGGCCCACCCCGAGGCCATCGATGGTGACCTCATCTTCTGCATCCATTGCGGCCACCATCAGCAGCTCGAAGTGGGCGTGGTGCACCAGGCTGACTACCGGCGCCAGCACATCTGCCCCCGCTGCAAGCAGGCACTCTATCGGGACGAAATGTAAAGAGAGTACGGGCGGATCAGCCGTCGGCAACAGACTAGGTTGAGGCTCATGTCGGGGCCGACAGCTGCTTCTCCTGCCACGCCTTCAGCATCGCCACCGCCGCATCAAACTCCCCGGCCAGCCCCGCCGGATCAGCGTCCCCCGCCTCCAGGGCGGCGCACTGCGCGGCAAAGTCATCCAGCCCGAGCGCCAGGGCACTGCCCTTGAGCTTGTGGGCCATTCCCTTGCGCTCTTCCCCCTCGCACCGCACCAGTGCGGCCACCAGGGCCGCCCCCTGGGATTCAAACAATCCGATGAGCTGACGGATGCGCTGGCTGCCGAGCAAGGCCAGATCGGCGTCCAGCACGGGGTTGGCGGCCTGGGGGGCGGGCGGACTGACGGTGCCCACCCTCGCGTCCGGCAGGGCCTGCACTGTCTCTATCTGGAACTGACGGTCGATGGCGCTGGCCAGCGCCGCCAGGCGCACCGGCTTGCCGACAAAGTCCGCAAAACCCGCCTCCAGACAGAGGCGGATATCCTCGGGGTACATCTGGGCCGAGATGGCGATGGCGGGCAGCGGCCGCTCGTGCACCTCCTCGCTGATGGCGGCCAGATCTTCGCGCAGCGTCATCCCGTCCATGTCGGGCAGGTTGATGTCGAGCAGCGCCAGCTCGAAGGGAAGCTCGGTCACCCGCGCCAGTGCGCTGCGACCATCTTCCGCCAGGGTGACGCGATGACCCAGGCGAGTCAGCATGCCCTGCGCCACCAGCCGGTTGATCTCGTTGTCTTCCACCAGCAGGATCTCGCGAGGCTGGCCGAGGTGCAGCGGCTGGGCCGCGGCCGGCAGCTGGGCGGCCGAGCGTTGCAGGGGCAGACTGAAGCTGAAGCGGCAACCCTCTCTGGGCCGGCTGGCGAGACGCAGATCTCCCCCCATGGCGGCCACCAGCTTGCGGCTGATGGCAAGCCCGAGTCCGGTGCCCCCCTGGTGCCCCATGTCCCGCTTGCGCTGGCGGAACGCCTCGAACACCGCCTCCTGCTCATGCTCAGGAATGCCGGGGCCGGTATCGCTCACCACAAACAGGATGCAGGGCTCGGCGCAGGGGCCGCCGCATGGGAGGGGGCTCACCTCGAGGCAGATCCGCCCCCTGGCGGTGAACTTGACCGCGTTGCCCAAGAGGTTCGCGAGCACCTGGCGCAGCTTGCCCAGATCCCCTTCCACCACGGGAGGCAGGGCGGGGGCGTATTCCAGCACCAGGGCCACTCCTCTGGCCTCTGCCTTGGGTCTGAACAAGGCACTCAGCTCATCGACCAGTTGATGCAGCGGGAAGGGTTCCCGGCGCGCCTCCACGTGGCCCGCCTCGATCTTGGAGTAATCGAGGATGTCGTTGAGGATCTCCAACAGGGATTCACCGCTGTGCTCGATGGCGGCGAGATAGCGCCGCTGGGTCTCGCTCAGGTGGGTATCCTCCAGCAGGGTCAGCCCCCCCAGAATGCCGTTCATGGGAGTGCGAATTTCGTGGCTCATGGTGGCGAGAAAGACCGACTTGGCCCGGTTGGCCTGCTCCGCCTCGGCACGTGCCTGCCGCTGCTTATCCACCTCTTCGTTGAGGCGCAGGTTGGCATGGCTGAGCTGACCGGTGCGCTCCTCGACCCGCGTCTCCAGCTCGCGCTGATGGCGGCCCAGTTCGACCGCATTGTCACGAAACACCTGCAGGGCCCGGCCCAGCTCCGCCAGCTCATCGCGGCCCGCTCCGGCGATCGGCTCAAGAGGGGCCAGATCCCCTCGCGCCAACCGGCTCATGCCCTTCACCGCGTGTTGCAGCGGCCAGACGATGCGGCCGTAGACCATGCGCCACATCAACAGCATCAGCAGCACCAGGGTGAGCAGACCTATCCCCATCAGGGCCTGCTCCAACAGCCTGAGGCGCTGGCTCAGGGCCTGCTGACTCTCTCCCAGGGAGTCGCGGGCGCGGTTGACCAAGTCACCCACCTGCTGGTTGAGACTGCTCATCAAGGCCTCATTGGCGCTGGCCAGCACCCGCAGCGCCTCCCCCTTACCGAGCCAGTCGCTGCGCAGCTGCACCAGCTTGTCGCTCTGCGCCAGCACGGTCAGCGCCTGCTCCACCGCCTGACGGCGCGCCGGATCGGTCACCGCCCCGGCCCGCAGTTGCAAGATGGCCAGCTCCCGCTGCCCATCGTGCAGCAGTGTTTGCAGTTGCTCCTGCCGTTCGCTGCGCCACATCTCCTCAATGCGTTGCTGCTGCATCAAAGTGCGATGACGGAGCTCGGTCATCTGCTCCAGCCAGTCGAGATCCTGCTCCAGCAGGCGATCCAGTGTCTGAGTCGCCAGCCCCCCTTGCTGTTGATAGAGGGAGTCCAGCCCCGCCACCATCACGGTTTCGGCGTTCTCCATCTGGCTGCGCGCCAGCTCGGCGATCTGCCCGGCCGCCGCCACCAGACGGGCCCGCTGCGCCTCGCCCTGCGCCATCAGGGTCAGTCGCTCTCCCACCAGCCAGCCCTGCTGACCCAGATTGCCGATGATGCTCTGGCTGAGCTGATCGAGGGTGATGGCACCCTGCCCACGGCCAAGTTGTGCCAGCACCTGCTGCAGCTGTTGCCCCTGCAGGGTGAGCAAGCGTCCCTGATGCTCCCGCTCCTGCTCGCTGGTCGCGGTGGCCAGCAGCCGTGACGCGCTCTGGATCTCGCCACTGAGGCGAGAGAGCGTGCGTGCCAGCTCCTGATCGGCCAGAGTCTGCTGAACCCCTTGCTCCAGCTGGCGCAGATGGCTAAGCCCCACCCAGCCCAGCAGGGAGGCACTCAGGGTCAGCAACGCCATCAGGGAGAAGGCCAGTAGCAACTTGCCACCCAGGCCGGAAAAGATTCTCACGCTCAGCACCTTGGTTGTGGTCGGCTTTGACCGGATAATATGGCCCAACACTTTAACAAAACCCCTGGCCATGCGAAGCGTCTATCTCTCCCCGTTGTTGCTGATCTGGTTGCTTATGTGGTTGCTCACGCTGCCTCGCACCGCCCTCGCATTTGCGGTCGATCTCTGGCCCGGCGGCGAATTCAGCGGCCAGCCGGTGCGCCAGCAGTGGCCGGAGCCCGCTGCCACAACCAAACCGCTGACCCTCTGTGCCCTCTACCCCCATCTGCGCGACGCCTATTGGCTGTCGGTCAATCAGGGCATGGTGGACGAGGCGAAGCGGCTGGGAGTCAAGTTGCAGATCCACGAAGCGGGGGGCTATGGCGCCCTCGCCGAGCAGCGCCAGCAGTTGCAGCGCTGCGTGCAGGAAGGGAGCGACGCCATCTTGCTCGGCGCGGTGAGCTATCAGGGCTTGCGCGAGGCCATCAAGGCCACGCCGCTGCCGCTCTTTGGTCTGGTCAACGATCTGCCCAGCGGTCTGGTGCAGGCCAAGGTGGGGGTCTCCTGGTACCAGATGGGCTGGCAGATTGGCCACTGGCTGGCGCAGCGCCACCCCGCCGGCAGCAAGCCGGTCTCGGTTGCCCTCTTCCCCGGCCCGCAGGCGAGCGGCGGCAACAACTTCGTGGAGCCGGGCTTTGCCGATGCCATCAAGGGGAGCGCCATCAAGCTGGTCACCACCGAGCGCGGCGACAACAGCCGGGAAATCCAGCGTACGCTGGTGCAGCACACCCTGACCCGCTATCCGGATCTCGACTATCTGGTAGGGGGCGCCATCGCCGCCGAAGTGGCGGTCAACGAACTGTCACAGCGCCATCTCGACAGGCCCCTGGTGCTGAGCACCTACTTCAGCCACGGGGTACAGCGGGGCTTGCGCCGGGGCAAGATCCTGGCCGCCAACAGCGATCAGATGCGGCTGCAGGGGCGCCTTGCGGTCGCGCAGGCGGTCTGTCTGCTGCAACACCCTGATGCCAGTGCCGAGCAGTGCCCGCGGGTGATGGGACCACCCATTCTGACGCTGTCTGCGCCACTGGCCGACCCCGCCGATTCCCTCTCGGATGGCGCTTTTCGTCCCGTCTATCGGGTCGAATAGCGGGCGAGTCGAATCACCGTCCCAAATCCGATTAGCACACTCAAGGAGAAGAGATGAAAGAGTTACATGCCAGCTGCCTGTGCGGCGCCGTTGCCCTGACCCTGCCGGATCAGTTCGACTATATGGGTAACTGCCACTGCAGCGAATGCCGCAAGTTTTCAGGGGGAGATTACGCCTCGGTCGGCGGACTGGATGGCAACAAGGTCACCATCGTAAAGGGAGAAGAGGCCATCGGCCGCTACCGGAAATCGGCAGAGACCACCCTGGCTTTCTGTCGTCACTGCGGCTCCAGCCTGTTCAGCCAGAAGAGCAGCAGCGGCAAGATCAACCTGCGCCTCGGGGTGCTGGACGATGTGCCAAGCCAGCGGCCCGCGTTTCACATCTTTGTCGGCTCCAAGGCACCTTGGCACCAGATTGGCGACGACTGCCCGCAATTTGATACCCGCCCGCCGGTCTGATACCCGGTCAAACAGGTCAAGGCCACCGCAACGGAGTCAGGAGGCTATCTCGCCAGCAAACAGATAGCCTTCACCATGAACGGTGACAAACAGGTGGGGATCCCGCGGATCCGGCTCCATCTTGCCGCGCAGCCGCCGGATCAACACATCTATGGTGCGATCGCTCGGGCCATCGCCGCGATGGCTGATAAGGGTCAGGATCCGCTCCCGACTGAGCACCCGCCCGGCATGGGCGACAAAGGCCACCAGCACTTCATATTCCGCCTTGGTCAGGCGCACCGGCACTCCGTCCTTGCTGAGCTGGCGGCGAGGAATGTCAAAACGCCAGGGGCCAAAGCGCACCGCATCGTCAACGACCGCAGGCTCGCTCGGCGCGGCGGTCGCCAGCGAGATCCGCCACAGCAGATTCTTGACCCGCACCAGCAACTCCCGCAGCTCGAACGGCTTGGTGACATAGTCGTCGGCCCCCATCTCGAGGCCGACAATCCTGTCCACCGCATCACTGCGGCCGGTGACCAGAATGATCCCCACCGTGCTGCGAGCCCGCAGTTCACGGGTCAATAGCAGACCATCTTCCCCCGGCAGGTTGATATCCAGCATCACCAGATCGACCGTCTGTTCCGCCAGCACGGCGCGCATCTCCTGACCGTTTTCGACCGCCGTCACCCGATAGCCCTCCCGCTCGAAATAGCCGGTCAGCTTCTCGCGGGTCACCGCATCATCTTCAACAACCAGAATGTGGTAGCGCATGGGCAGGGTTCACGATGGTCGACAAGGGAGGATTATTCTATTCACATTTTGTCATAAATACCCCTATTTCATTAATTTGTGGCGGCAGCCCTGTTCACAACGCCTCCCTATCATGGCTCCCATCAAAAAAGTGATGTGAGAGAGCATGATGAAAAAACTGTGGCACTTCCTGCGCACCCCCAGCCGCCGCTGGTCGGTACTGGCGCTGCTTCTGGTCGGCGTCGGCGTCACCCTCGCGGGCACCGTCGGCCTGCACTATGGCTTTGAGAAAACCAGCAGCCTCGAATTCTGCATCTCCTGCCACTCCATGAAAGACACCGTCTATCCGGAGTACAAGGAGTCCATCCACTTCAAGAATGCCTCCGGGGTACAGGCGGTCTGCACCGACTGTCACCAGCCGAAGGATTTTGTCGGCAAGGTGGCCCGCAAGATGGAGGCGGCCAACGACCTCTATCAGGAGTACATAGGCCACAGCATCGACACCCAGGAGACGTTCGAGGACAGGCGCCTGCATCTGGCCGAGAAGGTGTGGGCGCGGATGAGCAGCCAGAACTCCAAGACCTGCAAGTCCTGCCACAGCTACGACAACATGGATCACGCCAAGCAGTCCCCGGCGGCAGCGCTGGCGATGAAAGATGCGGCGGCGAAGAACATGAACTGCATCGAGTGCCACAAGGGCATCGCCCACGAGCTGCCCAACATGGCGGGGGGCTTCCGGGCCACTTACGCCACCCTGGTCAACGACGCGCAAGAGGCTCCAGCCGCCGAGACCCTCTACAACCTGGGTGAAAAAGATCTCTATGCCAGCGAACAGAGCACCGACCCGGTCGGCAAGCTGCTGCCCGCCTCCCGCATCGAAGTAGTGGCCCGCAGCGGCGATCGCCTCAAGGTGACCATCGAAGGGTGGCGCGAGAGCGACGGCAAGGGCCGGGTACTGAGCGAATACATGGGCAAGCGGGTCTTTGTCGCCACCGTCCGTGACGAGCTGAAAGCGAGCGAGACAGTGCTCAAGCAGGAGACCGACAGCGCCACCCATATCAAGTGGGAACAGGTTCAGGTACAGGCCTGGGTCGATGGCAAGGGCTTTGAATCCTCGCTCAAGCCGATCTGGGATTACGCCGGCGAGATGTACAAATCCACCTGCAACTCCTGCCACGGCGCACCAGATCCCGCTCACTTCACCGCCAATGGCTGGATCTCCGGGCTCAAGGCAATGTCTGCCTACTACCGCCTGAGCAAGGAAGAGGAGCGTACCCTGCTCAAATACCTGCAAAACCATGCCGCCGATACCGGTGGTCAGGGCAGCCACTAATTCCGGATTCGAGTTCCGGATCCGAGAGAGGAATAACAAGATGATCAACATTTCCCGTCGTGGTTTTCTGGGTGGCTTGCTGGCCAGCGGTGCCTCTGCCCTGATCGGCCCCTCCCTGCTCGGTCGCGCCGTGATGGCCGCCGAGTCCGGCGACAAGCTGGTGCAGTCCGGTTCCCACTGGGGAGCCTTCCGTGCCCGGGTGGTCGATGGTCGCTGGGTCGAGACCCTGCCGTTCGAGCACGACAAACACCCCACCGAGATGCTCAAGGCCTTGAGTGAGGTGGTCTACAACCCCTCCCGCATCCGCTACCCCATGGTGCGACTGGACTGGCTGCGCAAGGGCCACCAGTCCGACACCAGCGAGCGTGGCCAGAACCGCTTCGTGCGGGTGACCTGGTCCCAGGCGCTGGACTTCTTCTATCACGAGCTGGAACGGGTGCAGAAAACCTATGGCCCGAGCGCCCTCTATGCCGGTCACTCCGGCTGGCAGTCGGTGGGCAAGCTGCACTCAGCTGGCGCCATGCTTGGCCGCGCCATGAACCTGCACGGCACCTATCTGGCCAAGGCCGGTGACTACTCCACCGGCGCCGCCCAGGTGATCCTGCCCCATGTAGCGGGGGCTATGGAGGTGTACGAGCAGCAGACCTCCTGGCCGCTGGTGCTGGAGCACAGCAAGACCATCGTCATCTGGGGCTCCGATCCCATCAAGAACCTGCAGGTGGGCTGGCTGGTGCCGGATCACAGCGTCTACGACTACTGGGCGCAGCTGAAAGAGAAGGTGGCCAAGGGCGAGATCCGGGTCATCAGCGTCGATCCGGTCAAATCCAAGACCCAGAAATACCTCAACTGCGATCAGGTGACCCTGAATCCGCAGACCGACGTGCCGCTGATGCTGGGCATCGCCCACACCCTCTACAGCGAGAAGCGCCACGATGAGGCGTTCCTGAAGAACTACACCACCGGCTTTGACAAGTTCCTGCCCTACCTGCTGGGCACCAGCGATGGTCAGGTGAAGGATGCGGAGTGGGCCGCCGCCATCTGTGGCGTACCAGCCGAGACCATCCGCGAGCTGGCCCGCGCCATGAGCAGCGGCCGCACCCAGCTTATCGGCGGCTGGAGCGTGCAGCGTATGCACCACGGCGAACAGTACGCCTGGATGCTGGTGGTACTGGCCTCGATGATTGGCCAGATCGGCCTGCCGGGGGGCGGTTACGGCTTTGGCTGGCACTACAACGGCGCGGGTACCATCACCTCCAGCGGCCCCATCATGTCCGGTTTCAGCTCGGTCATTCCCGGGGTCAAGCCGCTTCATGACGGCGACTGGAAGGGCTACTCCAAATACATTCCTGTGGCCCGCTTCGTCGACTGCATCCTCAATCCGGGCAAGCAGATCGCCTTCAACGGCCAGACAATCACCTACCCCCACATGAAGATGGCGGTGTTCTGCGGCAACAACCCGTTCCACCACCAGCAGGATCGCAACAAGATGGTCTCGGCCTGGCGCAAGCTGGAAACCGTGGTCAGCATCGATCACCAGTGGACCGCCAGCTGCCGTTTCGCCGATATCGTGCTGCCCGCCACCACCACCTATGAACGGGACGACATAGAGCAGTGGGGCTCCCACTCCAACGCGGGCATTCTGGCCATGTACAAGGTGGTGGAGCCGCTGTTCGAGGCGCGCGATGACTACGACATCTTCGCCGATCTCTGCCGTCGCTTCGGTCGCGAGGCCGAGTTCACCGGTGGCAAGAGCAAGCTGGAGTGGATCCAGAGCATCTATGACGACGCCCGCCTGCAGGGCCGCGGCATCGGCATTCGTCTGCCCCGTTTCAGCCAGTTCTGGCACGGCGAAGGCTTCGTCACCTTCCCGGCGGGCCAACCCTGGGTGCGCCACGAGTCGTTCCGTCAGGAGCCGGATCTGGAACCACTGGGTACCCCGTCCGGCCTCATCGAGATCTACTCCAAGACCATCGCCGACTACGGCTATGGGGACTGCCCGGGCCACCCGGTCTGGATCGAGCCCTACGAGCGCTCGCACGGCGGGCCGGGCAGCAAGCAGTACCCACTGCACCTGCAATCCTGCCACCCGGACAAGCGGCTGCACAGCCAGCTCTGCTCCTCCGACAACTACCGCGCCACTTACACGGTGCAGGGTCGCGAGCCTGTCTATATGAATCCGCAGGATGCCAACTCCCGTGGCCTCAAGGACGGCGATCTGGTGCGGGTGTTCAACAGCCGCGGTCAGGTGCTGGCCGGGCTGGTGGTGAGCGATGACTACGCCCGCGGCGTGGTGCGCATTCAGGAAGGGGCCTGGTATGGCCCGCAGGAGGGCGGCAAGGTCGGTACCCTTTGTACCTACGGAGACCCCAACGTACTGACCGCCGATATCGGCTCCTCCAGCCTGGCGCAGGCCACCACGGCCCATACCGCGCTGGTGGAGATCGAGAAGTTCCGCGGGCAGGCACCGGCTGTCACTGCCTTCGGCGCGCCGGAATCGGTCAAGGGCATCGACCCCATGTTCCCGGCGCTCTGACCCCGGGAGGACGAAAGCGCCCCCTTGAGTTTCCTTTATTTTTAAAGTCGTTAGAATCGGGAGCCATCAAGGCTCCCGATTGTCATCCACGGAGGATAAATGCAGGAATTTATGGCTACCAGCGAACGCCGGGCCGAGCTTTACTGGTGGTTCGCCACCCTGTTCGCCGCCGAACTCAGTGATGAGCAGATCGCCGAATATGACACCTATGATGTGCGAAGCTTCCTGAAGAGCCTCTCCACCCTGGACCCCATGCGCGAGGCCGTGGCCGAGCTCAATGACGCCATCGCCCGCCTGCTGGTTCGCACCGATCGCCAGCTGGAGCTCGCCGCCGACTTCGCCGGCCTCTTCCTGGTGGATCCCAAGCAGGGCGCCCTGCCCTACGAGTCCCTCTACCGTGGCGAGGCCAAGCTGCTGATGCAGGCCCCCATGGCCGAGATGCAGGCCCGCCTCGATCGCCTCGGCATCAATGTCAGCGATAAATACAAAGAGCCTGCCGATCACCTGGCCATCGAGCTGGATCTGATGGGCAACCTCATCATTCGCGCCGCAGAAGCAAAGAGCGCGGCCGAGCGGGAAAGCTGGCTCGACGAGCAGGAAGCGCTGCTGCACGGCCACCTGCTGGGCTGGTTCGACAAGTTCGAAAGCGCCTGTCGCGCCGCCGACCGGTTTGGCTTCTACTGCGCCAGCGCCCGCCTGCTCGGGGTATTCCTCAAGATGGACGCCAACTACCTCTCTCTGGTCAAACCGGCGCAGTCCGCCGACTAAGCCTCGCATGAAGACAGCCCTGCTTCTTATTGCATGCTGGCTGCTGGCCCTGATCCCGCTGGATCAGGGCATTACTCCCCTGATCGCGCTGCTGTTCAACCCGGACAGGGAGCTGTACGGCAGCGCCCAGCTCACCGGCTTTGGCGGCATCCTGCTCACCCTCTACCTTGCCAACCTCGGGGTCGAGGTGGTGCTGCGCCGCCGCTTCCAGATAGCGGGCATGCTGACCCTGCTGGTAGCCTGGATAGGCTTCATCAACAGCAGTGGCAGCGAGTCGCACTTCCTGGTTCTATACCTGCTCGCGCTGCCATTCCACCTGCTCGGCTGGCTGGTATTTGTGCGCGGCATTCAGGCATTTGGTCGCCAGAAAGGCTGACATCCCCTTGATTTAACATCATTCCCTGACATTCTCTCCCTCTTGAAACTTCCTGCCATACTGACACAGCCGTATGAGTGACAAAGAAATCAATTCAGGAGCCTCCATGGAAAAAGTGCTACCCGAATCGGTTCAGACACAGCATTTGTCAGGCCCGTTATCCCTTCATGAATGGCAACAACTGTTCGAACTGGCGCCCTTTGGGATTGGGGTCTTCGATCGTGACTTCAGATGCCGTGGCGTCAACGGTATCTTCACCGAGCTGAGCGGTCTGGCGCAGGGGGATCACCTCGGCAAGACGCTGTTTGACATCACCCCGACCCAGGCCCCCATGCTGCTCCCCAAGCTCAAGCAGTTGCTCAATGGCGCCCCCCGGGCCGAGCTGGATCTCGGCTGTATCCATGTCTCCCGCCCCGGCGGGCCGAGGCGCTGGGAGTGCAAATCGCCATCGACGACTTCGGCACCGGCTTCTCTTCCTTGAGCCTGCTCAAAAGCCTGCCCATCGATCGCATCAAGATAGACAGAACCTTCGTGCAGGCTCTGCCCGACGACAAACACAGCCGGGAGCTGTGCCGCACCATCGTCAGCCTGGCCGACAGCCTCGGCATGGCGGTCACGGCGGAAGGTATAGAGACCCAGCCCCAGCGCCAGTTCTTGCAGTCTCTGCGCTGCGAGGAGGGCCAGGGCTACCTGTTCAGCCACCCCCTGTCCGAACCCCGCATGACCTCCATGCTCACCCCCCAGCGCTGACGGTGGCCGACAGGGATCCAATGAAGAAGGGAGCACCAGGCTCCCTTTCGTTTACTCCCTTCATCTTGCTCCCGTCAGGGGCGCTCAGTGGCGCCCCTCCTTCGCTCGTCGCTATCCAAAAGTCTAATTGCCCTCCCGTGCCAAAGGTATAAGTTGTTACTCAATCATTACAAAAATGTATTCACAGGAGTGAGAGATGAGCGAGAGCAAGGTCTATCCGGTCAAGGCCCACATAGGTAGCGACGCCCTGCTGGACAAGGAAGGTTATGAAGCCATGTACCTGGCGTCGGTACAGAACCCGAACGCCTTCTGGGGTGAGCAGGGTAAGATCCTCGACTGGATGACCCCCTACACCCGCGTCAAGAACACCTCCTACGATCCGGGCCACGTCTCCATCAAATGGTATGAGGATGGCCTGCTCAACGTGTCGGCCAACTGCCTGGATCGCCACCTGGCGACACGCGGCGACAAGGTCGCCATCATCTGGGAAGGGGACAACCCGGCCGAGGATCGCAAGCTGACCTATCGCGAGCTGCACGGCGAGGTGTGCAAGTTTGCCAACGTGCTCAAAGCCCAGGGGGTCAAGCGCGGTGACATGGTCTGTCTCTACATGCCCATGGTGCCGGAAGCGGCCATCGCCATGCTGGCCTGTACCCGCATCGGCGCCGTGCACAGCATCGTCTTCGGCGGCTTCTCGCCGGAGGCCCTCTCGGGTCGTATCATCGACTCGGGCTCATCCATCGTCATCACCGCCGATGAAGGCCTGCGCGGCGGCCGCCCCATTCCCCTCAAGAAGAACGTGGACGAGGCGCTCACCCACCCGGATACCAAGGTCAACAAGGTCATCGTGCTCAAGCGCACCGGCGGCAAGGTCGCCTGGCATGACCACAGGGACATCTGGTGGCACGATGCCGTCGCCGCCGCCAGCCCTGATTGCCCGCCCGAGGCCATGAGCGCCGAGGATCCCCTGTTCGTGCTCTACACCTCGGGCTCCACCGGCAAGCCCAAGGGGGTGCTGCACACCACGGGCGGCTATCTGGTCTATGCCGCCCTCACCTTCAAGTACGTGTTCGACTATCACGAGGAGGACATCTACTGGTGTACCGCCGATGTGGGCTGGGTCACCGGTCACTCCTATCTGGTCTACGGGCCGCTCGCCAACGGCGCCACCACCCTGATGTTCGAAGGGGTGCCAAACTACCCGGCCACCAACCGCATGAGCCAGGTGGTGGACAAGCACCAGGTCAGCATCCTCTATACCGCACCCACCGCCATCCGCGCCCTGATGGCCAAGGGCAAGGAGGCCGTCGAAGGCACCTCCCGCACCAGCCTGCGCATCATGGGATCCGTAGGTGAACCCATCAACCCGGAAGCCTGGGAGTGGTACTACCGCACCATAGGGGACGAGCGCTGCCCCATCGTCGACACCTGGTGGCAGACCGAGACCGGCGGCATCCTGATAAGCCCGCTGCCCGGCGTCACCGCGCTCAAGCCCGGCTCCGCCACCCGTCCCTTCTTCGGGGTGCAGCCTGCTCTGGTAGACAACCTGGGTGAGCCACTGGAGGGCGCCACCGAGGGCAACCTGGTGATCACCGACTCCTGGCCTGGCCAGATGCGCACCGTATTCGGCGATCACGAGCGCTTCGAGCAGACCTACTTCTCCACCTTCCCGGGCCGCTACTTCACCGGCGACGGCGCCCGTCGCGACGAAGATGGTTACTACTGGATCACCGGTCGGGTGGATGATGTACTGAACGTCTCCGGCCACCGCATGGGCACCGCCGAGATCGAGTCGGCCCTGGTTTCCCATCCCAAGATCGCCGAGGCGGCGGTGGTGGGGGTGCCCCACGAGATCAAGGGTCAGGGCATCTACGCCTATGTCACCCTGATCGCCGGGGAGGAGCCGAGCCGCGAGCTGCACAAAGAGGTGAAGGAGTGGGTGCGCAAGGAGATCGGCGCCATCGCCACCCCGGACGTGATCCACTGGGCCGAGGGGCTGCCCAAGACCCGTTCCGGCAAGATCATGCGCCGTATCCTGCGCAAGATCGCCACCGGCGAGACCGACAGCCTGGGGGATATCTCCACCCTGGCGGATCCGGGCGTCGTGGACAAACTTATCCGCGAGAAGTCTGAAGCGGCCTGAGTGCTTCCCCTCTCACAACAAAGCCGGCCTTGTGCCGGCTTTGTTGTGTCTGGAAAGCCCAAAGAGGCGGACACTGCGACAGAGCGGCGCTGCGCGCCAACATGCTCAATAAATGGCCAGATGTAGAGATTAGACCAGTAAAATGCTGCTAATTTTCACGAAATCAATATAATTGCGAAATCTGTGTGCCAGGGCACACCGAATTGTGCAGAAAGTGGCTAGATTTTTGGTGGTCCACAGATAGCTGATAGATAGCAGCATAATCATCGAGGATGTACTCAATATGTCGCAACATCACCGAATCCTCCTGCTCAACGGTCCTAACCTGAATCTGCTGGGCAAGCGGGAGCCGGGCATCTACGGCAGCAAGACGCTCGATGAGATCGTCGCCGATCTGAGCCAGTACGCCAACGAACTCGGTGTCACCCTGGAACACCTGCAATCCAATGCCGAACATGAGTTGGTCGGCCGCATCCATCAGGCCATGGGCCAGGTGGATTTTATCATCATCAACCCGGCCGCCTTCACCCACACCAGCGTCGCCCTGCGCGATGCCCTGCTGGGCGTGGCCATCCCCTTTATCGAGGTTCACCTGTCAAACGTTCATGCCAGGGAACCCTTCCGCCATCACTCCTATCTGTCTGATGTCGCCAAAGGGGTCATTTGTGGGCTGGGTGCCGATGGCTACCAATTCGCTTTAACCGCGGCCGTGCATCAGTTGCGCGCGGCTTGATAATCACTGATCAGATAAAGAAGAAAGAGAATGCTAATGGATATCCGCAAAATCAAGAAGCTGATTGAACTGGTTGAAGAGTCCGGCATCGCCGAGCTGGAAATCTCCGAAGGGGAAGAGTCCGTTCGCATCAGCCGCAATTTCTCCGGCCAGGTTAGCGTTGCCCCGCAGATGATGATGCAGCCGGCGCAGGTTCAACATGCCGCCGCGCCGGTCGCCGCTGCCGCCCAGGCCGCCGCCCCTGCTGCCGATGCCGCCCCGAGTGGCCATCTGATGCGCTCCCCCATGGTCGGCTCCTTCTACCGCTCCTCCAGCCCGGAAGCCAAGCCGTTCGTGGAAGTCGGTCAGCACGTCAATGTCGGCGATACCCTGTGCATCGTCGAAGCCATGAAAATGATGAACCAAATCGAGTCTGACAAGGCCGGTGTGATCAAAGCGATCCTGGTTGAAAATGGTCAGGCCGTCGAATTTGACGAGCCGCTGTTCATCATCGAATAAGGGAAGACGCCACCCATGTTGGACAAAGTAGTCATCGCCAACCGCGGTGAAATTGCCCTGCGGATCCTGCGCGCCTGCAAAGAGCTCGGGATCAAGACAGTGGCCGTTCACTCCACTGCCGATCGGGAGCTCAAACATGTGCTCCTGGCCGACGAAACCATCTGTATCGGCAAACCCGCCAGCGGTGAGTCCTACCTCAACGTGCCGGCCATCATCGCCGCCGCCGAGGTGACCGGTGCCGTCGCCATCCACCCGGGCTACGGCTTCCTCTCCGAGAACGCCGACTTCGCCGAAGTGGTCGAGAAATCCGGCTTCATCTTCATCGGCCCGCGCGCCGAGACCATTCGCCTCATGGGTGACAAGGTCTCCGCCATCGAAGCGATGAAGAAGGCGGGCGTCCCCTGCGTACCCGGCTCCGACGGCCCGGTGGACAACGATGCCAAGCGCAACGCCACCATTGCCAAGCGGATCGGCTACCCCGTGATCATCAAGGCCGCCGGTGGCGGTGGTGGTCGTGGCATGCGCGTGGTGCGCAATGAATCAGAGCTGGCCGCCGCCATCGCCCTGACCAAATCCGAAGCAGGCCAGTTCTTCAAGAACGACATGGTCTACATGGAGAAATACCTGGAGAACCCGCGCCACATCGAGATCCAGGTGCTGGCTGACGGTCAGGGTACCGCCCTCTACCTGGGTGAGCGCGACTGCTCCATGCAGCGCCGTCACCAGAAGGTGGTGGAAGAGGCGCCGGCCCCCGGCATCACCGAAGAGATGCGCAAGTTCATCGGTGAGCGCTGCGTGCGCGCCTGTCTCGAAATCGGCTACCGCGGTGCGGGCACCTTCGAGTTCCTGTACGAGAACGGCGAGTTCTACTTCATCGAGATGAACACCCGGATCCAGGTCGAGCACCCGGTCACCGAGATGGTCACCGGTGTGGATCTCATCAAGGAGCAGCTGCGCATCGCCGCCGGTCAGCCCCTGTCGATCACCCAACAGGACATCCGCATCCGTGGCCATGCCATCGAGTGCCGGATCAACGCCGAAGACCCTGCCACCTTCATGCCGTCTCCTGGCCTCATCCAGCGCTTCCATGCGCCGGGCGGTCTGGGCGTGCGCTGGGAATCCCACATCTATGCGGGTTACAAGGTGCCGCCCTACTACGACTCCATGATCGGCAAGCTGATCTGTTACGGCGAGAACCGTGACATCGCCATCGCCCGCATGCGTCACTCTCTCGACGAGCTGGTGGTGGAAGGGATCAAGACCAACATCGCCCTGCAAAAAGAGATCATGAAGGACGAGAACTTCCAGCACGGTGGCACCAACATCCACTACCTGCACAAGAAGTTGGGTCTGTAAAAGACGCTTTAGCAGAGCGCGTTCGGTCCCTCGGGATCGACAGCGAAAAAAGGGCCATGGCGACATGGCCCTTTTTTGTTATCCTTGCGCCCCTCAAAATTGTCGGAGGCCAAGGTGAATCGTTTCGCGCTCGCCCGTCGGGAAGCAGCCCTCTGCCTGCTGCTGACCCTGCTTTACTTCGTTGCCTGGTATGGCTCGGCGTACTTCGTTCCCGAGACGCTCGAGCTCTGGAATATGCCGCTCTGGTTTCTGCTCAGCTGCATCCTGATGCCACTGCTGTTTATCGGCCTCTGCGCGCTCATGGTGGATCGCCTGTTCGTCGACATTCCTCTCGACCCCGAGGAACCTCCTCATGACTCCTGAGCCGCGTACTGAACCCATGACGGATCCCCGGTTTGCCGACGCCCCGCTGGACACCCAGGAGTCCCCCCATGAATCTTGAGTTGATGCTGCCGCTCTTCGTCTATCTGGTGCTGGTGCTCGGGGTCGGCTTCTGGGCCGGTCGCCACCGTGCCGGGGGTGACTTCGTGCAGGAGTACTTCATCGGCAACCGCAGCATGGGCGGTCTGGTGCTGGCCATGACGCTGGTAGCCACTTACACCTCGGCGTCTTCCTTCATCGGCGGGCCCGGTGCCGCCTACAAGATAGGCCTGGGCTGGGTGCTGCTGGCGATGATCCAGCTACCCACCGTCTGGCTCACCCTGGGGGTGCTTGGCAAGAAGTTCGCCATCATCGCCCGCCGGGTCAATGCGGTGACCATCAACGACATGCTGTGGGCCCGCTACCGCAGCAAGTGGGTGGTGGTGCTGGGCTCGGTGACCATCATCCTCGCCTTCATCGCCACCATGGTGGTGCAGTTCATCGGCGGCGCCCGCCTGCTGGAGACGGCAACCGGCCTCAGCTACCAGCAGGGGCTCTTCCTGTTTGCCAGCTGCGTGCTGCTCTACACGGTGATCGGCGGCTTTCGCGCCGTGGTGATGACCGATGCCCTGCAGGGCATCATCATGCTGATCGGCACAGGGGCCCTGCTGGCAGGGATACTGATTGCCGGTGACGGCCTGCCGAACCTCATCCACCAGCTCAAGGTGATAGATCCCAAGCTGGTGAGCCCGACCGGCGCCGGTGACATGCTGACCCAGCCCTTCATACTGAGCTTCTGGATCCTGGTCTGCGTCGGTGTGGTGGGGCTGCCCCACTCGGCCCTGCGCTGCTTCGGCTACCGGGACAGCAAGGCGCTGCACAGAGGCATCCTCATCGGCACCGTGGTCAGCGCCCTGCTGATGCTGGGCATGCACCTCGCTGGCGCCCTGGGTCGCGCTATCCTGCCCGGCATGGACAGCCCGGACAAGATCATGCCCTCCCTGATGATGGAGGTGCTGCCCCCCTGGCTGGCCGGGGTCTTCCTGGCGGCCCCCATGGCGGCCATCATGTCCACCATCGACTCCCAGCTGATCCAGGCCTCGGCGACCCTGGTCAAGGATCTCTACCTCAACTACCTCAATCCGAAGCAGGAAAAGCTGGAGGTGCGCATTCCCAGGCTCTCCCTGCTCTGCACCCTGATCCTCGGCACCCTGGTGCTGCTGGCGGCGCTGCAGCCCCCCGAGATGATCATCTGGCTCAACCTGCTCGCCTTCGGCGGCCTGCAGGCGGTCTTCCTCTGGCCCCTGGTGCTCGGCCTCTACTGGTCCCGGGCCAACGGCCCGGGGGCGCTGGCCAGCATGGTGTCAGGCATTGTCTGCTACGGGGTCTTGAGTCAGTGGGGGATCAAGCTGGCCGGCCTGCACGCCATAGTACCGAGCCTGGCGCTTGGCCTCGCGGCCTTCATCCTGGTCAGCCTGCTGACCCCGGCCCCGGATCAGTCGGTTCGCCGATTGTTTGATCAGAAATAAGAAAGGGGCCAATAAAGGGACTCGCACCTATTCCCAAATGGGTGCGAGTGAGTAAAATGTGCGCCACGTCACAAAATACCGCGCCCTTATGCCAGTTCAGAACGCCAGAAAGATCCTGACCCAGTCCCTGCAACGGCTCGGTTATGCCCTGTTGCTGCCCGTCTCCATCCTGCCGCTAGCGGCCCTGCTCTATCGGCTCGGCCAGCCGGACGTACTGGATCTGGCGGTGCTCTCCCTGGCCGGACGCGCCCTCTTCAGCCAGATGCCGCTCATCTATGCGGTGGCCATCGCCTTCGGGCTGAGCCGACAGGGGCAAGGGGCGCAGGCCCTGGCCGGCGCGGTCAACTTCCTGCTGCTGAGCTCGGCGCTCGCCACCCTGCAGCCCGGCCTGCATGCGGACATGATCTGCGGCCTGCTGGCGGGCCTGACCACCGCCATGGTCTGCTCCTGGACCCGCAGCCTCTCCCTCCCCGGCTGGCTGCGACCGCTGCAAGAAGAGCTGCCCGGCCTGCTGCTCTCGGCCCTGGCCAGCCTGCTGCTGGTCGTGCCCCTGGCCCTGCTCTGGCCGCTGCTGGAGCAAGGCATCACACTGCTCGCCTCCGACCTGCTCACCACGCCGTTTGGCGCCTTCTGCTACGGCGTGCTGAACCGGCTGCTGATCCCCCTCGGCCTTCACCAGGTGCTGGGCAGCCTCATGGGTCTGGGGGAGAGCAACCTGCAGGCGCTCTCCGCCGCCCAGCCGCTGCACGAGGGCTATGTGGCGGGTCTCTATCCGGTCATAATGTTCGGCCTGCCCGGCGCCTGTTTTGCCATCTGGCTCCATCGCCAGCGGATGCGGCGCCTGCCGCAGGGGGGCTTGCTGCTCACCCTGGCGCTCACCTCGGCCCTGGTGGGGATCACCGAACCCATCGAATTCCTGTTCGCCTTCACCGCCCCCTGGCTGTTCCTGGCCCATGCCCTGCTGACCGGGTTGTCGCTCGCCATCTGCAGCGGGCTCGGCATCCAGGTGGGCAGTTACTTCTCCGCCGGGCTGCTGGATCTGGTGCTCAGCTACGGCTCAGGTGAACACAGTTTCTGGCTCATTCCCCTCGGCATCCTGTTCTTCGTCATCTATGCCCTGGTCTTCTCCCGGCTGCTTGAGTACGCCCCCCTCAGCCTGCCGAGCAAGCCCATCGCCGAGGAGCTGCCCCAGCTCGCGACCGTGGCCCCCACGGATCCCCAGATGCTGGCCATCCAGTACCTCAAGATGCTGGGAGGCATGGACAACCTGCAGGCCATGAGCGTCTGCCTGACGCGCCTCAGCCTGCGGGTGCGGGAGATGGCGCTGGTGGATCAGTCCCGTCTGGCCAGGCTCGGCTGCCTCTCCTGGATCCAGCTCAACGAGCATCAGCTGGTGTTGGTGCTGGGCCCCAACGCCGGTCTCATCGAGGGGCAGATCCGCATGCTGGCAGAGCGACAGTCGGTGCCGCTCGGTCTCGAACCCGGTCAGGCCCCCCTCAGCCAGCACCGCTGATCAGGCGAATGGCAAGCGCTCGGCGACGAAGTCCATCAGGCTGCGCAGGGCGGGTGCCAGATGCTCGCGGCTCGGGTAGATGAGATAGAAGGGATTGGGGGGTATGGGGTGATCCGGCAGCACCTTCAGCAGGCGCCCCGCCGCCAGATCGTCTCGGCAGACATGATCCGGCAACAGGGCTATCCCCCCTTCGTGCAGTGCCAGCTCCCTCAGCGCCAGCAGGCTGTTGCTGATGCAGGCTCCTTGCGGCCGCCAGCCCCCCTCCAGCAACGGCCACACCGGCAGCGACGTGTGCACCAGGCAGGCATGCCCCCCCAGCTCAGTCAGTTGCTGCGGCGTGCCCTGGCTCGCCAGATAACCCGGGGCCGCCACCAGATGGCGCGCCACCTGGCCGATGCGCCGGCAGATGAGGCTCGAATCTTTGAGCGGCGCCGCCCGCAGCGCCAGATCGTAGCCCTCCCCCACCAGATCCAGCTGCTCGTCGCTCAAGGTCAGCTCCAGCACCACCTCGGGATAGAGGGCACGAAACTCGGCCATAATCCGGCCAAGCAGCAGGGTGCCGGTCGCCTCGGGCGCGGTGATCCGCACCCGACCCGCAGGGGCCGAGCGCAGCCTGGCCATGGCCAGATTGGCGCTTCTCGCCAGGGCCAGCAGGGCCTGGCAATGCTCCACATAGACCTCCCCCTGGGGGGTCAGGCTGAGCCTGCGGGTGGTGCGCTGCAATAGTCGCACCCCGAGCCGTGACTCGAGGCGTGAGATCTTCTGGCTCACCGAGGACTTGGGCATGCCAAGCACCTCGGCCGCCCCGGTAAAACTGCCCTGCTCCACCACGGTGGCGAACAGCCCCATCAACTCCAGTTCGACATTGTTCATATATACAAACAGTCTGTCCCGATTACCCATCTTAATCGAAATAATCAACCAGACTAGACTCGCTGGCAATCCCACTCATACCGATTTGAAAGGAACTGCCATGAAAGCCATTGCCCTCACCCATTATCTGCCAAGCGATCACCCCCACTGCTTCATCGAGACCGAACTGCCGGATCCCACCCCGGGCCCACGGGATCTGCTGGTGAAAGTAACGGCAACCTCGGTCAACCCGGTGGACACCAAGGTGCGCGCCCCCAAGGCCAAGGTGGAGGCGACGCCCCGCGTGCTGGGCTGGGATGCGGTCGGAGAGGTTGTGGCGGTCGGCCACGAGGTAACCCTGTTCAAGGCGGGCGACCGCGTCTGGTATGCCGGCGACATCAGCCGCCCCGGCAGCAACAGCGCCCTACAACGGGTGGATGAGCGCATCGCCGCCCTCGCCCCCAAGACCCTGAGCGACCTGGAAGCCGCCGCCCTGCCCCTGACCGCCATCACCGCCTGGGAAACCCTGTTCGAGCGCATCGGCCTCAACCGCGAAAGTACCGGGCGACTGCTTGTCATAGGTGGCGCCGGCGGCGTCGGCTCCATCGCCATCCAGCTGGCCCGTCAGCTCACCGGGATGGAGGTGATCGCCACCGCCTCCCGACCTGAAACCCGTGACTGGTGCCTGGCCATGGGCGCCCACCAGGTAGTGAGTCATCACAACCTGCAGGAAGAGCTGGCCGGCCTTGGCATCAGCCAGCTCGATGCCATCTTCTGCACCAATGCCACCGAGCAGCACTGGGCCGCCATGGCGAGCCTCATTCGCCCCTTCGGTCACATCTGCACCATTGCCGAATCCAGCGAGCCCTGGGATCTGAGCCTGCTCAAGGCCAAGAGCGTCACCTTCAGCCAGGAGTTCATGTTTACCCGCTCCCTGTTCCAGACCCCGGACATGATCGAGCAGCACAAGCTGCTCGGCCGGGTCGCCGCCCTGCTGGACCAAGGGGTGCTCAAGAGCACGCTCACTCGCACCCTGCCCGAACTGACTCCGACCAGCCTGGCACAGGCCCATAGCGAGCTGGAGGCGGGCCGTATGGTGGGCAAGCTGGTGATCGACATGAGCAGCTTTGCCAGCTGAGGTCCTTGCAGCCAGGGATCCCCACAGCCATGCGACCTATTCCCTTATAGGTAAAAAATGCACCATCATGGGGTGAAATCACCAGTGACAAGCCCCAAGAGTGCACAGCCCCACGGCCGATCTGTGCCCCTGACGGGCCCTTCCCCCGAAAAAACCATAAAAAGAGGCCATCCCGCCGGGATGGCCCTTAAAACCTGAACGTTGGGGTAACAATCACACACATATCCTTATGCAGGACATGTGGAACTTTGCAGATTGCGTGCCAATGTCTGCTTTTATCCGCAAAATGACCGTTTTTCAGCGCACCGGCATAAAAAAAGCCACCCGAAGGTGGCTGAAAAAGATGACGGAACTTCATAGAGCAAAGCATTCAGCGGGAACAAGTTGCTTCCCGTCACCCAGTAAGGAATACATTAACCGTGCCAACTTGGCAGAGTTGCCTTCCTTCCCCATCCCATCATGGGCAAACCACGACAGCACAGGCCCATGATGATAGAATCCCGCGGTTTCACATTTATGAAGAGTCGACCCCATGCCCTGGATACAAATTCGAATCAACGCCACCGCCAAGACTGCGGACAAGGTGAGCAACATGCTGCTGGGGCGTGGAGCCCAGGCGGTGACCTTTATGGATGCCCAGGATGTGCCCGTCTACGAGCCACTGCCTGGTGAAACGCCGCTCTGGGGTGAGACCGAGGTGATGGGGCTGTTCGATGCCGAAACCGACCCGGCTCCCACCATCGCCTTCTTCCAGCAGATCTTCGGGGAAGACGTCGGCTACAAGGTCGAGCAGCTGGAGGACAAGGACTGGGTGCGGGAATGGATGGATCACTTCCACCCGATGCAGTTCGGCGAGCGGCTCTGGATCTGCCCGAGCTGGCGCGACGTGCCGAATCCCGATGCGGTCAACGTCATGCTGGATCCGGGCCTGGCCTTCGGTACCGGCACCCACCCCACCACAGCGCTCTGCCTGCAGTGGCTGGATGGGCTGGATCTGGCCGGCAAGACGGTGGTCGACTTCGGTTGTGGCTCCGGCATCCTCGGCATCGCCGCCCTGAAACTCGGCGCCGCCCGGGTCATCGGCATCGACATAGACCCGCAGGCCATCCAGGCCAGCCATGACAACGCCGAACGTAACGGCGTCGCCGGCCAGATCGAACTCTACCTGCCTGCCGACCAACCGCAAGACGTCGAAGCTGACGTGGTGGTGGCCAACATACTGGCCGGCCCGCTGCGCGAGCTGGCGCCGCTCATCGCCGGCCACGGCAAGCCCGGCAGCCTGATGGCGCTCTCCGGCGTGCTGGAGAGCCAGGCCCCGGAGCTGGAGACCATCTACAGCCAGTGGTTCGACATGGACCCGACCGCGGTGAAGGAAGAGTGGTGTCGCCTCTCAGGCCGCAAGCACGGCTGATAGAGACCGTCATCTTGATGCCTGCGGTCACAAAGACGGCTGATAGAAAGCAGCTATTGCGGCGGCAACACTGCGGTCGCAAGCACGGCTGATAGCAACAGGTATCCTCTATACCCAACAAGGGCACCCCAGGGTGCCCTTGTCGTTTCCCGGCGCCAGCTGCGCGCCCTTCTGCCCACTCTGGGGAGAGCTTCACGATTCTCTGCGCCTCGATGACTTATCCTCTCCTCCTTCACCCCATTGAGGCCTAGCCATGACCGAATACGAAAAGATGATCGCCAGCCAGCCTTACAACTGCATGGCCCAGGAGCTGGATGCGATACGCCGGGAGACGGCGTGCCGCTATCACCGCTTCAATCGCGCGGAAGAGGAGCAGCAGCAGTTGGCGCTGCTCAAAGAGATCGTCGGCGGGCTGGCGGAGGGCGCCTTTATCTGCCCGCCCCTTTACTGCACCTATGGCCGCCACATCCACCTTGGCGAGCGCAGCTACATCAATATGGGGGCCACCCTGCTGGACAACGCGCCTATCCGCATCGGCGCCGATGTCATGATAGGGCCGAACGTACAGATCTATACCGCCGCCCACGCGCTGGACGCCGATGAGCGCATCCAGGGGGTAGAAACAGCGCTGCCGGTGACCATAGAAGACAGGGTCTGGATCGGTGGTGGCGCCATCCTGCTGCCGGGGGTCACCATAGGACGGGAGGCCATCGTCGGTGCGGGCGCCGTGGTGACCAGAGACGTCCCGGCCGGAGCCCGGGTGGTGGGCAATCCGGCCCGCATCCTGCCCGCCAGGGCCTAGATGCCAGTGACCGGCAGCTAGGGGCCCACAGATGCCGTGGTGCTGATGCAGAAAACCGCCCATAAAAATAAAGCCCAATGTCATAACGACGCTGGGCTGTAAAAAGGTGCTACGGAATTGCGACTCTCATCGCAGAAAATTAGAAGGGGTCACCTTCTAAACTGGCAGTGGGATAATAACGGGGCGCAAACGTTTTACATAGGGTAATCAACCAGGATTGAGAACAGCCTCTCACTATTCAAAAAATGTCCGGCCAACCCCCTACCCCCTCTTGGCAAGCCTCCAATTTTGAGTACAGCCCGATGTCGTTCCGGGGGGAATAAAAAAGGTTCATCGCGGCTTTCCGGGGAAGGCCGCCTTGATTTTCAGAAAAAAGTATTCTGAGTCCCTAAATCCATATGCCATACGCTTTATCACTTTGATCTTGTTGTTCACCCCTTCCAACACACTCGTGTGCATCGGGTAGTTCGCACTCGCCAGGATCCCCCGCATATATTTCGATAAATTTCGACCAAATCGTTGCAGCGGTGTTAGCCCGCTTTCCTTCACCTGCCGCATCCAGCTCCGCCATCGTCGCCATCCCTCCCACACGCTCGGCGCATACCAGATGCCCTTCAACGCCTCTTTCAGCACGTATACCATCGCCAGCGGTTGATTCGCCGCCAACAGCTCCTGCAGCTTCACATCCTGCTTTTCACTCAGCTTTGCCCGATTACGTAGCAGCAACCAACGCGCACTTTTGACCACTTTTCGCGCCGGTTTATCGCTTTTCAGTGCATTCGCCTGCTCCACTCGCACCCGGTCCACCACCTCGCGGCCATAGCGAGCCACCACATGAAACAGGTCATAGACCACTTCCGCCTGCGGGCAGTGTTGCTTCACCTCCAGGTCGAACGCCGTGTTCATGTCCATCGCCACCGCTTCAATCTGCTGGCATCGCTCGCCGAGCTGCTCGAAGAAGGGACGGATAGCGGCCCGGCTGTTGCCGTGCCCCACCCACAGGACGCGGGTTCGCTCGGCATCCATGATCACGGTGGCATAGCGGTGTCCCTTGTGCAGGGCAAACTCATCCATCACCAGCCGCCGCACCTCCCCAAGTTCGATGGTGCCCACACTGGTCTGCAAACGGCGCTTGTCGATCTCCTTGATGGTGTGCCAACCGATCCCGGTGAGCTGGCTGACATGGCGGATGGGAAGGTACTGAACGAGCGCTTCAATCCAGCACTGCATGCGCCGGGTGAGGCGGGAGCCAGAGGGGAGCCAGTCGATATGTTCACTGACGCGACCACAGCGCAGACAGTCGACGCGGCGAACAGGCAGTTGTAACCAGACTTGTCGGTCAAATAGGTCTCGCTCACGCACCCGGCGGATACGTTGGTCGTGGATCAATGGCGTGGGTTGCAGGCATCGGCGACAACGGGGCAAGAAGTCGGCGCGAGGCTCAAGGGTAAACAGGGTGTGATGGTTGGCAGAAAGCGCTTGGGCGATGACGGTATAACCTGGCCAGAAGGAGGCAATATCAATATGATGCACGGCGACAGCAGAGTGATGGTGGTGGTGTGTTTGGCGACAGCCAGTTTACCAGCACCCTGTCTGTCAACTTCCACTTCCCCAAGATCCCGCGAAGAACCATAAAAAAGCCCTGAATAATCAGGGCTCTTGTGCATTATCTGTGACTCAGAAGCGACGTACGAAGTCGGCGATCGGCAACTCCCGCAACTTGCGCGCCTCCAGCATGGGGGTGCCCAGGTAGAGGAAGCCCACCAGTTGATCGTCCGGTGCCAACCCCAGCCCCCGATTGATCCCCTCGTCGAAGATGAACCAGCCGGAGCGCCAGATGCCGTTGAACCCCTGTGCCTGGGCCGCCATCTGCATCGCCATCAGGGCGCAGCCAGCGGAGAGCTCTTGCTCCAGTTTAGGTACCTTGGGGTGTGCCTGATAGCGGGTCGCGACGGCAACCACCAGGGGCGCTCGCAGGGGCGCCTCACTGCATTTCTTGATGCTATCTTCATCCTCGCCGCGGGTGCGAGCGGCGTCCGCCAGCAGGGTCCCCAGACGCTCACGCCCCTCCCCTTCAAACAGGATGAACTGCCAGGGAGTCAGGGTGCCGTGATCCGGCGCTCGCAGGCCGGCCTTCAGAATATTGTCGAGCACCTCGCCACTCGGGGCCGGGGTGGTCAGACGGCCACAGGAGTGGCGGTTGAGTAACAGGGAGAGGGCATCCATGGTCAGTTCCTTATCAGGAGGCAATGATGGCGCTACCTTAGCACAGCCCGAAGGGGAGCACAGCCAGGGCCGGTCGGCGCCACCAATGGAAACCCCCTGATAGTCAGGGGGTTATCATCATGCTGTCGGCTCAGGCCAAGGCGCTAGATGACGGACGCCAGCTCGGCGCCCTGGCGGATGGCGCGCTTGGCGTCCAGCTCCGCCGCCACGTCGGCACCACCTATGATGTGCACCGGCTTGCCCGCCGCCTGCAGACCGGCCTGCAGCTCCCGCAGGGGCTCCTGTCCGGCGCAGATGATCACCTGATCCACCGGCAGACACTGTCTGGCTTCCCCCACCTGGATGTGCAGCCCCTCGTCGTCGATGCGCAGGTACTGCACGCCGGAGAGCATCTGCACCTTGCGGTTCTTCAATACGGTGCGGTGGATCCAGCCTGTGGTCTTGCCGAGGCCATCCCCCACCTTGCTCTCCTTGCGCTGGAGCAGCCAGATCTGGCGCTCGGGAGCGTCGATCACCGGCATCATCAGACCACCGCGCTCGCCGAGGCTCTTGTCGATGCCCCACTCCCTGAGCCAGTGATCGCGATGATGATCCGCGCTCCCCTCCCCCTTCTTCTCCACCAGGAACTCGGCCACGTCGAAGCCGATGCCGCCGGCCCCGATCACCGCCACCTTGCCGCCCACCGGCTTGCCATCGCGCAGCACGTCGAGGTAACTCAGCACCTTGGGATGATCGATGCCGGGAATGTTGGGGGTGCGCGGTCGTATGCCGGTGGCGAGGATCACCTCGTCAAAACCGCCGCCAAGCAGGCTCTCGGCGCTCTGGCGCTGGCCCAGATAGAGTTCGACGCCGCACTTCTCCAGCCGCCTGGCGAAATAGCGCAGGGTCTCGTGAAACTCCTCCTTGCCCGGGATCTGCTTGGCGAAGTTGAACTGGCCGCCTATGGTCGGCGCCTGATCAAACAGGCTCACCTGATGGCCGCGCTCGGCGGCGTAGCAGGCGAACGCCAGCCCGGCCGGCCCGGCCCCCACCACCGCCAGCTTCTTGGGCTGGGGCACCCGGCCGAAATTGAGCTCGGTCTCGAAGCAGGCGCGGGGATTGACCAGGCAGGAGGCACGTTTTTGCTTGAATACGTGATCCAGGCAGGCCTGGTTGCAGGCGATGCAGGTGTTGATCTCGTCCGCCCGGTTCTCGGCGGCCTTGATGACGAACTCAGGATCCGCCAGGAAGGGGCGCGCCATGGAGACCATGTCCGCCTCCCCCTGCGCCAGGATGCGCTCGGCCACCTCGGGGGTATTGATGCGGTTGGTGGTGATAAGCGGCACTGTGAGGTGCTTTTTCAGCTCGGCGGTCACCCAGCTGAAGGCGCCGCGCGGCACGCTGGTGGCGATGGTGGGGATGCGCGCCTCGTGCCAACCGATGCCGGTGTTGATGAGGCTCACCCCGGCCTGCTCCAGCGCCTTCCCGAGCGCTATGACCTCCTCGAGGGAGGAGCCCTTCTCCACCAGATCCAGCATGGAGAGGCGGAAGATGATGATGAAGTCGGTGCCGACCCGCTCGCGAATGGCCCGCACGATTTCCAGCGGAAAACGCATGCGGTTTTCGCTGCTGCCACCCCAGCCGTCGCTGCGCTGGTTGGTGCGCTCGCAGATGAACTGGTTGATGAGATAACCTTCCGACCCCATCACTTCCACACCGTCATAGCCCGCCGCCTTGGCCAGTGCCGCGGTCGAGGCGAAGTCCCGTATGGTGCCACGGATCTGCCGCTCGCTCATGGCCCGCGGCTTGAATGGAGAGATGGGAGCCCGGATGGCGCTCGGCGCCAGGCTGAACGGATGATAGGCATAGCGACCGGCATGGAGGATCTGCAGGGCTATCTTGCCCCCCTCCTGATGCACGGCGCCGGTCACCTTCTTGTGCTTGGCGACCTGCCAGGGGAAGCTGAGCTGCGAGCCATGGGGCACCAGGCGCCCCCGCAGGTTGGGGGCGATGCCACCGGTGACGATGAGGGCGACACCGCCGCGGGCGCGCTCGGCATAGAAGGCGGCCAGCTTCTCAAAGCCCCCCTTCTCCTCCTCGAGGCCGGTGTGCATGGAACCCATCAGTACCCGGTTCTTGAGCTGGGTAAAGCCGAGATCCAGGGGTGTCAGCAGCGTTGGATACAGGCTCATGACGCACTCCTTTTAGAGGCAGACGCACAAGATGCCGCCAGCACATGGTGACGAAGAAGGGGACTGCGGGGGGTCAGCAACGTCGGGTAGCGGCTCACAGGGCCTCCAGTTAATTTTTTGTTATCAAATTGAGGCTAGAGTAAAGAATCGAAAATCCTTTTTCAAACAAATGTTTGGACATTTTTTCAGCGAACAGCCGTGTCCTGAAGCCAGGGAGAGCGATCCCAGCCAAGCGAAAATGGCAATTGGCGGGTCAACTGGTTAATAATGCCCTTCTCTACCCATTAACAGGGCGTTAGCACGGCTATGTCTATTTTCAAAGGTCTGGGGTGGCTGTTTCGCAGCCTCTGGCGTCTGCTCAACTTTACCCGCTTGATGCTGGTCAATCTGCTGTTTCTCATCGTCGTGCTGGTCATCGCCTTCAGCCTCAACCAGAGCGAGACACCCAGCACCCCCATCGAGGGCGCCCTCACCCTCAATCTCGCCGGCGTACTGGTCGAACAACGCACTCAAACCGATCCGACCGTGCAACTGCTGAGGCAGGTGGAGAAAAGCGACGATCAGCCGAGCGAAATCGTGCTCTCCGACCTGTTGTGGGCCATCAAGAGCGCCGGGGATGACGATCGCATCAAGGCACTGGTGCTCAAGCCCCAGGGGCTGCAGGGGGCCAGCCTCTCCAAGCTGCAGGAAGTGGCAAGCGCCATCGACGCATTCAAGGAGAGCGGCAAACCGGTCATCGCCATGGCCGACTACTACAGCCAGGGCGCCTACCTGCTCGCCGCCCACGCAGACCACGTGCTGCTCAACCAGAGCGGCGCCGTGCTGATCGAAGGCTTTGGCGTCTACCAGACCTACTTCAAGTCGGCGCTGGAAAAGCTCAACGTCACCCCCCATGTGTTCAAGGTCGGCACCTACAAATCCTTCGTCGAGCCCTATACCCGGGATGAGATGTCCCCCGAGAGCAAGGAGGCGAACCAGCGCTGGCTGGATCAGCTGTGGCAATCCTATGTGGCCGACGTGGCCGAGCAGCGGGAGATAGAGCCAGATGCCGTCGCACCAGACAAGGATCACTTCCTCGACCTGCTGCGCAAGGCCGGTGGCAATGCCGCCAGCTACGCCCTCGACAACGGCCTGGTGGATCAGCTCGCCACCCGTGACGAGATGACCCAGGCGGTTATCAAGGAGGTGGGCGAGAGCGAGGATCACGGCTGGAAAGGGGTCGGCCTGAAAGAGTATCTGGCCGCCATCCCCGAGCAATATCCCCAGAGCGGCAAGGATGAGGTGGGTCTCATCACCGCCAGCGGCGCCATCATGGACGGGGTGCAACCCGCCGGTACCATAGGTGGCGACAGCCTGGCCGATCTGCTGGCCGAAGCCCGCCGCGATGACCAGGTGAAGGCCGTTGTGCTGCGGGTCGACAGTCCGGGTGGCAGCGCCTTCGCCGCCGAGCAGATCCGCGCCGAGCTGCTGGCCCTGAAGCAGGCTGGCAAGCCGGTGGTCATCTCCATGGGCAGCTACGCCGCCTCCGGTGGCTACTGGATCTCCGCCGATGCGGACAAGATCTTCGCCTCCCCCACCACCCTCACCGGCTCCATCGGGGTGTTCGGCATGTTCGCCACCATCGACAAGGCGCTCTCCCAGTACGGGGTGCACACCGACGGCATCGGCACCACGGACTTCGTGGGGATCGGGCTGACCCGGGCCCTGCCGGAGCACGTCGGTCAGGCCATCCAGCTGAGCGTGGAAGACACCTATCAGCGCTTCGTCGGCCTGGTCGGCAAGGGCCGGGGCCTGAGCCCGGAAGAGGCGGAGAAAGCCGCCGAAGGCCGGGTCTGGACCGGCCTGGATGCCAAGGCACTGGGGCTGGTGGACGAGTTCGGCAACCTGGACGACGCCCTCAAGGCCGCCGCCGAGCTCGCCAACCTCAAGAGCTGGCAGGTCACCCCCATAGCGCCGGAAGAGTCGGCAAGGGACAAGTTCCTGCGCGAGCTGTTCGACAGCAGCGCCCAGGCGCTGGCCCCGCACCTGCAAAGCTGGCTGCCCGCCGGGTTGGGCAAGGCGCTGGTGGAGATGAACCGCAGCCTGGACCCGCTGACCCGCTTCAATGACCCGCAAGGCACCTACGCCTTCTGCCCGGTCTGCGTGCCCTGATCCGGCAGCGACAATAAAAAAACCGCCGAATGGCGGTTTTTTTATCCTCATAACCCCATGGCGGTCAGCTCAGCAGACCCGCATCCACCCAGTGCTGCAACTCGGCCAACACCCTCGTCTCGCGCACCATCCACTGGGGGCAGGGGCCAGCCAGCTGGGTCTTGTTGGTCTGCAGGGCCTCTTCCAGTGCGAACCAACCCGGGGTGAAACCAAGGCGTATCTCGTAGGGTTGGGGGCGCGGCTCGCTCCACGCCTCCCCCACCTGGCAGAGGTAATAGAAGGAGCGGATGCAGTAGGCGTCGTAGTCGGCCTCGCGGGCGGCGCGAAACTCCCGGGTCTGCCCGAGCAGCAGACCCACGGCCACCAGCTCGGCGCCGCACTCTTCCCGCAGCTCCCGGGCCAGGGCGGTACTGTGGCACTCCCCCGCCTCTATGCCGCCCCCGGGAAACATCAGATCCCCGTTGACGCGAGAGTGCACCAGCAGCAGTTCATCCCCGCGCATCACCACGGCCCTGACCGTGGTCCGCTCGAGCACCCGCCCCTCGCAGGGAACCTGACCATGGACGAGGCGGATGTCGAACGCATGGGCCCATTCACGGGCACTGGGTGGTAGCGGGATCATGGGGCCTGGTAGCTCCCTTCCCTGAGGGCGTCGACTATGGTGGCGGCCGCCTGATCCAGCCTCTCCTGCTGCTCCTTGCCGATAGCGTGGTAGATCCCGAGGCTGGTGGATGACACCTCGGGGGTCTCCTGAAACGACTCGCTCACCTTGCCCCACTGATAGGCCAGATCAAATGCTTTCTGCCCCATGTAGAGGGTGCTGAGGGCGGTGAGGATCCGGCTGTTGACCTTGTCCCCTTCCCCGTAGAGGGAGAGTGCATGGTGCATCAAGGCAATGGCCTTCTGGGGCTCGCTCTTGGCATAGATACCCCCCAGGGCCAGTTGCAGCTCCGGCTCCTCGAGGGCGGGGGTGCCTTCCAGCGCAAGGAAGCTGGCACGGGCCGCTGGATTGGTGTTGTTGGTCCAGTGCCAGAGCAGCAGATAGGGATCCCGGGAACCACGGGTCTGCGCATCCAGCTGCGCCAGCTGAGCGCCGGCGGCCAGCATGCCCTCCACCCTGGGGCTCTTCTGCTCGCGGGCCCGCTTGTATTCGATGTTGGTGGAGTGCTCGGCACACTGCAGATAACGCTCCAGGCCACGCATCAACTCGTACTGGCGTCTGTCCGTGCCCTCCTCCTGGAGGTAGTAACGGGCACGGATGACATCGCTGCGCTCATGGCGACACCAGCCGTCGTCCACCAGATCCTCACACAGAGTCGGGGATTGGGAGCAGATGTTGTGGATCCTGTCGTCGTCACAGGCCATCAGCGTCAGACAACAGGCGAGGGGGAGCAGTAACGGACGCTGTGAGAATAGGGTCATGGTTCACATCTGGTTGGTAACAATCGCAACCCGCACTGGCCACCGCCAACTAGCAAACAGGCTACATATCCATTACAATGCGCGCGCCGTATAAGGCCGCGACTGCAGAATAATATAACGAAACCGTCAGCCCTACACTGATCTGCATTCGACGAATGTCAATTTGCCCAGGCAACTTGCTTCAACAACGTGAAATAAAGGATCTGGTTAATGACCCACGAGCACTACTTGCAGGCGTGGCAGGAGAGCCAGGAGCTCGCCGAAGCCATGCAGCCCTTGATTGGTCGCCTCTACCGCCAGCAAGGGATAGAGATCACCCTCTACGGGCGCCCGCTGCAGAACGCCTCCACCATCGACATCCTCAAGGCCCACCGGGTCGTTCGCCGCCACCAGGGCGCCCCCCTCCCCATCCAGCAAAGCTTCCCCCTGCTCCAGGCCATGGTCGCCCTGAACCCGACCGCCGCCGAAGTGGACCTCGGCAAGCTGGCGGTGGGTTACTGGCAGGATCATCAGGATGAAGCCGGCATCGACGACTACCTGCGCGCCAAGCTGGCCCCGGCCCTGAACCGGGCCAGCGTGCCGGCACCGACCGACGTGGTGCTCTACGGCTTTGGCCGCATCGGCCGCCTGCTGGCCCGGCTGCTGATCGAGCGCACCGGCGCCGCCAACTCCCTGCGCCTGCGCGCCATCGTCGTGCGTGGCGGCCGCGAGGGGGATCTCGAGAAGCGGGCCAGCCTGCTGCGCCGCGACTCGGTGCACGGCCCCTTCAACGGCTCCATCGAGGTGGATAGTGATCGCAGCGCCATCATCGCCAACGGCACCTTCATCCAGGTGATCTACGCCAACAGCCCGGCCGACATCGACTACACCGCCTATGGCATCGACAATGCGCTGATCGTCGACAACACCGGGGTCTGGCGCGACGAGGCAGGCCTGTCCGAGCACCTCAAGGCGCGCGGTGCCGCCCGGGTGCTGCTGACCGCTCCCGGCAAGGGGGAGATGAAGAACGTGGTGTTCGGGGTCAACCACGAGGTGATAGGCCCGGATGACAAGATAGTCTCCGCCGCCTCCTGCACCACCAACGCCATCACCCCTGTGCTCAAGGTGATGCAGGACAAGTTCGGCATCCGCCACGGCCACGTGGAGACGGTGCACTCCTACACCAACGACCAGAACCTCATCGACAACTATCACAAGGGCGAGCGACGCGGTCGCAGCGCGGCCCTCAACATGGTGATGACCAGCACCGGCGCCGCCAAGGCGGTGGCCAAGGCGCTGCCGGAGCTCAAAGGCAAGCTGACCGGCAACGCAATCCGGGTGCCGACCCCCAACGTGTCCCTGGCCATCATCAACCTGAGCCTGGAACAAGCCACCGACAGAGAGAGCCTCAACGCCTATCTGCAGCAGATGGCCCTGAGCTCGGCCCTGCATCGCCAGATCGATTTCAGTGCCAGCACCGAGCTGGTCTCCTCCGACATGGTGGGTTCCCGCTTCGCGGGCATAGTGGACTCCCAGGCCACCATCGCCGAGGGGGATCACTGCGTGCTGTACGTGTGGTATGACAACGAGTTCGGGTACAGTTGTCAGGTAGTACGGGTAATGGAGCAGATGGCCGGCGTAGTCCGTCAGGATCTGCCCGCCTGATCCCTTCATGGCTCAATTTTCAAGGAGAGGCCGAATGTCGTTTCAACAGGTGATAGGGCAGATGCCCAAGGAAGTGTACGAGCGGCTCAAGACCGCGGTCGAGCTCGGCAAATGGCCGGATGGCCAGCCCCTCACCGACGAGCAGAAGGCCACCTCGCTGCAGGCCGTGATGACCTGGCAGGCGATGCACCTCGAGAATCCCGAGCATATGAACATAGGCAGTGACGGCGAGATCGTGATGAAGAGCAAGAGCGAGCTCAAACGCCAGTATCGCGATGAGGAAGAGATAGTCCGCATCGATCTCAGCCACTGAGCCTGACCCGCCCGCCACAACTAAAGAGGGGAGCCATTATGGCTCCCCTCTTTTTCCACTCTCCCCCATGGTGGGGAGGTCAGAAGCTGTTCACGACATGTAGCGAGAAGGCGTCAGCAAGGTGAAGAGCAGCGCAGGAACCGGAGCGTATAGATATACGTGAGGATTCCGAGCAGCACATGAGCCTTGATCACGGCTTCGCAGTAAGATCATGGGCAGTTTCTCAGGGCGTCAGCTCGCCGCGCAGGGACTGCTGCATCAGCTCACGGATACGCGGCGCCGGCAGATCCTGGCTCAACAGGAAGTGCAGCTTGGTGAGCGCCGCCTCCGCGGTCATGTCGAAGCCCGAGATGACCCCGGCCCGGGACAGCGCGTTGCCGGTGGCATAGCCTCCCATGTTGACCTTGCCGTGCAGGCACTGGCTCAGGTTGACGATGATGACGCCCCGAGCCGACGCCTCGGAGAGCAGCGCCAGCATAGCCGGGTTCTGCGGCGCGTTGCCCACCCCGAAGGAGAGCAGGATCAACGCCCGCACCGGTTGCTGCAGGATGTTGGCGATCACCTCCGCCGAGATGCCGGGATAGAGGGTCACCACGCCGATGGGCTGGGGGGTGATGTCGTGCAGCACCAGCGGTCGCTCGGACGGCACGCCCAGTTCCCCCGCTTCCAGGGAGATGGCGATACCGGCGTTGAGCAGCGGCGGGTAGTTCGGTGAATCGAAGGCGTGGAAGCCGTCTGCGTGCACCTTCTTGCTGCGGTTGCCGCGATAGAGCTGATTGTTGAAAAACAGCGTGACCTCGTGGATCGGGTAGTTAGCCGCGATATAGAGGGCATTGAGCAGGTTCTGCTGGCCGTCGGAGCGCAGCTCGGCGAGCGGGATCTGGGAGCCGGTGATGATGACCGGCTTGTGCAGATCCTCGAGCATGAAGGAGAGCGCAGACGCGGTGAACGACATGGTGTCGGTGCCGTGCAGGATCACGAAGCCGTCGTACTGCTCGTAGTTGTCACGAATGTCCTCGGCGATGCGCTGCCAGTCCGCCGGGGTCATGTCGGAGGAGTCGATGAGGGGGGCATATTCGTGAATATGATAATCCGGCATCTCGGGCCGGTGGAACTCGGGCATCCGCGCCAGACAATCTTCCATGAAACCCGCCATCGGCACATAACCGTGGTCAGAACGCTGCATCCCTATGGTGCCGCCCGTGTAGGCGATATAGATAGACTTCTTCACACCCTCTCCTCTCTCTGGACTGACAACCGGCAGACATTTAAAGGCTTAGCCGGTTCCTTCACTTCCTATTCCGGTGCCGCTCATGGGCGGGAAACTGGCGAATTATAGAGACTGCCGCTGCAAATGACAGCAGTCATTGTTGCGGGCCGGAGCACGCCCAGCGCGCAGTTTTAAATGCTAGGTTAATGCACTGTTTTGAGCATTAATATGATGAACATGGATATAAACGGTGATTTTTGCTACTATCCGGCGAATTTTTCATAAATGTCATCTGGATGCCTGATGAAATCGGGCTCGCATCGATCCCATTTTTACCTGGGACTGGGCCCGTGGCCCCCTCTTGAACTGGCGCCTGCGCCACACTGTTTCATCCCGGCTGAATCTGTGCGTCTTTCTCGCCAAAGACACAGCCGATCAACATGGGAGTACCGCATGATACAACTTGATTCCTACGCCACCCTGGTCGCCGCCACCCTGGTGCTGCTGCTCGGCCGTCTGCTGGTCAACCGGATTGGCCCCCTGCGCACCTTCAACATCCCCAAACCGGTGGCAGGCGGCCTGGTGGTCGCTCTGGTGCTGCTGCTGCTGCGCTCCACCATGCAGCTTGAACTGCAATTTGACACCACACTGCAAACCCCGCTGATGCTGGCCTTCTTCGCCTCCATCGGCCTCTCCGCCGATCTGGGCAGCCTCAAGCGCGGCGGCAAGGCGGTGATCACCTTCCTGCTGGTGGTCACCGGCCTGCTGCTGGTGCAAAACAGCCTGGGGGTCGGTCTGGCCACCCTGCTGGGTCTGGACCCCCACATGGGGCTGCTGGCCGGCTCCATCACCCTCTCCGGCGGCCACGGCACCGGCGCGGCCTGGGGCTCCATCTTCACCGAAAAGTACGGTGTGCAATCCGCCGCCGAGCTCGCCATCGCCTGCGCCACCTTCGGTCTGGTGCTGGGGGGACTGATCGGCGGTCCTGTCGCCCGCTACCTGGTGAAGAAGGTGCAGGTGCCCGGCGAGGAGCACAACCGGGACGGCGCCCCCCAAGGCTTCGAGATGCCGGACATGGAGCGACCGCTGACCACCTTCAGCGTGATCGAGACCCTGGCCCTCATTGCCATCAGCCTGAAGGGAGGCGAGATGCTCTCTCTCTACCTCAAGGGCAGCGCCCTGGAGCTCCCGGTCTTCGTCTGCGTGCTGTTCGTCGGCGTGCTGCTGCGCAACCTGCTGACCCTGCTGAACTGGCACGAGGTGAGTGATCGGGAAGTCTCCCTGCTCGGCAACGTCAGCCTGTCGCTCTTCCTCGCCATGGCGCTGATGAGCCTGAAGCTGTGGGATCTCGCCAGCCTGGCTCTGCCCATCTTCATCCTGCTGGCCGCCCAGACGGTGGCGATGGCGCTCTACGCCATCTTCGTCACCTTCAGGGTCATGGGCCGCAACTATGACGCGGCCGTGCTGGCGGCGGGCCACTGTGGCTTCGGTCTGGGGGCCACCCCCACCGCCATCGCCAACATGCAGGCCATCACCCAGCGCTTCGGCCCCTCCCACCTGGCGTTTCTGGTGGTGCCCATGGTGGGTGCCTTCTTCATCGACATCATCAATGCCGTGGTGATCAAGCTGTTCCTGGCTCTGCCCTTCCTGTAATTCCCGTCCTCTCAGACGCAATATGCGCAAGAACCCTCAGTCCGGAGGATTCTGGTGACCAAAGCCCCCTCTTTTTGCAAAGAGGGGGCTTTTTGCTCAATAGGAGTCAGACAGCGACCGCATTGATCACCTTCCACTACTATTGGCATACGACGTAGTCAATGCGAGGTGGTGCGGTGAGACTCAATAGTCTGCGCAATAAAGTGTCTCTCTATCTTCTGCTGCTGATCTCATGCGCAGCAGCCATCAGTTATGGCGTCAGCACGGCTGTACTCTCTGCCAATACCCGGATTTTAAACGAGCATAATCAGCAAGCAGCCCTGGATCGTGCACAGCAGTACATTCAATCCATGCAGAAAAGCCTCATGGTCAGCACACGGGACTATGCCGAATGGCGAGACTCCATTCGCTTCATCAATGGCAGCTTGCCCACTTATCTCGACGAGAACTTCAACGCGGGAACACTGGATAACCTCAATGCCCACTTTGTACTGTTCATCAGACCGGATCACTCGCTCTATCGTGTCATCGGTAGAGGGGGGGCAACCTACGTAACCTTGGGCGACTCCCACCCCATCTGGTCCAAAGCGCAAGACTATCTCTCTCACTACTGGTCATCACAACACACGCGGGGATACACACTGAACGGCTGGTATCAAGAGCACCCCATCCTGCTAGCGGTTCATCCTGTTCAAGACCCTGATGCCACCAACCCGCACGTGGAGGGCTGGATAGCCATGATCCGCCAACTTGATGGGACAGACGTGCAACAGATCCGGGACATGACCAAGCTGGACATCGAGTTTCTCCGAGATACAGGGGAGGCCCCTCTTGCCGAGCAGCGCGCTCTGCCAGACAGTGAAAATGCCCATCGCCTCATACTGCACGTCCCCCCGGATCACCAATTGCTGACACAACAGCGGCTCAGCAATCGCATGCTACTCATCAACTCAACACTGCTCCTGATCGCCGCCGGCCTGGGCACTATTACCATTTATGAACGCATGGTGATGCGTCGGCTCACCACTTTTACCCGCCTGGCCGAGCAATACAGCAGCTTGCAGCCCACAAGCAAACATTGGCCTTTATCGGGTAGTCCCGAGTTCGATACCCTGGCCAGGGCGCTCAATAGCATGGTGGAACAGCTCCGACTCTCGGAGCAGGCCCTCTACAACGAGGCCAGACGCGATGGACTGACCCAATTGGGCAACCGGAAATTGTTGAGCGAGCAGCTCAATCAGCATCCCTGCCTGCGCGCCAAACATGACCGTGGCCGCATTGCCTTGCTGATGATCGATCTGGACGATTTCAAGACCCTCAATGACAGTCTGGGGCACGAGACAGGGGATCAGGTCTTGCTAACCATCGCAGGGCGTCTCAAGCAGGCTATTCGTGGTGAAGACATGCTGTTTCGCATAGGTGGTGACGAATTTGCCATCATCACCAAGATGGTCAGAGAGGAAGAGGGGGCCATTTCGCTCGCCGAACGGCTGATGCTGACTATATCCGGCCAGCAAATCGAGCAGGGGGGACGAAAAATCCAGGTCGGTGCCTCTATCGGAATTGCCTACGATGATGGCGCCATGGGCGCAGATGAGCTCATCCGAAACGCCGACTTGGCCATGTATGATGCCAAGCAGGCGGGCAAACATTGCTACCGTTGTTATCGAGAGATCTTGCATCATCAGCTTTCACAGCGCATGCAGCTGGAACAAGCGCTGCGGGAAGGGTTGCAACTGCGACAATTTGAGGTCTGGTATCAACCCATCATGGATGTGGAAAGTGACCGCGTCGCCATGGTGGAAACCCTGTGCCGCTGGCCCACCCCAACGGGGTTCTGCCCCCCCAGTGTATTTATCCCTCTGGCAGAACAGGCCGAGCTGATTATCCCACTGGGCAAGTGGATTGCCGACCAGGCGATGGGAACGCTGCATGAACTGAGATACGCCTACCCCGACCTGAACATCAATATCAATCTGTCGGTACTGCAATTGATGGAGCCAGATCTGGTGACACAACTCACCGAGCTGGCCGATCGTCATCAGTTGCCAAGAAGCGCGATCCATTTTGAACTAACGGAGAGTCTGTTTGCCGAAAATCACGGTCGCTTGGAAGATCAACTGCTGGCACTGACTCAAGCAGGATTCAAAATCCATCTTGATGACTTTGGCACCGGTTACTCCTCCCTGGAACGATTGCTATCTCTGCCTATCGATGCGATCAAACTGGACTACAGCTTCACCCAGACGCTGCTGAAGGGGGATGAAAGACTCGTCAAAGCGGTGCTTTTACTGGGACGTGAACTTGACATGCCAGTCATTGCAGAAGGCGTCGAGACCGAGGAGATGCGTATACAACTCTACCAATTGGGGTGCCATTTGATGCAAGGCTACCTGTTTGCGCATCCCATGAACAAAACCGATCTGACTCAATGGCTTGAACTCAAAGCTGGCACAGCGCCCACCGGATTGGCAGAGACCTGTAGCCAAGTGAATTCATTCACTCGCTGACGTTCCCAGGCGAACATGCCAGAGGGAGATCGCCTGGCGCAATTGACGTTTCGGCGCAAGCAGCGTTGACGACATACCAACAGCCCCTGACGAACAAGCCCCGCGCTCTCTCGAGTGCGGGGCTTGTTTATGTCAGCTCGAACAGGCTGCGACTGGCGTCTTACAGGATAAAGGTCGACACCTGCTGGTTCAGATTGGTGGCGCGCCCCTTGAGGTTGTGCGCCTGATCGAGGTCGCGCATGGCGGAGGCGGTGATCTCGTCGCTCACATCCTTGATGGCGGTGGTGTTCTGGGTGATCTCACCGGTCACCTGGGTCTGCTCCTCGGCGGCAGTGGCGATCTGACCCGCCATGTCGGAGATAAGCGAGACCGCCTGGGTGATCTCTTCGAGTGCGGCGGCGGCGGCATCGGCGTCCTTCACGCTGTTGTCGGCCAAGCCCTGGCTGGTCTGCATCAGGCTGACCGCACGGGCCGTGGTCTGCTGCAGGGTCTCTATGGTGGACTGGATCTCCTGGGTGGAGTCCTGGGTACGGCGCGACAGCACCCTCACCTCGTCCGCCACCACGGCGAAACCGCGACCCTGTTCACCGGCACGGGCCGCTTCGATGGCCGCGTTCAGCGCCAGCAGGTTGGTCTGCTCGGCGATGCCCTGGATGGTGGAGAGAATGCCGGAGATGGCCTGGGCGTGACGGCTCAACTCGCCGATAACGCCGGTGGCCTGACCCACCTCCTCGGCCAGGTTGTTGATGGACTGGCGGGTCTGGTTCACCAGCATCTTGCCCTGCTCGCTGCTCTGGGCGGATTGCTGGGCGGCGGCGGCGGTGTTCTCGGCGTTGCCGGCGATCTCCATGGTGGCGCTCGCCATCTCGGTGACCGCAGTGGCAACCATGGTCACCTCCTGCTGCTGGCGCTGCAGCTCTTCCACCGCGGCCTGGTTGGTTACCAGACTGCGCTCCGCATCGGCGTTCAGCTCGTTGGCAAGCTGGCGGATGTTGCCGATCAGCTGGTGCTGGCTGCCGACGAAACGGTTGAAGCTGTTGGCCAGCTGGCCCACCTCGTCATTGGCGTCGATCTTGATGCGCTGGGTCAGATCGCCGTTACCGTCGGCGATGCGGGCCAGAGCCTGGGAAACCTTGCCGAGCGGGCCCAGCAGCAGGCTGACCAGCCAGGAGATGGCGATGATGCTGCCCACCAGTACCAGCAGGGCCAGGCCGAGCTGGGTCATCAGCAGGGAGGAGAGCGGCGCCTCCAGGGTGGCCTTGTCCAGCACCAGCACCAGCTCCCAGTCGGTGTTCGGGATGTCCGTCGCCCACAGCAGCTTGTCGCGGCCTTCGTTGTCAAAATAGACGGGGAGCAGGCTGTTGCTGCTCTTACTCTGCTCGATCAGGGCATTGGAGATATCATTGTCGATCTCGCTGGCAGGCTTCATCGCCTTGGCCGCATCTTTGTAGGCGATGACGGTGCCATCCTTGTGCATCAGGATGGCGAAGCCGTCCGCCGGCAGGGCCATCTTGGTGACATCCTCCACCAGGGAGGCGATGGAGAGGTCGCCGCCGACCACGCCGCCCTGGGCCGGTTGAGCCAGGGTCACAACCATGACGTTGTAGGCCACGTCCAGATAGGGTTTGGTGACGATCATGCCGCCCTTGGCCATGGCTTCCTGATACCAGCCACGAGAGCGGGGATCGTAACCGTCACGATTGATGGAGGGATCCGAGTCATTCATCTTGCCGCCGCCCTCACCGAAGTAGGTGAGCTGGAAGCGGCCGGACACCTGGGCCTGTTGCAGGGCGTTGAGGGGCTCGGGGCCGGCCTTGTTGCCAAGGGCCTGGATCACGTCGCGACGGGCGGCGAGCCAGTCACTGACACTGGCGGCCTGCTGGCTGCCGAGGCGCTGCACCTGTTCCTGACTGCCTTGCAGCAACAGGGACTTCTGGCTGCTGTAGCTCTGCCAGGAGAGCAGCAGGATCACCAGGGAGAGGGCGATCACCACAGACAACAGTATCTTCTGCTTGAGTGATAGGTTTTTCATCATGCTTTCTTCTTGTGGGGTCAGGAACAGGATTACTCGAAAAGTGCGCGGCACTCCATGTTGTTGTTAGCGGCCAAGGCGCACGAAACTGAAGCCGAAAATGGGGTGACTGACGATATTTTCCGCAAGAATGCACAAAACGACATCCGAAATCGGTGACAGAAGGCGGCCAGGGCCAGCCAACCCTGTTTATTCCTTCCGCAATTGGCTAGAATATCCCGTTTTTAAATCACATCGACCCCGAGAGTTTTCACGATGTTTGAAGTCAATCCTGTATTAAACAAGCTTAAGGAGCTGTCTGAGAGGACCGAGCTGCTTAGGGGGTACCTTTGACTATGACGCCAAGAAAGAGCGTCTAGAAGAGGTCAATGCCGAGCTGGAACAGCCGGATGTCTGGAATGAGCCGGAACGCGCACAGGCGCTGGGCAAGGAACGCGTGTCGCTGGACAATGTGGTCAGCACCATAGACGTCTTGACACAAGGTGCTGAGGACGTCGAGATGCTGGTCAGCCTGGCGGTCGAGGGCGAAGACGAGGAGACCTTCAACGAGGCCGTCGCCGAAGCCGATCAGCTGGAAGCCAAGCTGGTGGATCTCGAGTTCCGTCGCATGTTCTCCGGCCAGCACGACGGCTCCGACTGCTACATCGATATCCAGTCCGGCTCCGGCGGCACCGAGGCCCAGGACTGGGCCAACATGGTGCTGCGCATGTACCTGCGCTGGGGTGATGCCCACGGCTACAAGCCCGAGCTCATCGAATGCTCCGAGGGTGACGTGGCCGGCATCAAGTCCGCCACCGTCAAGTTCACCGGCGAGTATGCCTTCGGCTGGCTGCGCACCGAAACCGGCGTGCATCGTCTGGTTCGCAAGTCGCCGTTCGACTCCGGCGGCCGTCGCCACACCTCGTTCTGCTCCGTCTTCGTCTATCCCGAGATCGATGATGACATCGAGATCGAGATCAACCCGGCGGATCTGCGCATCGACGTCTACCGCGCCTCCGGTGCCGGTGGTCAGCACGTCAACCGGACCGAGTCCGCGGTGCGTATCACCCACGTCCCGACCGGGGTCGTGGTGCAGTGCCAGAACGACCGTTCCCAGCACAAGAACAAAGATCAGTGTATGAAGCAGCTGAAGGCCAAGCTCTACGAGCTGGAAATTCAGAAGCAGAACGCCGAGAAGCAAGCCCTCGAAGAGACCAAGTCCGACATCGGCTGGGGCAGCCAGATCCGCTCCTACGTACTGGATGACTCCCGTATCAAGGATCTGCGTACCGGCGTCGAGACCCGCAATACCCAATCGGTACTCGACGGCGACTTGGACAAGTTTATCGAAGCCAGCCTGAAATCAGGCCTGTAAACAGAGCAGCAGGAATCACCATGTCTGAACAAACCACTACTCCGGAAGTCGACCAGACTCTCGAACTGAACAACGAGATGACTGAGCGTCGCTCCAAGCTGGCCGCCTTGCGCGCCCAGGGCAACCCTTTCCCCAACGACTTCCGTCGTGACAGCCTGTCCGGCGATCTGCACGCCGAGTTTGGCGACAAGAGCGCCGACGAGCTGGTGGCCTTGAATAAACGGGTGAAGATTGCCGGTCGTATCATGACCCGCCGGATCATGGGCAAGGCTTCCTTCGCGACCCTGCAGGACATGGCTGGCAAGATCCAGATCTACGTGACCCGTGACGACCTGCCGGAAGGCTTCTACAACGAGCAGTTCAAGAAGTGGGATCTGGGGGACATCGTCGGTGTCGAAGGGACGCTGTTCCGCACCAACACCGGCGAGCTCTCCGTCCATGTGGGCGAAATCCGCCTGCTGACCAAGGCACTGCGTCCGCTGCCCGAGAAGCACAAGGGCCTGACCGATCAGGAAGCCCGCTGCCGCCAGCGCTACCTGGATCTGATCGCCAACGAAGAGTCCCGCAAGACCTTCATGATCCGCACCCAGGTGGTGGCCGGCATCCGCAAGTTCTTCAACGAGAAGCGCTTCATGGAAGTGGAAACCCCCATGATGCAGGTCATCCCGGGTGGTGCCTCCGCGCGTCCGTTCGTTACCCACCACAATGCGCTGGACATCGACATGTACCTGCGTATCGCCCCCGAGCTCTATCTGAAGCGTCTGGTGGTGGGTGGTTTCGAGCGTGTCTACGAGATCAACCGTAACTTCCGTAACGAAGGGATCTCGGTGCGTCACAACCCCGAGTTCACCATGATCGAGTTCTACATGGCCTATGCCGATTACATCGATCTGATGGATCTCACCGAGGAGCTGCTGCGCACCCTGGCCCAGGACATCCTGGGTGACACCAAGATCCGTTACGCCAAAGAGGGCGAAGAGGGTCTGACCATCGACTTCGGTCAGCCGTTCCAGCGCCTCACCATGGTCGAGTCCATCCTGAAGTTCAACCCGGATGTGACCAAGGACGATCTGGCCACCCTGGAGAGCGCCACCGCCGTCGCCAAGCGTCTGCACATCGAGCTGATGAAGGGCTGGGAGCTGGGCCACGTGATCACCGCCATCTTCGAAGAGACCGTTGAGCACATGCTGCTGCAACCGACCTTCATCACCGAGTACCCGGCTGCCGTCTCTCCGCTGGCCCGCCGCAACGACGTGAACCCGGACGTGACCGATCGCTTCGAATTCTTCATCGGTGGCCGCGAGCTGGCCAACGGCTTCTCCGAGCTGAACGATGCAGAAGATCAGGCCAAGCGCTTCCAGGATCAGGTGAACCAGAAAGAAGCGGGCGACGACGAAGCCATGTTCTACGACGCCGACTTCGTCACCGCGCTGGAACACGGCCTGCCGCCGACTGCCGGTCAGGGTATTGGTATCGACCGTCTGGTGATGCTGTTCACCAACAGCCACACCATCCGCGACGTCATCCTGTTCCCGGCCCTGCGTCCGCAACAGAAATAAGCCTGCCGCTCGGCCAGCCCGAGCGCGCCAGCAATAAAACGCCCCGCAACTGCGGGGCGTTTTTTATGGCGAAGACAACAACCGGCTTGCGGCTTATGGGCAGGGCGGCAGCAGCCACTCCCCCTGCCACAGGGTCAGCGCCTGACCCGACATCCACACCCTGTCTCCCTGCAACTCGAGCACAAGCTCCCCGCCCCGCGCGGAGATCTGGCGCGCCCTCAGTTGCGTCCTGCCGAGGCGCTCGGCCCAGAAGGGCACCAAGGCGCAGTGGTTGGAGCCGGTCACCGGATCCTCCTCCACCCCGACCCAGGGGGCGAAATAGCGAGAAACAAAGTCATGGTCCGGATCCCTCGACGGCGCCGTCACCATCAGGCCACGACCGGGCAAGGCCCGCAGGGCGTGGAAGTCCGGCTTGAGGGCCTGCACCTCCTGCTCGCTGCCGAGCACCAGCAGGAACTTGGCGCCAGCGGCCAGGGTCTGCAGCGGTGTGCAGCCGAGGGCCTCGGCATAAGCGGGATCCAGTGTCAGTGGAGCAAGGGGGGTACGCGGAAAGTCGAGCCGGATCCACTCCCCCTCGGCGCGGGCCTCCAGCAGGCCACTGCGGGTCTCGAAGCGCAGCGTCTGGGAGCGGGCCACCTCCCCGGTTTGCCACAGCACATGGGCCGCCGCCAGGGTACCGTGACCGCAGAGATCCACCTCGACCGTCGGGGTAAACCAGCGCAGCCGATAGTGCGCCTCCCCCAGGGGGCTGAGGAAGGCGGTCTCCGACAGGTTGAACTCCGCCGCCATGGCCTGCAGCTCGGCATCGCTGCGCTCGGGCCCCAATACGACGATGGCGGGGTTGCCCCCGAAGGGGTGCTGGCTGAAGGCATTGACATGAAACAGTCTGGACATCGGCAGATCCTGAGAGGCAGAAAGGGACTCAATATTGCGATTTTTATACCACAGCCGGGGAGTCGCTGAGGCGGATTTCGGCTTTATAAATTCATAAATCGCATAAAGAAGATATTTTTATTCTTTGTTGTTATTCATTGCACCCCTTAACCTGACCAAAAATCAGACCATGGAAGACGTGTGTGATGCAATTGACAGCCCCAATACCCAACATAAGCCCGCTCTCTGACGAACAGCAGCGCCAACTGAATCAGGTCTTGTCGACCCTCAACACCCAGCAACTCGCCTGGGTGAGCGGTTATCTCTACGGCCTCTCCCAGTCAGGCATCCAGAGCGTCGCCACCAGCGCCGCCGTGGCCGCCCCCAGTGGCAGCCTGACCATTCTCTACGGCTCCCAGACCGGCAACGCCAAGGGTGTCGCCAGCGCCATCCAGGCGCAGGCGAAGGCCCACGGCCTGCCGGTGACACTGATCTCGATGGCGGACTACAAACCCAAGCAGCTCAAGAAAGAGAGCCATCTGCTGGTGGTAGTGAGCACTTACGGGGAGGGTGAACCGCCGGAGAGCGCGGTCGATCTGTTCGAGCAGCTCAAGAAGGGCAAGATTGGCAAACTCGAGGGCCTCAAGTTCGCTGTGCTGGGGCTGGGTGACAGCTCCTATGAATTCTTCTGCCAGACCGGCAAGGACTTCGACGACTTCCTGTCAAAAGCCGGGGCCGAGCGCATTCATGAACTCGCGAGCCTGGACGTGGACTACCAGGAAGCGGCCAGTGCCTGGGGCGAACAGGCAGTCAATGCCGTCGCCGCCACCCTCTCTGCCGGGGCCGCGACAGCCAGCGTAGCGGGCTCGGTGCAGCAAGCCGTCGGCCATAGCCAGTATCACAAGGAGAACCCCTTCCCGGCACGGCTCTCGGTCAATCAGAAGATCACCGGCCGTGACTCCACCAAGGATATCCGCCATATCGAGATCAACCTGGAAGAGTCCGGCATCACTTATCAGCCGGGGGATGCGCTGGGCATCTGGTTCGACAACGACGCCGATCTCGTGGGGGAAGTGCTGGCCCTGACCGGCCTCTCCGGCGATGAAGCCACCGCCCAGGGCCCGCTGCGCGCGGCCCTGACCCACCACTTCGAGCTGACCCGCTTGCACGGCGGTTTCATCACAGGACTCGCTGACATATCGGGCAACGCGGCACTGAAAGACCTGGCCGGCGACAAGGCTCAGGTCAACGCCCTGGTGGCCAGCGCCCAGGTGGTGGATGTGCTGAAACGCTTCCCCGCCACACTCACTGCAGAGCAGCTTGTCAAACTGCTGCGCCCGCTGACCCCTCGCCTCTACTCCATTGCCTCAGCCCAAAGCGAGGTAGAGGAAGAGGTGCACCTGACCGTGGGCGTGGTGCGCTACCCGCAGGAAGATGGCACAGTGCGCAGTGGCGGCGCCTCCTCCTATCTGGCGGACCGCCTGGCCGAGGACGCCGAGGTCAGGGTGTTCGTGGAGCACAACGACAACTTCCGCCTGCCCGCCAACCCTGACACCCCCGTCATCATGGTGGGTCCGGGCACCGGCATTGCGCCGTTCCGCGCCTTTATGCAGGAGCGGGAAGCTCAGGGTGCCGAGGGCAAGAACTGGCTCTTCTTCGGCAACCCCCACTTCACCCAGGACTTCCTCTATCAGGTGGAGTGGCAGCGTTATGTGAAATCCGGCCTGCTGTCGAAGATCTCCCTGGCCTTCAGCCGGGATCAGGCCAACAAGATCTATGTGCAGGACCGCCTGCGCGAAGCCGGGCTTGAGCTCTACCAGTGGCTGGAAGCAGGCGCTCACTTCTATGTGTGTGGCGACGCCAACCACATGGCGAAGGATGTGCAGGAAGCCCTGCTGGATGTGATTAGCGATCATGGCCACAAGAGCCGTGAAGAAGCAGAAGAGTATTTGAGCGAATTGCGTCGTGCCAAACGTTATCAAAGGGATGTCTACTGATGAGCAAGCAACCAATCTCGAAGCAAGCAGCAGGACCGGTTGAAGGGCCACTGTCCGACAACGAACGCCTCAAACGCGAAAGCAACTTCCTGCGCGGCACCATAGCCGAGGATCTGCAGGATCCCCTCACCGGTGGCTTCAATGGCGACAACTTCCAGCTGATCCGCTTCCACGGCATGTATCAGCAGGATGACAGAGACATCCGCCCGGAGCGCACCGCCCAGAAGCTGGAGCCGCTGCACAACGTCATGCTGCGTGCCCGTCTGCCGGGCGGCATCATCACCCCGGCCCAGTGGCAGGTGATCGACAAGTTCGCCGAGGATCACAGCCTGTACGGCAGCATCCGCCTGACCACCCGCCAGACCTTCCAGTTCCACGGGGTATTGAAGCGCGACATCAAGCTGATGCACCAGACCCTCAACAGTACCGGCATCGACTCCATAGCCACCGCGGGCGACGTGAACCGCAACGTGCTCTGCACCAGCAACCCGGTGGAATCCGAGCTGCACCAGGAGGCCTACGAGTGGGCCAAGAAGATCTCCGAGCACCTGCTGCCCAAGACCCGCGCCTACGTGGAGATCTGGCTGGACGGCGAGAAGCTGGGGGGTGACGAGGAGCCGATCCTGGGTTCCAACTACCTGCCGCGCAAATTCAAGACGACCGTGGTGATCCCGCCCCACAACGACGTGGATATCCACGCCAACGATCTCAACTTCGTGGCCATCAGTGATCACGGCAAGTTGGTGGGCTTCAACGTGCTGGTGGGCGGGGGTCTGGCCATGACTCACGGCGACACCACCACCTACCCGCGCAAGGCGAGCGATTTCGGCTTCATCCCGCTCTCCCACGTGCTGGAGGTGGCGGCCGCCGTGGTCAGCACCCAGCGCGACTGGGGCAACCGGGTCAACCGCAAGAACGCCAAGACCAAGTACACCCTCGAGCGCGTCGGGGTGGAGGCCTTCAAGGCCGAGGTGGAGAGCCGCGCCGGCATCCAGTTTGGCGAGGTGCGCCCCTATGAGTTCACCAGCCGTGGCGATCGTTTCGGCTGGGTGGAGGGGATAGACGGCAAGCACCACCTGACCCTGTTTATCGAGAACGGCCGCCTGCTGGACTTCCCGGGCAAGCCCCTCAAGACCGGCATGCTGGAAATCGCCAAGATCCACCAGGGGGACTTCCGTCTCACCGCCAACCAGAACCTCATCATCGCGGGCGTCCCCGCCGGTGAAAAGGCCCGCATCGAAGCCCTGGCGCGCCAGTACGGCCTGCTGGACGACGGCGTGAGCGAGCAGCGCAAGCAGTCCATGGCTTGCGTGGCCCTGCCCACCTGCCCGCTGGCGATGGCCGAGGCCGAGCGCATGCTGCCGGCCTTCGTCACCGACATCGAAGCCTTGCTGACAAAACACGGTCTGGCGGATGACGCCATCATCTTCCGGGTCACCGGCTGCCCCAACGGCTGCGGCCGCGCCATGCTGGCGGAAGTGGGTCTGGTGGGCAAGGCGCCGGGCCGCTACAACCTGCACCTGGGGGGCAACCTCGAAGGGACCCGCATCCCTCGCCTGCACCTGGAGAACATCACGGAGCCGCAGATCCTGGCCGAGCTGGATGCCCTGATCGGCCGCTGGGCCAAGGAGCGCGACGGGAACGAGTGCTTCGGCGACTTCGTGATCCGGGTTGGGGTGGTTGCGCCCGTTATCGACTCCGCGAGGGACTTCTATGCAGCCTGAACTGACTGAAAGCGGGCGGTTGACACTGACCGCCGATGGCAGGCTCGACCTCGATGCCCTGCTGGCCCTCGGCCGCGAGGAGCAGACCGAGGCGCTGGCCCCTCTCAACCGGGAGCTGGACGCCATGAGCGCCCCCGAGCGGGTGCGCTGGGCGCTGGCGAACCTGCCGGGGGAACACGTGCTGTCGTCGAGCTTCGGCATCCAGGCGGCGCTGATGCTGCACCTGATGAGCCGCGAGCGGGCCGATGTGCCCGTAGTGCTGACCGATACCGGTTATCTCTTCCCGGAGACCTACCACTTCATCGACGAGTTGACCGAGCGCCTCGCCCTCAACCTCAAGATCTACCGGGCCGAGCTCACGCCGGCCTGGCAGGAGGCCCGCTTCGGCCTCTTGTGGGAGCAGGGAGTGGAGGGGATCACCCGCTACAACCAGCTCAACAAGGTGGAGCCGATGGACAGGGCGCTGCGGGAGCTTGGCGCCCGCACCTGGTTCTCCGGCCTGCGCCGGGAGCAGGCGGGCAGTCGCGGCAAGCTGCCGGTGCTGGCCATACAGCGCGGCCGCTTCAAGTTCTTGCCGGTGATCGACTGGAGCAACAAGGACGTCTTCTACTACTTCAAGGAGCACGACCTGCCCTACCATCCCCTGTGGGAGCAGGGCTACCTCTCGGTGGGCGACGTCCACACCACCACCAAGTGGGAACCGGGCATGAGCGAGGAGCAGACCCGCTTCTTCGGCCTCAAGCGTGAATGCGGCCTGCACGAAGAGAACGGCGAGCACGACGGTTCCGGCATCTGATCCCGGGAGCAAGCGGCTGACCATCAAAAACGCCCGGCAATAGCCGGGCGTTTTGCTTGCTGACATCGGCGGACCCTGCCGAGGCTTGATTTAGCCCGCAGACTGCTCTTTCGCTGCGGCGGCGCGCGCCTGGGTCAGCCAGTCATTGACCAGGGCCTCGTGTCCCTTGAGCCAGGCATCGGCGTGACGCTCCACATCCGCCGGCTTGTTCTGTCCCTTGTTCATCAGGCCGTTCTGGATGTTGATGTCATTGAGGGGCAGCTTGACGATGGAGAAGAGCTTGGCGGCCGCCGGGTTGGCCTCGGCAAACTGCTTGTTGGCGACTATGTGCATGGTGTTCACCGCAAAGCCGTAGTTCTTGCCGTTCGGCAGCCGGGTCTTGTCCCCATCTGGGGCATCGGCGGGCACCTCCAGCCACACCACATCCTTGCCCGGCACCAGCTCGCTGCTGAGCCAGTAGGGCGTCCAGGTGTAGTAGAGCACCGGCTTGCCGGCCTGATAACGGGCCAGGGTATCGGCGATCAGGGCCGCGTAGTTGCCCTGCTTGTGGGTCACCGTGGGGGTCAGGCCGAACTCGTCCAGATGATGGTTGATGGCTCCCTCACAGCCCCAGCCCGGGTTGCAGCCCACCAGATCGGCCTTGCCGTCGCCATCGCCGTCAAACAGCGCCGCCAGCTTGGGGTCCTTGAGCTGGCCCAGGTTGGTGATGCCGTATTGGGCAGCGGTCTTCTTGTCGATGAGGTACCCCTGGGCGGCACCGGCCACATAGGTGCCCTGACGGAAGAACACCTTGTCACCCCCTGCCTGCTCGTACTTGTTGTCCTGCAGCGGTATCCAGTTGAAGGCGAGGAAGGTGCCGTCCCCCTGCGCCACCGAGGCGTAGGCCACGTTGTAGTCCACCTCCTGGGCGGGCTGCACCTCATAACCGAGGCGCCCCATCAGCTTGCTGACCAGCAGGCTCTGGAAGGCCTCCTCCGGCAAGGAGCTCTGCAGGGGCTGCACCTTGACCCCCTCCCCTGGCAACTCGGCGCTGGCCATGGCGAGCGGACTCAGCAGTTGGGTACTCAGCAGCAATGTGCCCAGGGTCAATCCTTTGGTGATCTCTCTCATGCGTTTACTCCTTTGTAATCGATTTTCTTGTCACGACCGGCCAGACGCAGCAGCAGGGCGGCGGGGCCACGTTGATACCAGCGGCCGGTACGGGTGCGATCCGGCTGTCCCATCGCTTGGGTGAGGCGATCCAGTACTATGGCCAGCAGCACTATGCCGAGGCCGCCGATGGAGGCGAGCCCCATATCGAGCCGACCTATACCGCGCAGCACCATCTGGCCAAGGCCCCCGACCGCTATCATGGAGGCGATCACCACCATGGAGAGCGCCAGCATCAGGGTCTGGTTGACCCCGGCCATGATGGTGGGCATGGCGAGCGGCAGTTGAACCTTGAACAGCAACTGGGAGGGGCTGGCACCGAACGAGTGGGCCGCCTCCACCAGATCGGTGGGCACCTGACGAATACCCAGCATGGTGAGCCGGATCATGGGGGGCAGGGCGAAGATGACGGTCACCACCACCCCGGGCACGTTGCCTATGCCAAACAGCATGACGATGGGGATGAGGTAGACAAAGGCCGGGGTGGTCTGCATGGCATCCAGCAGCGGCCTAGTCCAGGTGGAGAGCCGCTCGCTACGGGCCAGCAATATGCCCACCGGCAAGCCTATCAGCACGCAGAAGAACAGCGAGGTCAGTACCAGGGCGAGGGTCACCATGGCATCGGACCAGGCCCCGATAAGGCCGATCCCAACAAGGGAGGCGAGCGTGCCGAGCGCCATGCGGCCGCCCACCAGCTGCCAGGCGATCAGGGTCAGGAACCCCATCATCAGGGTGGAGGGCACTGTCTGCAGCAGCTGGGTCATGGCCCCCAGCGCCAGCTCCACGGGGGCGCGGATCAGCTGGAACACAGGCCGCAGGTTCTCCACCAGCCAGCCGATGCCCCCCTCGACCCAGGTATCCAGCGGCACCATGGCCTGCTGGAAGGGATCCAGCCAGTCGACGGCGGCACTGTCATCGACAGCTGCAATCTGGCTCTGCCAGTCTGCCGCCTCCGTGGCCGTACTGCCCCAGGGATCCTCGGCTGTCGTAGTGGTGGTCGCAGCTCCCCAGGGATCGGCCTGCGCCTCGTCGGCCCAGGTGGGAGTGCTGGTCAATAGCAACAGCGCCAGCAAGCCGGTCAGCAGACGGTTAAAGGGGTTGAGATTCATACCGGTGTACTCCTGTCCAGGGTGTTGAGCAGATTGGCCTTGGAGATGAGTCCCAGATAGGTGCCATCCTCCTCGACCACGGGCACCTGACAGGGTGCGGCGGCCACTTGGCTGATGAGTTCATTGAGGGAGGTGTCCGCCAGAATGGGTTGGATGTCCGCCAGCAGCGCCTGCTCCAGGCTCCCCTTGTCACGGACCGCCCGGCCGAGCGACTCCACCGAGACGACCCCGAGGAAGCGGCGGCTGCGATCCACCACATAGCCGTACTCCCGCTCCAGCTCCTTGAGCTGGCGCAGGGCGTTGCCCGGTCCGTCCGTGGTGTGCTTCTTGATGAGGGGCGTCTGCTTGCGGCTGGCCACATCTCGGGCACTGAAGACGTTGGCGAGATCCACCCCACGAAAGAAGGCGCGCACATAGTCGTTGGCGGGCTGGTTCAGGATCTCGTCCGGGGTGCCCACCTGCACCAGCTGGCCATCCTGCATGATGGCGATGCGATCGCCGATACGCATCGCCTCGTCCAGATCGTGGGAGATGAAGACTATGGTGCGCTGCTGGCTCGCCTGCAGCTTGAGCAGCTCGTCCTGCATCTCGGTGCGGATCAGCGGATCCAGCGCCGAAAAGGCCTCGTCCATCAGCAAGATATCGGGGTCATTGGCGAGCGCCCGGGCCAGACCGACCCGCTGCTTCATGCCGCCGGAGAGGGCATCGGGGAAGGCGTCAATCCACTGACCCAATCCCACCTGATTCAGCGCCTGACGGGCACTCTGCTGGCGCTCCGCCAGCGGCACCCCAGCCAGCTCCAGACCGAAGGCGGTATTCTCCAGCACGCTCAGGTGTGGCATCAGGGCGAAGGACTGGAACACCATGCTGATCTTCTTGCGGCGCACCTGGCGCAGCTCGCGCTCCGAGATGGCGGCTATGTCCTCGCCGTCGATCAGCACCTGGCCACGGGTCGGCTCTATCAGCCGGTTGAATAGGCGCACCAGGGTGGATTTGCCCGAGCCGGAGAGGCCCATCACCACGAAGATCTCCCCTTCGTGGATGACCAGATTGACATCCTGGACCCCCAGGGTCTGCCCGGTCTTTTGCAGGATGCTGGCGCGGTCGTGCCCTTTCGCCAGCAACTTGAACGCTTTTTCCGGCTGATCGCCGAAGATTTTGTAGAGTGATTTAACCTCGAGTTTGACTGTCATATTGTCCTTTTTTCATGGTCGACGACTTGCAAGGCAAACCGTCGAACGCGAGCCAACTACTTTTAACACTAAGTAATTTTGGGGCCTAATAAAAGAACCATAAGAGTCTCAACGAAGTTATATAATCATAACTCATTGATATTAAATGATTATTTTTAACATAAAAAACCATCTAAATGTGACATAACAGCATATGCTCGACAATGAAATGCAAACAAATTCAATTAAAATGCCGAATTCATTGAGAAACAGGCTTGATTCAGGGGCAGGATACGAGGAAATAACTGCACTTATCTTCGAAGGGCTAGTTTGATTAGATAACTAATTATTTTAGGAAGGTGGACAAGAAAAGAGCTGATCAAGCGACGCTGTATAAATACCTCCATTCACCGCGCCAGGAGCAGCCAACAAAAAGGCCCCTTGCGCAGCGCAGGGGGCCTTTCATCTACCACGGCAATACGCTGTCGTCAGCGCCTCTGCCAGGTCTCGAAACAGTAGGGATGAGGGTTTTTCTCATCAGCCTCATGAGGCTCGCGTTCAACGCAATGCCACTCTCCCTCATCGAAGGCGGGGAAGCGGGTATCCCCTGCCACCGCCAGATCGATCCGGGTTAGATAGAGGCTATCGGCCCGGGGCAACAGCTGACCATAGAGATGGCCGCCGCCGATCACCATCAGCTCATCTGGCGCCTCGGCCTCAGATAAGGTGGCCAATACCTCGTCGATGGATGAAAAAACCTCTATGCCTGATGCTTTGAATCCTGGGTTACGGCTAATGATCAGGTTTCGGCGCCCGGGCAAGGGCCGACCGATGGACTCGAAGGTCTTACGCCCCATCAGTACCGGCTTGCCCAGGGTGACCCGCTTGAAGTGGGCCAGATCCGCCGGCAGGTGCCAGGGCATCTGGTTGTCCAGACCGATCACACGATCGTGGGCCATGGCGGCAATCATGGAGATTTTCATGGTGTCAGCCTCTCACACAACCATTCATATTATGGGCCGGTTACGGTACACGACCAGGGAGGGTATCGCCAGCCCGAAGCTCAATGCGCCTACTATAAAGATAGCCTTCAAGCCGTTCTCCACCGCGCTCTGGATAAGCTCCATGGTCACCCCGGAGATGTTGAGCTCCACTATGGCTATCATCGCCTTGAAGGCATAGCTGCCGGGGATCATGGGGATGATGGAGGCGACGCTGAACACCGGACGCGGCGCCAGCAACCGGCGCGACCAGTAGACGCAGACAAAGCCGACCGTGGTCGCCGCCGCCAGGGTGGCCCACTCGATGGGCATGCCGTAATGGATGAGCAGGGTACGCAGACTGTGGGCCAGGGCGCCGCCCATGGCGCAATACTTCAACATCCGTGGCGGCACGTTGAACAGCATGGCAAAGCCCACCGCCGGAATGGCAGACCAGAAGGCATCCTTGGCCAGCAGCCAGATCAAATCCATCATACCTTCCACCCCCAGATGCCGGTCACCGACATGGCGAGAATAATCCCTATCGCCGCGCTGATGGTCAGCAGGGTCGCCGTGCCCCAGCGGGCCAGCCCCATGTTGAAGTAACCTTTCACCATGTCGGAGACCGCGTTGATCAGCGGAAAACCGGGCACCAGCAAGAGTACGCTGGCGGCCATGGCGAGATAAGGCTGCTCGCCCCAGCCAAAGAAGGTGGCGCTGGAGGCGAGCAATGTGGCGATGAAGCCGGTCACGGCGAAATTGATGAGGGGGCTATGGTGGTGGCGAGCCATCAGCTGGCGAACCCGCATGGCGACCGAGGCCGAGAGGCAGGTCACCATGAAAATGGGCCAGTCACCGCCGAACAGCAGGCTGAAGGCGCCGCAGGAGAGCCCCACCATGGGCATCACCAGCCAGGGGTGGTAGTGAAACGGTACTATGCCGTCGAGCCGCTGACGCACCTCGCGCGCGCCGATCAGCGCCTTTTCAGCCATGATGCAGATACGCTGGATCTCGCACACCACCTGCATGTTGATGCCATGCTCGCGCACCCGCCGGGTGGTGGTGACACAACTGCCCTGATAGAGGCTGGTCAGCACGATGGCGCTGGAGGAGATGGCCATCTCGACGCTCTCCAGCCCCAGTGCCAGGCCAAGCCGAACCGTGGTCTGCTCTATGATGCGGCTCTCGGCTCCGAACTGGGCCAGCATCTGACCCGCCTTGACGATGATCCGGGTGATTTCCGTCTGCTGCTCCCGCGACAGCTCCCTTCCTGGTGTGATGCTGCTCATGATCCCTTTGAGTGTTAGCAAGGTGGAATATGCCGTGATATTACCCCAACCCTTATATTCCTTCATCTATATCTGCTGATTTACCTGATCACTATGTTATTCAACTTGTACCACAGGTCCATTTGCAGCAAATAAAAAACAAACCACCCAGCTTATTAACATTGGATGGTTTGAACTGAATGAAATATTGGGAAATAACGAGACTGGATGCCTGCCAACGCATTATTTATCCTTCACACGCTCTACCAGCCAGATCACATTGTTCGGCGGCACAATCTCTTCGCTCTCCTCCTGAGACGCCTCCTGCAGGTGAACGATGTGGCGGCGCATGGCATGAACGGATTCGTGCATCATGTTGGCGATCCGGATGCAGCTGTCCAGATTGTTCCTGGCGAGACGACGCTGACAGTCGATGCGAAACTGCAGGCCTCGCAACCGCCGTTGCTGCTCCGGCCCCACCTGCGCGATCAGTGCCTCTATCTGCTGGTGCAGCAAGGCATCGAGCCGCTCCGGCTCGGCCAGGGCCCAGTGTTTCAGCGTATCAAAATCCGGCATCTCCATATCCCCTCCTCAGGGCGAGATCGTGAACA
>NZ_CDBZ01000067.1 GCF_000819985.1 Aeromonas media | reverse complement strand
GATCATGCGTCGGCCCTGCCGCTCAAGGTGGCACCGTTGATGGATGCGGGTAATTGACAACCCAATGCCGCCAACGCGACTTCCCCCGACCAGGGTTGCTCCTCTGCTGCTTGCGCGAGCTGGGTCGTCAAAAACGCCCTGCCTCGCTCGGTGAGCTGGCGGCGCGCACTGCGTCCCACCGGCTGCACACCACCGACCCGCCACAACATATCGTCCAGCTCCCGCCCCGCGACACTGTTGAGCAGGATCCCCTGCCCCGCCGCCAGTGCCAGCAACTTCTCGCTCAGGGCGCGGATCTCCGCTCGCTCGAACAATCCCATCGACATTCTCCCCTGCCTCAACTGACCTGGTATTGCCCATGCTGCCGGCTCAGATCCAGCGCGCCCCGCCGGACACCCGCACAGCACTGCCGGGCTCAACCGGGATCTCGGCATGCAGCCGCGACGACATGCCCATGTCTTCCCCCTGCACTATGTCGATGGCGCCGCCGTGGGGCCAGTGCAGATCGCGCAGGTAACCGGCGAAGGCCGCGGTTGCAGCGCCTGTGGCCGGATCCTCATAGACACCGCCGTAGGCGAAAGCATTGCGGGTGTGAAACAGCCGATCCCCGGCCACATGCACCAACAGAATGGTCACCAGGCCCTCGCGGCGCATCAGCAGACGCCCCTGCGCCAGCGAATAGTGCATGGCCGAGAGCGCTGCGCGATCGCTTAGCGCCAGCACCAGATGATCGGCGCCGCCGTGAATGAGCGCTGGGGGGATGCGGGGATCCAGGCTGGCTGCATCATAGCCAAACAGCGCCAGGGCTTCGCGCATCAAATCCGCCGGCGCCGGTTTGCTGCTGGTCGGCGGGGATTGCAACGCCGCCTGCCACTGCCCCTGCTCATCCTGCCAGCCCGAGACACGGATCTCTGTCTGGTTGAGACAGAGTGCATGATCCCCTGCCCCGAAGCGGCGCGCCAGCGCCACCCCTAGGGCGATGGTCGCATGGCCACAAAACGGCACCTCCGCCTCGGGAGAGAAGTAGCGCACCCGCCATTGCCGTCCGCAGGCCTCTTGCCCCTCACCGTGCAGCGGGGCGGCGAAGGCCGTCTCCGAGAATCCAACCTCTGCGGCGATGCGCTGCATCTCCTCCGCCGTCGGCAGTTGGGCCCCGATCCAGACGCCGGCGGGATTACCCCCCCGGGATCCGTCGGAAAAGGCGGCGATCCGCACCAACTCAGTGACCAGCTCCGTCATGACAACTCCTTGGCTTCTTGCTTCACGAAAAGTGGCTTTCACAAGCTCATCCCTGCGGTCCCTTCCCGGGCGCCCGCATCAGAGGCCCAGCTTACCCATAAAATTATCGTCCGCACAGGTGCCGCTTGAGCGCCGCGGATCCGGGTACTGACAACTAGAGTTGGGAAGACGTGTCTGTATATGAGCCCGCAGTGGAGTGCCATATGTATTCATACACCCTTACGTTCAGGGAAGAGGTCGACAAGTTGACGGCTCCCGAGCACGAGATCTTGCTGCAAAGCCCGGCCCAGGCCGCAATGCTGATCAGTTA
>NZ_CDBZ01000066.1 GCF_000819985.1 Aeromonas media | reverse complement strand
TTAACTGATCAGCATTGCCGCGTGGCGGGGCTTTTGAGACTGCTCAGGGAAAAGCCTCTGGACTATTCGTCCAGGAAGCTGCGCAGCACTTCCGAGCGGCTCGGGTGGCGCAGCTTGCGCAGCGCCTTGGCTTCGATCTGACGAATACGCTCACGGGTGACGTCGAACTGCTTGCCCACTTCCTCGAGGGTGTGGTCGGTGTTCATGTCGATACCGAAGCGCATCCGCAGTACCTTGGCCTCACGAGCGGTCAGGCCGGCCAACACTTCGCGGGTGGCGTTGCGCAGGCTCTCGCTGGTGGCGGCATCCGCTGGCAGCGCCAGGGTGGTATCTTCGATGAAGTCGCCCAAGTGGGAATCTTCATCATCACCGATGGGCGTCTCCATGGAGATGGGCTCTTTGGCGATCTTCAATACCTTGCGGATCTTGTCTTCCGGCATGCCCATGCGCATGGCCAGCTCTTCCGGGTTCGGTTCACGACCCATCTCCTGCAGCATCTGACGGGAGATACGGTTGAGCTTGTTGATGGTCTCGATCATGTGTACCGGGATACGGATGGTACGGGCCTGATCCGCGATGGAGCGGGTAATGGCCTGACGGATCCACCAGGTAGCGTAAGTCGAGAACTTGTAGCCACGACGGTATTCAAACTTGTCCACCGCCTTCATCAGACCTATGTTGCCCTCCTGGATCAGATCCAGGAACTGCAGACCGCGGTTGGTGTACTTCTTGGCGATAGAGATAACCAGACGCAAGTTGGCCTCGACCATCTCTTTCTTCGCACGGCGGGCCTTGGCCTCACCAATGCTCATGCGACGGTTGATGTCCTTGATCTGGGCGATCGACAGACCTGTCTCTTCTTCGATCTGCTGCAGCTTGCCGATGGAACGCAGCACTTCTTCGTCCATCTCGACCAGACGCGGAGACCAGGCCTTGCCAGCCTGTTTCTGGTATTCAAACCAGGCAGTTTCGCACTCGTTGTTGGTGAAGGCCGCGACGAAGGTCTTCTTCGGCATCTTGGCCTGCTCAACGCAGAGCTTCATGATGATGCGTTCCTGCACGCGGACCCGCTCCATCATCTCGCGCATGTTGTTGACCAGGCGATCGAACTGCTTGGGCATCAGGCGGAATTGACGGAACACATCGGCCAGCTGGGCGATAGCGGCCTGGGTGTCGTCGTGGGCACGACCATTCTTCTGAATGGAGAGACGGGTGACTTCGTACTGGGCACGCAGTTCACCGAACTTCTCGCGGGCGACTTCCGGATCCGGACCACCGTCCCCGTCGTCGTCGGAGCTGTCGCCGTCTTCGTCTTCATCCTCGTCTTCATCTTCGTCTTCGTCAGCGAGATCGTCTTCACTGAGTTCGGAGCCGATGTGGGTGGCGGTCGGCGCCACGTCGTCCGCTTCGTTCGGATCGATAAAGCCGGAGATGATGTCGGACAGACGCAGTTGCTCGGCTTCGTACTTGTCGTACTGTTCGAGCAGGTAAGTGATGGCTTCAGGGTACTCGGCAACGGAGCTTTGTACCTGATTGATACCGTCCTCGATCCGTTTGGCGATGTCGATTTCGCCTTCACGGGTCAGCAGTTCGACGGTACCCATTTCCCGCATGTACATGCGGACGGGATCGGTCGTGCGACCAATCTCAGATTCAACAGATGCCAGAGCTTGGGCCGCTGCTTCGGCAGCGTCCTCATCGGCGGTACCACCTTCGGCCATGATCAGATCATCGGCGTCCGGGGCGTTTTCCACTACCTGGATACCCATATCGTTGATCATCTGGATGATGTCTTCGATCTGGTCAGAGTCGACAATGTCTTGCGGGAGGTGATCGTTCACCTCGGCATAGGTCAGGTAGCCCTGTTCTTTACCTTTGGCAACGAGGAGTTTAAGCTGAGACTGCGGGGTTTGCTCCATAGAACTCATCCGGTTGGTGTTGCTAGGTTGCGCGTACAGTGCGCTGCTGCGCAAATAGCCAATTCTAATAGAAAACCGCCAGACATGCTATGTCTGGTTGCGGCGTCGGTCATGAGAAACCCCTGCCCGCAGTATTGTCGGGGCCAGGCGGTTATAAAATGTTTGCTTTTAATCCCGTCGATTCGGGCAACGGTATTCATATTGGGACTAATCACTCAAATATCAAGCCCCGCTCTCATTTCTTTTCTCAATCTGTACCTCTCTGATCAGCATCATCAGCTCCTGTGTTTCCTCAGAGCTTAGCCTTTCCTGAGCCACCTTGGCCTGCAATTCTTCGATTCGTTGCTTCAGAAACTGGTTGATGAAACCGACGAAGGTATCCTGCAATTCTCCCAGAATATCCGGCTCCTGGTCGAGCTTGATCTCTTCAAACAGGTCGTGCATGGCCAATTGAGCCAGGATTTCCCCCTCCTTGGTGCCACGCCAGTGCTCCAGCAAGATGCCGGTCGTGATCCCTGGCTGAGTCAGGATCTGCTGATGCAACTGCAACAGGAACTTGATGCCCTGCACCCGCAGTCCAGCCAGTTCCGGCATGGCCGGCAGTTCGGCCGTCACCGCCGGATATTGCACCATCAGAGCCAGTGCCCGGCGAATGGGGGTCAGCTTGGCGGCCTTGGGCTTGCTGACTTCGCCCTTGGGCTGGCTATTGCGGGCAAACAGCTCGGCGATCCGCTGCTTGTTCTCCCCCCAACGCATCATGCTGGAGAGCCGGGTGATCAATCCTTCCCGGGTAAAGCCCTCCGGCACGCGACGGATCAGTTCGGCAGCCTTGTTGGCCACTTCAAACTTGCCCGCCTCACCAGAGAGGGCGGCATCACGCCCGAGACGCTCGAACATGAAATCGGCGAAGGGCTGGGCCTCGTCCAGCAAGGCCTCAAACCCCTCCTTGCCAATCTGGCGCACTAGCGAATCCGGATCTTCTCCATCGGGCAGGAACACGAACTTGAGTTCGCGCCCGTCCTGCAGATGGGAGAGTGCGTTGTCCAGCGCCCGCCAGGCCGCCTCACGGCCGGCGTTGTCACCGTCGTAACAGCAGACCACCTCGGCCGTGGTCCGAAACAGGGTGTGGATATGGTCGCTGGTGGTGGCGGTGCCCAGGGCGGCCACCGCATAGTCGATGTCGTACTGACCGAGCGCCACCACATCCATGTAGCCCTCCACCACCAGGATCCGGCGAGGATCCTTGTGTGCCTGCTTCACCTCGTAGAGGCCGAACAGTTCACGCCCCTTGTGGAAGATGGGGGTTTCCGGGGAGTTGAGGTACTTGGGAGTGCCGTCCCCCAGCACCCGGCCACCGAAGCCGATGACCCGGCCCCGCTTGTCACGGATGGGAAACATGATGCGATCGCGGAAGCGATCATAGCTGCCTGGGCCGCTGTCGCGGGGGATCAACATGCCACCGGAGATAAGCAACTGCTCGTGATCCCGGCTGGCGCCAAAGCGCCGACGCACCTGATCCCAGTCTCCCGGGGCATAGCCTATGTTGAAGCGCTTGACCACTTCACCGGTCAGACCACGCCCCTTAAGGTATTCCACCGCCTGCGGCGCGTTCTTGAGATTGCTCTCATAGAAGCGGGCAATCTGGTTCATCAGCTCGAACAGATCCTTGCTGACGGCAGGCTGAGAGCTTGCAGAGCCGCCCAGACTCTGCTCGCGGGGTACCTGCATGCCTTGCATGCTGGCGAGCTCTTCGATGGCGTCCGGGAATTCGAGTCCGTCGTACTCCATGACAAAGCCGATGGCATTGCCGTGAGCACCGCAACCGAAGCAGTGGTAGAACTGCTTCTCCTGACTGACGGTGAAAGAGGGGCTTTTTTCGTTATGAAAAGGACAACAAGCCTGATAGTTCTTGCCAGCCTTCTTCAGCCGCACTCGCGAGTCGATCAGCTCGACTATGTCTGTGCGTACGAGCAGATCATCGATAAAGGATTGTGGGATCCTGCCTGCCATAACCGTCCTGTTTCACTGCAGAGAAAATAAAAAAGCCGCGCATTCACAGGGAAGCACGGCTTCTTTCGACTAACAAGAGAAATGCCTGTTACGCCAAGCGGGTTTTCACCTGAGCACTGACGGCGCCGACATCGGCACGCCCCTGAATTTTCGGCTTCAAGACAGCCATGACTTTACCCATATCCGCCATGACGGCAGCCCCACTTTCGGTGATGGCTTGCTCGATCAACACGGCAATTTCCTCTGCGGTCAGCTGTTGCGGCAGGAATTCCTGCAGCACCAGAATCTCGGCGGACTCTTTGTCGGCAAGATCCTGACGACCGGCAGCTTCAAATTGGCTGATGGAATCGCGGCGCTGTTTGACCATCTTGGTCACGACAGCGAGGATATCCTCATCATTGAGCTCGACACGGGTATCGACTTCACGCTGCTTGATTTCTGCCATCAACAAACGGATCGCTCCCAAGCGAGCCTTGTCTTTGGCCAGCATGGCAAGTTTTTGTTGATCCTTGAGTTGATCCTTCAGAGACACGGCATGCTCCCCCGATTAGTACAGGCGGATACGACGTGCGTTTTCGCGGGACAGCTTCTTGGCGTGACGCTTGACGGCAGACGCTTTGGCACGCTTGCGAATGGTAGTCGGCTTCTCGTAGAACTCACGGCTACGAACTTCAGACAGGATACCGGCCTTTTCGCAAGAACGCTTGAAGCGACGCAGAGCAACGTCAAACGGCTCATTTTCACGGACTTTGATTACTGGCATGTGCCTTTCACCTCAGTGATATATGGTTAGCTGACCTTCAATCGATCAGCATGTCTTAAAATGGTGCGAAATTATACTCTGGACAGGGAATGAAAGTAAACCCGCAGAGATCGCTCTGGTTTAAAAAACCCGCGAAGGTTACCATAGCCGTCTCATTTTAGCAGTGAAATTTTTTAGCAATGCGTGTATTGGGCATAGAGACATCCTGTGACGAAACCGGGATCGCGATCTTCGACGATCAAAAAGGGATCCTTTCCCACCAGTTGTACAGCCAGGTCAAGCTGCATGCGGACTACGGTGGCGTCGTCCCCGAGCTCGCCAGCCGGGATCACGTCCGCAAGACGATCCCCTTGATCCAGGCAGCATTGCAAGAGGCGGGACTGGGTAAAGATGACATCGACGGCATCGCCTACACTGCGGGACCGGGTCTGGTTGGCGCCATCCTGGTGGGGGCCACCATAGGCCGCTCCCTCGCCATGGCCTGGGGTAAACCCGCCGTGGCGGTGCACCATATGGAGGGCCACCTGCTGGCTCCCATGCTGGAGGAGCGGGCCCCCGAGTTCCCCTTCGTGGCGCTGCTGGTCTCCGGCGGTCACTCCATGCTGGTGCGGGTCGACGGCATAGGTAGTTATCAACTACTGGGAGAATCCATCGACGATGCCGCTGGCGAGGCCTTCGACAAGACAGCCAAGTTGATGGGACTGGACTACCCGGGCGGCCCTCTGCTCTCCCGTCTGGCCGAGAAAGGCACCACGGGACGCTTCACCTTCCCCCGCCCCATGACGGACAGACCCGGGCTCGACATGAGCTTCTCCGGCCTCAAGACCTTTGCCGCCAACACCATAGCCGCCAATGGTGACGATGAGCAGACCCGTGCCGACATCGCCCGGGCGTTTGAGGATGCTGTGGTCGACACTCTGGCCATCAAGTGCCGCCGCGCCTTGAAAGAGACCGGGCTCAAGCGCCTAGTCGTGGCCGGGGGCGTCAGCGCCAACCGTCATCTGCGCGCCCAGCTGGCCGAGCTGATGGAGAGTCTCAAGGGCGAGGTGTTCTATCCGCGCACCGAGTATTGCACCGACAACGGCGCCATGATCGCCTATGCCGGCATGCAACGCCTCAAGACGGGCGTGTTCGAGCCGCTGGTCGTCAAGGCGGTGCCGCGCTGGCCGCTGGATACCCTGGATCCCGTGTGATCCCAAGGATCCTCTCGCAATGAAAAAGGGGCCTCTGGCCCCTTTGTTGTGACTGTCCTCGGCATAACAGCCGTCAGCTAGTTCGGATCAATTGGTTCTAAACAGGGCCTCGATGGAGAGCCCCTGTCCCAGCAGGATCTCCCGCAGGCGGCGCAACCCCTCGACCTGGATCTGGCGCACCCGCTCCCGGGTCAGGCCAATCTCGGCCCCCACGTCTTCGAGCGTCGCTGGCTCATAACCGAGCAGGCCGAAGCGGCGAGCCAGTACCTCACGCTGCTTGGGATTCAGCTCTTCCAGCCAGTGGACTATGCTGCTGCGCATGTCATCTTCCTGGGACTCCAGCTCTGGCCCCATGCCTCGCTCATCGGACAGGACATCGAGCAGGGCCTTGTCGCGATCGCCGCCGATGGGAGTATCCACCGAGGTGATCTTTTCGTTGAGCTTGAGCATGCGGTTCACATCGTCGACCGAGCGATCCAGCGCGAAGGCGATGTCTTCGGCGGTGGGTTCATGGTCTAGGCGGTGGGAGAGTTCGCGCGCGGTGCGCAGGTAGACGTTCAGCTCCTTCACCACATGGATCGGCAGCCGGATGGTGCGGGTCTGGTTCATGATGGCCCGCTCTATGGTCTGGCGGATCCACCAGGTGGCATAGGTGGAGAAACGGAAGCCGCGCTCCGGGTCGAACTTCTCGACCGCGCGGATGAGACCGAGGTTGCCCTCTTCGATGAGATCCAGCAGCACCAGGCCGCGGTTGTTGTAGCGCCGGGCAATCTTGACCACCAGGCGCAGGTTGGATTCGATCATGCGCTTGCGCGCGGCTTTGTCACCGCGCAGGGCACGACGGGCGTAGTAGACTTCCTCTTCAGCGGTGAGCAGGGGGGAGAAGCCGATCTCCCCCAGATAGAGCTGGGTGGCGTCCATCACCTTGTTCAGTTCCGGCACCATGAGCTCATCGGAGATGATCTCCTCAGCCTCGGCGGCAACCTCCTGAACCTCTTCTTCCTCCTGGGCCTCCAGCTCTTCGTCGAACTCTAACTCTGCATCCTGCATTACCAGTTGTTCTTGGCTCATGATATGTCTCCCTGACCTGAACCAGAGTAAGACCTAGCTCTCTGGGTTAACGCTTTGGCAAATAGCCCATAGGGTTGATTGACTTGCCTTTGTACCGGATTTCAAAGTGCAAGCGCACATCCGGCGCATCCGTGCTACCCATGTTGGCGATGACGGCTCCGCCTTTGACGGAGTCTCCCTCCCTGACCCTCAGCTCGTCGTTGTGGGCGTAAGCAGAGAGGTAGTCATCGTTGTGCTTGAGAATAATCAGCTTGCCGTAACCCCTGAGTGCACTACCCGCGTAGACCACTTTGCCGCCGCTGGCGGCGTAAACGGGTTGACCCTTCTGGCCGGAGATGTCGATGCCCTTGTTGCCCTGTTCCGCAACGGAGAAGCCTTCAACGACCCGTCCTTTCGCTGGCCAATGCCAGGAGAGAGTTGACTGGGAACTGATGTTTTTTTGTTCTTTCGCCTGAGCGTATGCTGTTGACGGTGCAGGAGCAATCGTTTTCTGAGCAATAAACGGTGTGGTCGTACCTGCCGGTGCTGTCGCCATGGGTTTTGGTCCAGAGCTGGTCACCGACGGTGTGGTCGCCGCTACCATCTGGCCGCCTGCCGCCGCACTCGAGCCTACGTTGAGTACCTGGCCAACATGGAGTGAATAGGGTGCCTGCAGGTTGTTGCGCTGTGCCAGAGTCTGATTGGACACATTGAACTGGCGGCCTATGCTGCTCAGGGTATCGCCACGACGCACCTCATAGGTACCGTTGCCGCTGGTGACAGGGCGGCTCATTGCCATGCCTGTGCTGACCACAGCGCCGGAAGAGCCATCCAGCCTGAGCTGCTGGCCCGGATAGATGTTGTAGGGGGGGCTGATCCCGTTGAGGCTGACCAGGGACGCGACATCCATGCCCGAACGGAATGCGATGGAGTACAGGGTATCCCCCTTCACCACTGTGTAACTGCCACCCTGCATGCCCGAATTGGCCATGTTTTGACGAGTCGGGATGGTCGAGGCAATGGGGTCATTGCCCAGACTCTGTACCGGGGCAGCAGTCTTGCTGGAAGAGCAGGCAAGCAGTAGCCATGACAATACGATGACACTGCTTCCTTGCCAAACACGCGAACGCATAGTGGATCCTTAACGACTAAACCAGAAATAGGCCGTAATGGCCAAACCAATACAGAGCCAGCCGAGCACATCCACATAGTGCATCAGCTTGCGCTCCATCTTCTCACCCCCCCATCGCATCAGACCCGCTACCAGGAAAAATCGCATGCCTCGGCCGATCAGCGAGGTCAGGATAAAGGGCAGCAGTGCCATGTGGAGCAAGCCTGCAGTAACGGTAAACACCTTGTAGGGGATCGGCGTGAAACTGGCAATAAAAATCACCCAGATCCCCCACTGCGCAAACCACTGCTCGGCCAGCGCAATCTTGTCTTCATAGCCAACCGAGATCACCAGCGGCTGGACCACGGGTTCCCACAGGGCATAGCCAAGGGCATAACCAAACAGCGCCCCCAGCACCGAGAAGAGGGTTGCCAACCCGGCGTAGTGCCACGCCTTGTGCGGCTTGGCGAGCGCCATGGGGGCCAGCATCACGTCCACCGGAATAGGCCAGAACACCGACTCGATAAAGGCGGTGATGGAGAGATACCAGGGGGCGTGCTTGTGACGGGCCCACTGCATCACCAGTACGTACAAACGGGAAAACAACTTCACTCCACATCTCCGTCAATCAGGGGAACAAAACGCACCGGCTCCAGGATCCGGCTGGTCAGCTGGGAGCCGGATCGCTCGATCAGCTGCAGAGTCTGCTGGCTATCCCCCACCGGCAGCACCAGACGCCCGCCTTCGGCCAGCTGATCGGTCAGGGCCTTGGGCACCTCGCTCGCCGCGGCCGTCACCAGGATGGCATCGAACGGTCCCTTGTTGGGCCAGCCCAGCCAGCCGTTGCCGTGCTTGGCCGAGACATTGTGCAGGTCGAGCTGGCGCAGCCGGCGCCGGGCCTGGAACTGCAACGACTTGATCCGCTCCACCGTGTAGACATGCTCCACCAGGTGGGCCAGCACTGCGGTCTGATAGCCGGAGCCAGTGCCGATCTCCAGCACATGGGCCGGATCGTTCTGGATCAGCAACTCTGTCATCCGCGCCACTATGTAGGGCTGGGAGATGGTCTGGCCATGGCCGATGGGCAGGGCCGTATTGTCCCAGGCCTTGTGAGCCATGGCTTCATCCACAAACAGCTGGCGCGGCACTTTCGCAATCGCCGCGAGCACGCGGAAATCACGAATGTCCTGGGCAATCAGTTGATTCAACAGGCGCTGTACTATCACAACGTCATCCCTGCAGATCCAGCCAGGCACCCAGACTCGCCAGACTGTCATAGGCAGTCATGTCGATGGTCAATGGGGTGATGGAGACATAACCCTGCTCGATGGCGGCGAAATCAGTGCCGTCTCCCGCATCCTGCTGGCTGCCGGGGGGGCCTATCCAGTAGATGGGCTGGCCACGGGGATCCTCGCTGCGGATCACCGACTCGGCGGGATGGCGGTTGCCAAGGCGGGTCACCCTGATCCCCTTGATCTGTTCGAGGGGCAGGTCCGGCACGTTGACGTTGAGGATCTGATCGGCAGGCAGGGGATGTTTCATCAGCCCCTTCACCAGCAAGGCCGCATAGTGGGCCGCCGTGGCGAAGTGGGTCTTGCCCACCAGGGAGATGGCGATGGAGGGGAAGCCAAGGTGGCGTCCCTCGGTGGCCGCAGCGACCGTGCCCGAGTAGATGACATCATCCCCCAGGTTGGCGCCGTGGTTTATTCCGGCCACCACCATGTCCGGCTCCGGGCGCACCAGCTCGTTGACCGCCAGGTGCACGCAGTCGGTCGGGGTGCCCTTCACCGCATAACTCTCGCGGCCATTAAAGCCGGTTTCGCCAAGGCGCGTAACCCGCAGCGGCACTTCCAGCGTCAGGGAGTGACTCGCGCCGCTGCGGTTGCGATCCGGCGCCACCACAATGACTTCGCCGCAGGCAGTCAGCGCCTCGCTGAGGGCACGAATGCCCTCGGCATGTACTCCATCGTCATTACTGACCAGAATTCGCATCGGTTGGGTTCCTGAAACCGTGATCGGCCTCTTCGGCCTGCATTAACTCGCGCACCACGCTGGTGGCAAAGGCACCGGCCGGCAGGAAGAAGGAGAGGGTCAGCACCTCGCCATCCTGCTGCCAGCTCATCTGCTCCGGCTTGAGCAGCAGTGGACGCCTGTCCTGATCCAGTCCGGCCTTCTCCAGTCCGTCACACCATTCGGCGTAAGGGGCCAGCACTGCCTGTTCAAACTCGGCGGCGGCACCCTGGCTCGCCAGTCGGCCACGGCCCCACTGGGGGGCGGTGAGCTGCACGTCGCCGGAGGCGAGGCGCGCCTCCAGCTCGGGAGTCAGCACCTCTTCACTGAAGATGGAGTGGCTGCCCCTCAGCATCACACAGTCACCGGCCAGCAGCTGGTGTGCCAGCCCCTGTTCGATGCGGGCGCTGACAATGGCGTTGAACAGCATGCTGCGGGCGGCGGAGAGATAGAGGGAGCGCTTGTTGCGATCCTTGATCCGCTTGCCGGCAAACATCGCCTTGGCCGCGTCCAGGTTGTTGCCATCCCGGCCAAAGCGCTGCTCGCCGTAGTAATTGGGCACGCCCTGAGTGGCGATGGCCTGCAGCCGGGCTTCCAGATCGCCTGCCTGTTCCAGACCGGTGAGGCGCAGGGTGAAGTGGTTGCCCTTGAGGTAGCCAACTCGCAACTTCTTGTTGTGGCGCTTGGCCTGCAGGATCTGGATGCTGTCGCTCTGGATGACAGAGAGATCCGGTTCGCCCTTGCCCGGCAGATGAATGCCGAACCACTGCTCGGTCACCGCGTGGCGATCCTTGAGACCCGCCCAGGTCACCGCATTGCGGTTGACACCGGCCGCATCGGCCAGCAGGCCCGCGACCCAGGCGGTGTTCTCGCCGGTTTTGCGCACCCGCACGAAGATGTGCTCCCCTTCCCCGCAGGGTTCGAAGCCGAGATCTTCATTCACCACGAAGTCGGCGGCCTCGGCCTTGAGGATACCGCGGGCGACCGGCGCCCCGTGCAGATAGCTCAGCTGTTCCAGCATCATTGTTTCACCAGTAAGACGACGGCTTCGGTGGCGATCCCTTCCTTGCGCCCCGTAAACCCGAGTTGTTCTGTGGTGGTCGCCTTGACATTCACCCGGTTCAAATCACATTGCAGATCGGCCGCCAGCACGGCGCACATAGCCCCGATATGTGGCGCCATCTTGGGAGCCTGGGCGATGATGGTCACATCCAGGTTGCCGATGGCATAGCCCGCCTGCTGTACCCGGGCAAAGACGTCCCGCAGCAGGATGCGGCTGTCGATCCCCTTGAACTCGGCGGCGGTATCGGGGAAGTGACGGCCGATGTCACCGGCGCCTATGGCCCCCAGCAGGGCATCGCTCACCGCATGCAGCACGACGTCACCGTCGGAGTGGGCCAGCAGGCCCTGCTCATAGGGTACCGGGACGCCACCCAGCATGCAGGGGCCAACCCCGCCAAACTTGTGCACGTCAAAACCATGTCCAATTCGCATCATGCCTGATCCCCCCTCAATACACAGAAATCTGTCTCATCAAAACCATGTCCAATGCGGATCATGCGGGCCCCTCTGCGGGTCAATCGGGTCGCACCTGCTGGCGCGCACTCTGTTGTTGTAAAAAGAGCTCGGCCAGGGAGAGATCTTCCGGGCGGGTCACCTTGATGTTGTCGGCACGCCCCTCCACCATCTTCACGGTAAAACCGGCGCGCTCCATGGCGGAGGCTTCGTCTGTGATGAGGGCCCCCAAGGCCAGCCCCTCCTCCAGCGCCCGCTTCAGGGTGCCGGTGGGAAACATCTGCGGCGTCAGGGCATGCCAAAGCTGTTCGCGCTCGACGGTAGCCACTATGTTGCCAGCCCCGTCTGTGCGTTTCATGGTGTCGCGCACCCGGCTACCGAGGATGGCGCCATCGCACGCCATGGCACTGGCTATCAGGGCATCGAGATCCCCCTGGGTCAGACAGGGGCGGGCGGCGTCATGCACCAGTACCCACTTCCCCTCTACCACATGCAGGGCGTTGAGCACCGAATAGGCACGCTCGCTCCCCCCTTCCACTCGCAGCACCCGCGGGTCGGCCGCCACGGCCAGTTGCTCGAACCACTCATCGTGCGGCGCCAGCGCCACTATCACCCGGGCTATGCCCGGATGGGACAGTAAACAGCCGAGCGTATGCTCCAGGATGGTCTTCCCTGCCAGTGTCAGGTACTGCTTGGGGCAGTCTGCTCCCATGCGGCTGCCGATACCGGCGGCCGGAACTATGGCGGTCAGCCCGCTGTGGCAATCAATCATCGTAGGGGACGCCGTCCGGCTCCGTTGCTTGGTCTTTGTCTTTGGGAATGATCCGGTAGAAGGTCTCGCCCTGCTTGATGTAGCCAAGATCGTTGCGCGACAGCTCCTCGATGGCCTCAAGGCCCGAGGTCAGATCGTCGATCTCCCGGTAAATCAGGTTGTTGCGGTCCTTGAGAACCAGATTGTCCTGCTGTTGCCGCTCGATGGCATTGGAGAGCTCCCGATAATCGGATAGGCCGTTTTTCCCCAGCCAGAAGTCATATTGCAGCCCTCCCAACAGGAGGAGCAGGATAAGAGTGAGTAGCCGCATGCACTGAGTCTCCTTCAAGCGGCCTAGTTTCCCATATTCGCAGGCAAGACAAAAGAAAGCCGGTGTGCCAGACGGGGCGGGGGACTAAAAAAGATGACGGGCCGAGCAGACGAGGGCCAAAAAACCGCGCAGTTCCCAGGACGGGCGGCCTTGGCGCCAGATTGGCGGCAACCATACGAAAACCGCCGCAGATCAGCGGCTGGCCTGACAATGGGGTGGCGACAGATACAAAAAAGCCCCGCCAGAGTGGCGGGGCTTTTCAACAGCTTAAGAATTGCAGGCAGTAATTACTGGCCTTTGACTTCTTTCAGACCGCGGAACGGAGCCTTGGCACCCAGGGCTTCTTCGATACGGATCAGCTGGTTGTACTTGGCAACACGGTCAGAACGGCTCATGGAACCGGTCTTGATCTGGCCAGCAGCGGTACCCACGGCCAGGTCGGCGATGGTCGCGTCTTCGGTCTCACCGGAGCGGTGGGAGATGACGGCGGTGTAGCCAGCGTCCTTGGCCATCTTGATGGCAGCCAGAGTTTCGGTCAGGGAACCGATCTGGTTGAACTTGATCAGGATGGAGTTGGCGATGCCGTTGTCGATACCGCGCTTCAGGATCTTGGTGTTGGTTACGAACAGGTCGTCACCCACGATCTGGATTTTCTTACCCAGTTCAGCAGTCTGGTAGGCGAAGCCTTCCCAGTCTGATTCGTCCAGGCCATCTTCGATGGAGACGATCGGGAACTTAGTGGTCAGGTCTGCCAGGTAGTCGGAGAACTCGTTGGAGGTGAAGATACGACCTTCGCCCTTCAGGTTGTACTCTTTCTTCTCTGCGTCATAGAACTCGGAAGCAGCGCAGTCCATGGCCAGGGTGATGTCGGTGCCCAGCTTGTAACCGGCAGCGGCAACGGCTTCGGCGATCACTTCCAGCGCTTCGGCGTTAGATTTCAGGTTAGGAGCGAAACCGCCTTCGTCGCCCACTGCAGTGGCGTAGCCCTTGGACTTCAGTACCTTGGCCAGGTTGTGGAAGACCTCGGCACCCATGCGGATGGCTTCTTTCAGGGTCTTGGCGCCAACCGGCTGGATCATGAACTCCTGGATATCGACGTTGTTGTCGGCGTGCTCACCACCGTTGATGATGTTCATCATGGGCAGCGGCATGGAGTAGACACCCGGGGTGCCGTTCAACTCGGCGATGTGGGCGTACAGCGGCAGGCCCTTGGCAGCAGCAGCGGCTTTGGCGTTAGCCAGGGAAACGGCCAGGATGGCGTTGGCGCCGAACTTGGATTTGTTCTCGGTACCGTCGAGGTCGATCATGATTTGGTCAATAGCGGCCTGGTCCTTGGCATCTTTACCCAGCAGAGCCTGAGCGATCGGGCCGTTTACGGCTTCGATGGCTTTCAGCACGCCTTTACCCAGGAAACGGCTCTTGTCGCCGTCACGCAGTTCCAGCGCTTCGCGGGAACCGGTGGACGCGCCAGACGGAGCGGCTGCCATACCAACAAAACCACCTTCCAGGTGAACTTCGGCCTCAACGGTCGGGTTACCACGGGAGTCGATGATTTCACGACCGATCACTTTAACGATCTTGGACATGTGTATTTCCTCAGGTTTCGTAAAAAAACAACAAAAATATGCCAAAAAAAGCGGCTGCGGCACAGAGCCCCAACCGCATTTATTTTCAATTACTTCAAATTACGCTTCTGATACTCGCCTGCCGCCTTAACAAAACCGGCGAACAGGGCGTGGCCATCACGGGGAGTCGAGGTGAACTCCGGGTGGAACTGCGCAGCCACGAACCAAGGGTGATCCGGAATCTCGATAATTTCCACCAGCTTCTTGTCGGCGGAAAGACCGGTCACCTTCAAACCGGCCGCTTCGATCTGCGGCAGCAGCTTGTTGTTCACCTCGTAACGGTGACGGTGACGCTCGTAAATGGTCGGGCTGCCGTACATCTGGCGCACCTTGGAGCCTTCCACCAGGTGGCAGAGCTGGGAACCCAGACGCATGGTGCCGCCCAGGTCAGACTTCTCGGTACGGGTCTCGACGTTGCCCTCTTCATCCACCCACTCGGTGATGAGGCCGACAACCGGATAGGCGCAATCTTTCTTGAATTCGGAGGAGTGAGCACCGGTCATGCCCGCTACGTTGCGAGCAAATTCGATCATGGCAACCTGCATGCCGAGACAGATACCCAAGTAAGGGATCTTGTTCTCACGGGCATACTGGGCGGCCAGGATCTTGCCTTCCACGCCACGCTCACCGAAGCCACCCGGCACCAGGATCGCGTCCAGACCTTCCAGCAGCTCGGAGCCACGGGTCTCGATGTCCTGGGAGTCGATGTACTTGATGTTGACGGAAAGACGCGTCTTCAGGCCGCCGTGCTTGAGTGCTTCGTTGACGGACTTGTAGGCATCCGGCAGGGATACATACTTGCCGACCATGCCGATGGTCACTTCTGCAGTCGGGTTGGCTTCTTCGTAGACCACCTGTTCCCACTCGGACAAGTCGGCTTCCTTGCACTCCAGGCCGAAACGGGCGATGAAGTAGTCATCCAGATTTTGGGACTTGAGCAGGGCCGGGATCTTGTAGATGGAGTCGACGTCCTTCATGGAGATGACGGCGCGCTCCGGCACGTTGCAGAACAGGGCGATCTTGGCACGCTCGTTGGCCGGGATGGCGCGATCGGAGCGGCAGATAAGCACATCCGGCTGGATCCCGATGGAGAGCAGCTCTTTGACGGAGTGCTGGGTCGGCTTGGTCTTCACTTCGCCGGCGGCGGCCAGATAAGGCACCAGGGTCAGGTGCATAAACATGGCATTGTCGCGGCTCACTTCGGCAGCCAGCTGACGAATGGCTTCGAGGAACGGCAGGGACTCGATGTCGCCCACTGTGCCGCCCACTTCGACGATGGCCACCTGATGGCCTTCGGCGCCGGCAATCACCCGCTCTTTGATGGCGTTGGTGATGTGCGGGATGACCTGGATGGTGGCGCCCAGATAGTCCCCACGACGCTCTTTGCGCAGCACGTCGGCATAGATGCGGCCGGTGGTGAAGTTGTTGCGACGGGTCATCTTGGTGCGGATGAAACGCTCGTAATGGCCCAGATCCAGATCGGTCTCAGCCCCGTCCTCGGTTACGAACACTTCACCGTGCTGGGTCGGGCTCATGGTGCCCGGATCCACGTTGATATAGGGGTCCAGTTTCATGATGGTCACATCCAGACCACGGGCTTCCAGAATGGCTGCCAGAGAAGCTGCGGCAATGCCTTTGCCGAGGGATGAAACAACGCCACCAGTTACAAAAATATATTTTGTCGTCATGCTGAACCTGAAAGAAGTTTAGGGAATTTTAAGGGGTGCTTCGGGGATGAAGCAGGACGGGGAAACAGTATACCAAAACCCCCTCTCCCAAACAATGAACAAAAATCTATCAGGCTCGCCGCTCCCTCGTCTTGCGCCAAATCAACTTTGCTCGGTTTCCTTGGCCCGGCACCAGGCTGCATCCAGCTTCTCCAGGGTGCAATCCGTCATTTTCAGCCCTTCCGCTGCAATAAACTGCTCAACCTGACGAAAACGTCGTTCGAACTTGGCGTTCGCACCCCGCAGCACCTGCTCGGGATCCTTGCCCAGATGGCGCACCAGGTTGACGGTGGCAAACAGCAGATCACCGAGCTCGTCGCTTACCCGTGCCTCGTCCACATCGACCATCAGCGCTTCTTCCATCACCTCCTCAATCTCCTCGTGGATCTTGTCCACTACCGGCCCGAGCGTCTTCCAGTCGAAACCGACGGTGGCGCAGCGCTTCTGGATCTTGGCGGCCCGGGTCAGGGCCGGCAGCGAGAGGGGGATGTCATCGAGCACGCTCTCTTTATCCAGCGCGGCCCGCTCCTTGGCCTTCTCCGCCTCCCAGTTCACCTTGACCGCCTGCTCGTCACCGAGGTCCGCATCGGAGAACACATGGGGGTGGCGGCGAATGAGTTTCTCGCTCACCGCATCGACTATGTCGGCAAAATCAAACAGTCCCTGCTCCTTGCCAAGCTGGGCGTAGAAGACCACCTGGAACAGCAGATCCCCGAGTTCCCCCTTCAATCCATCCCAATCCTGAGTCTCGATGGCATCGGCCACCTCGTAGGCCTCTTCCAGGGTGTGGGGCACTATGGTCTGGAAGCTCTGCTTGAGATCCCAGGGGCAACCCCCGTCCGGGGAGCGCAGTTGAGCCATGATGTCGAGCAATTGAGGGAGGTCGTAACGTTGGGACATGGGATCTTCGCTTTCGATTCGTTCAAGAAGGGTCATAAAGCACAACCGGCCACGGGGGCCGGTCACTATTTATCGGGTATCAGAGGCGCTTGGCACTGATCACGTCGTTGAGCTGGCTGAGCTTGGCCAAGGCCCGGTTGAAGGCGTTGATGTTGTAGATCTCCAGCTCCATGTCGATCTCGGCAGTCTGCTCGCGCACGTTGGAGCGCGAGCGCACCCCCATGACGTTGATCTTCTCGTTGGCCAGCACGGTCGTGATGTCACGCAGCAGGCCGGATCTGTCGTTGGAGAGGATGCGGATGGTGAGGCCATAACCGCCGGAGTAGTTTTCCCCCCAGACCGCATCGATCAGTCGCTCCGGGTTGCGGCGCGACAGCTCTTTCAGCTGTTCGCAATCCTCCCGGTGGATGGAGACGCCACGACCCATGGTGATGAAACCCTGGATGGAGTCCCCCGGGATGGGCTGACAGCAACGGGCGATGTGGGTCATCAGATTGCCGACCCCTTCCACTACGATGTGATCCTTGGCCTTGGGGCGGAAGGGCGCATTGGCCTTCTGCTCCAGCTTCTCCAGCAGGCGGCGGTCTTCTTCCTCCGCCGTCGGCTTGTTGTAACGAGTGTCGAGGTAGTTGAGCAGCTGGTTGATGCGGATGTCGCCGCTGCCGATGCCGGCCAACAGATCTTCCAGCTCCTCCGCATGGAAGCGCTCCAGCACCACCTTGTCCACCTTGGAGAGCGTCAGGTTGTGCCTGTCCAGCTCCTTCTCCAGCAGCTCCTTGCCGGCGGCGATGTTCTTGTCCCGATCCAGCTTTCTGAACCAGGTCGCCACCTTGGCCCGCGCCCGGCTGGAGCGCAGGAAGCCTGCATTGGGGTTCATCCAGTCGCGGCTCGGGTTCGGCTCCTTCTGGGTGATCACCTCCACCTGATCACCGGTCTGCAGCGTGTAGGTAAAGGGCACTATGCGGCCATCCACCTTGGTCCCGATGCAGCGGTGGCCGATCATGCTGTGAACGTGATAGGCAAAATCGAGCGGGGTAGCCCCCGCCGGCAGGTCGATGACGTCCCCCTTGGGGGTGAACACATAGACTCTGTCCTCGAACACCTGACTGCGCAGATCGTCCAGCAGGGAGCCGCTCTCGGAGAGATCCTCCTGCCAGGCGAGCAGCTTGCGCAGCCACTCGATCTTGTCTTCGAAGGTACTGGTCTTGGCTGCAGCCTGGGCCCCTTCCTTGTAGCGCCAGTGCGCCGCCACGCCGAGTTCGGCATCCTGATGCATCTGCTCGGTGCGGATCTGGATCTCCACCGTCTTCCCCTCCTCCCCCACCACCACTGTGTGGATGGACTGGTAGCCGTTGGGCTTGGGGTTGGCGACATAGTCGTCAAATTCGCGGGGAATATGATGGAAATGGGTGTGGACGATGCCGAGCGCCGCGTAACAATCCTGCAGCCGCTTGGTGATCACCCGCACCGCACGCACGTCGAACAGCTCGTTGAACTCGAGGTGTTTCTTCTGCATCTTGCGCCAGATGCTGTAGATGTGTTTCGGGCGGCCGTAGACTTCGGCCTCGACGCCGGCCTCGGCAAGCGCATCGCGCAAGGACTGTACGAACTCGCGGATGTAGCGCTCTCGATCGAGTCGTTTCTCATCGAGCTGCTTGGCGATCTGCTTGTAGGTATCCGGGTGCAGGTAACGGAAGGCGAGATCTTCGAGCTCCCACTTGAGCTGACCTATGCCGAGGCGGTTGGCAAGGGGCGCATAGATGTTGGTGATCTCCTGGGCCATCAGCACCCGGGTCTCTTCATCCGCCAGCTTGGCTTCCCGCAGGCAGGCGATCCGCTCCGCCAGCTTGATGACGACAGCGCGCACATCCTCCACCATGGCGAGCAACATGCGGCGCACGTTGTCCACCTGCTCCGGGGAGGTCTCGCTGCGGTGCAGGGTCTGCAGAGAGCGGATGGCCTCCATCTCCAGCACCCCTTCCACCAGCTTGGCGATCTTGGGACCGAAGTCCTCGTTCACCTTCTCCTGCTTGATGAGGCCGGCTTCGACGAAGGGATAGAGAATGGCCGATTTGAGGGTGGCGAGATCCATGCTGAGCATCAGCAGTATGCCCACCATCTCGACGCCACGCACCAGCAGGCGGTTGGTGAGCGCCTCGTCGCCAAGCGTCAGACAGTACTGGTAGACGGTTCGCAGTTGATTCTTGTCGCTTTCACTCAGGGTAAGGGAACTGACCCACTCCTCCAGAGTGAAATTGTCTTTCAAATGAATTTCGCGCACCGCAACCATGGTATCAATCCTTAAAATTGTGGGGCCGAAAGCCGATGCTTTCTGCCATCCCCTCATCAGCTGATGACTGCCTCAAATGGGGATGCGCGGGAGAGTTTTCAAGGCATGTTGCCGATCCCGGCAACAGGTTTCTCTCGCACATCAGGCCCATTTTTGCAGATCTAGATTACCCTAATCACCCCTGCGCAAACAGCGCTACCGGCATCGTAAGGCCGACAAAACGCAGCACCGGCAATCCGAAAACAGCCTGCTCAATCCCGTTCAAACAGCGCCATGGACTCCAGATGACCGGTGTGGGGGAACATGTCCAGCATCCCCAGGCGAGCCAGTCGATAACCCCCCTTCACCAGCACTTGGCTGTCCCGGGCCAGGGTGACAGGGTTACAGGAAACATAGACCACCCGCTTGGGCGAAAGTGCCGCCACGTGGCTCATGACTTCCAGCGCCCCGGGCCGGGCCGGATCCAGCAACACCAGATCGAAGCCTTCCCGCGCCCAGGACATGCCGACGATGTCGCCGCTCAAATCCGCCTTGTAGAAACGGGCGTTGTCGATGCCGTTGCGACGGGCGTTCTCCTCGGCACGGGCCACCATGGCAAGCTCCCCCTCGACCCCCACCACTTCACGGGCCTGACGGGCCAGCGGCAGGGTGAAGTTGCCGATGCCGCAGAAGAGATCCAGCACCTTGTCGTCCTTGGTCGCCCCCAGCCACGCCAGCGCCTGGGTCACCATGCTCTGGTTGATGGGGCCGTTGACCTGAATGAAGTCGCCAGGGGCGAATGCAAGAGACAGGCCATCGAGGGTGTAGCTCGGCTGAAATTGTTGGCGCAGGGGTTCAATGCGCTCATCCGCCGCCTGCAGATAGAGGTCTATCCCCTGGGCCTCGGCAAATGCCACCAGCAGGGCGCGATCCGCCTCGTTGGGGCGACCAGTGTGGCGCAGCAACATCATGATGCCCTGTTCGGCCTGGATGAGCTCCGCATGCCCCAGCTCGCGCTGGCTCTTCAAGCGATTGAGGCACTCGCGCAGGGGGGTGATGAGGGCAGAGAGGGGATCGGCCAGCACGGGGCAGCCCGCCACCTCCACCAGGTCATTGGATTGACGGCGACGGAAACCCACCCGGGTGCAGCGACCGTTCTTGTCAAACTTGATGGCGAGACGGCAGACCCGGCGGTAGGCGCGGGACTCCCCTTTGAGCACGGGCTCGAGCGCCGGCGCCTTGATGTTGCCAAGGCGCTCGAACAAGCTGACCAGCCCGGCCTCCTTGACCGCCTGCTGATCCGCTTCGCCGAGGTGCTGGGCACTGCAACCGCCGCACTCGCGATAATGGGGGCAGAAGGGATCGATGCGATTGGCCGCCGGGGTCACTATCTGTTGCAGGGCGGCGTGGGCATAGTGCTTCTTGTCATCGACGATGCGAGCCTTGATCAGCTCACCGGGGAGTGCCCCTTCGACGAAGATGGCCTTGCCCTGATGACGGCCGACACCGACACAGTGGTGGTCCAGACTGTCTATCGTAAATTCAATACGTTGGGGCTGGGTGGATTTCTTTTGGGGCTTGAAAAACTGGGCCATAAAACTTGGTGCCTATAGGTGGCTATGTCATGATTGTGGAATCTGCAGCAGGCCATTGTCCCACAAGAATAATAGTATGACCAAATGCGGCCTGAGGGCCCGAGCTGCGGCCTCTGCCCCATTGCCCAATCTGACCATAAGTGGCCCATTGATATGACAGGATACGGCCTGAGCGCCCTTACGGTGACATCGACTGTATTGCCAGCCCTCCCCCTGCGCCCACAGGCCCCCGGGGCCATGGTCTTCATCATGTTTGCCGGCGGTTTATCAGCATGACCAAGTACGGCCTCAGAGCCCGTGTACTGGCATTTACCATATTGCCAACCCTGATCATCGGCGGCCTGATCGCCGGTTACTTTACCTTCCACCGCTACCATCAGCTGGAAAACAACCTGATCGATCAGGGCATCAACATCATAGAGCCCCTAGCCATCGCCAGTGAATACGGCATGACCCAGCACAGTCGCGAATCCCTCAAGCGGCTGATAGGGCTGACCCATCGCAAGAACTCCCCCTTTATCAAGTCCATCGCCGTCTTCACCCAGGACAACCAGCTGTTCGTCACCTCCAACTACCACAGGGACTTCAGCCAGCTGCGCCTGCCGGACGGCAGCGCCATCCCGGCCCTGACCAGCGTCACCTTCAACGGCGATGACATCATATTGCGCACCCCCATCCAGGCCGAGACCAGCCTGGACGGCTTCCCCCTGCCGAGCGACCTGGAGCCGCCGGTCATCGGCTACATCTCCATGCAGCTCGCCACCGACAGGGCCATAGTCCTGCAATATCGCGACGCCTTCTTCGCGGTGATCATAGTGCTCATCGGCCTCGCCATCAGTACCCTGTTCGGCTTCCGTCTGGTCAAGAGCGTGACCCAGCCCATCACCGATATGGTGCAGGCGGTGCACAGGATCAGGGAGGGGCGCCTCGATACCCGGGTCAGCGGTCAGCTCACCGGCGAGCTGGACATGCTGAAGAACGGCATCAACGCCATGGCCAAGGCGCTCTCCGAATACCATGAGGAGATGCAGCAGAACATCGATCAAGCGACCTCGGATCTGCGAGAGACGCTTGAACAAATAGAGATCCAGAACGTCGAGCTCGACATGGCGAAGAAACGGGCGCAAGAGGCGGCACGGGTCAAATCCGAGTTTCTGGCCAACATGTCCCACGAGCTGCGCACCCCGCTCAACGGCGTCATCGGCTTCACCCGCCAGCTGCTCAAGACCAGCCTGACCCCGAGCCAGACCGACTACATGCAGACCATAGAGAAGTCGGCGCGCAACCTGCTTGGCATCATCAACGACATCCTCGACTTCTCCAAGCTGGAGGCGGGCAAGCTGCAGCTCGAGCATATACCGTTCAGCCTGCGAGACACCCTCAACGAAACCATGCACCTGCTGGGGCCGAGTGCCCACGACAAACAGCTCGAGCTCTCCTTGCAGGTGGACGCCGCCGTGCCGGACTACCTCACCGGCGACCCCATGCGCCTGCAACAGGTGCTGACCAACCTCGCCGGCAACGCCATCAAGTTCACCGAGCGCGGCAACGTCGATGTGCGCGTCGAACAGACCGGGGCCCCCAACGGCAGCAAGGTACGCCTGCGGGTCCTCATCCGCGATACCGGCATCGGCATCTCGGAAGAGCAGCAACGCCAGCTGTTCCAGGCCTTCAATCAGGCCGACTCCTCCATCTCCCGCCGCTATGGTGGCACCGGGCTTGGCCTCGTCATCACCCAGAAACTGGTGCAGCAGATGGGAGGCCAGATCCGCTTCGAATCCGAGCTTGGCAAGGGCTCCGTCTTCTCCTTCAACCTGGAGCTGGATGTCTCTCCCCTGCCCCAGACCGAGCGGCTGCCGCTGGATCGCATCCTGGGCAAGCGGGTCTGGCTGCTGGAGCCGGATCCCTTCACTCACGCCTCCCTGCTCGCCCTGCTGGCCGAATGGCAGCTGGACGTGCAGTCCCTGACCATGACCGACGACTGGCCGGAGATGGGCAGCCAGGACATGGTGATCATCGGCAGCAGCACACTGCACACCCCACAACAGGTGATCACCCGCCTCGATGGCCTCAGCGGGCAACAGAACACCATAGTGCTGCTCAGCAGCCACGAGCCGGCGCTCTATGACGCCATGCTGGCCCATGGCGCCGCCCACTGCCTCTCCAAGCCCATCAACCACCGCAAGCTGCTGCACGCCCTGCTCTCTCCCGAGGCGGCCAGGCGTACGCCGCTGCCCGCGCCAACTCCCCACCGGGTACAGGCCGTCAAGGTGCTGGCGGTGGATGACAACGCCGCCAACCTCAAGCTCATCGCCGCCATGCTCAAGGAGATGGTGACCGAGGTTGTGGTGTGCAAGAACGGCAAGGAGGCGGTCAACCTGGCCCAGAGCCAGCCGTTCGACATCATCTTCATGGATATACAGATGCCCATCATGGATGGCATCAGCGCCACCCAGGCGATCCGCCATCACTCCCTCAACACCGAGACCCCCATAGTCGCGGTCACCGCCCATGCCATCCCAGGGGAGCGGGAGCGGCTGATCCGCCAGGGCATGGACGACTACCTGGCCAAGCCCATCGACGAGGGCATGCTGGCGCAGCTCATCACCGACTTCGCCCACAGGCGCCACCAGAACCAGGGGGATCAGCAGATAGACTGGACCCTGGCGGTGCGCCAGGCGGCGGGCAAGCCGGAGCTCGCCAAGGAGATGCTGACCATGCTGCTGGCCAGCTTCGACGAGGTGGAGCCCATGCTGGACGAGGCGCTGGCGGGCGGGGTGGAGGATGCCGAGGTGCTGGCCCAGCTCCATCGCCTCAACGGCGGCTGCGCCTACTCGGGGGTGCCCGGCCTGCAACGCCTGCTCTCCCAGCTCGAGCAGCAGTTGCGCGACGGCATACCCGTCAGCGAGCTCGAACCCGAGCTGCTGGAGCTGCAAGATGCCCTGGAGCAGGTGCGGCGGGAGGCCCCCCGCTATCTCTCCCTGGCCGAGTGAGGCGCTTTTTCTGACTGCGGGGCCCGCAGATGGTAAAATCGCGCCGTTTCCACAGGAGTCAACATGACCAACAACGATATTCTGCGCCGCCTGCGCTACGCCCTCACCATCAGCAACGATCAGATGGTCGAGATGTTTGCCAAGGGCAACCTGACCGTCGATCACGCCCAGCTCCACAGCTGGTTGCTGAAAGAGGCCGCGGAAGGGGAAGAGCAGGAAGCAGGCTATGCCGCCTGCCCGGACTCGGCCCTGAGCCAGTTCCTCGACGGCTTCATCGCCGTGCGTCGCGGTGTGCGGGAAAATGCCCCGCCCCAGGTGATCCCGAACCGGATCAACAACAACCTGATCCTGCGCAAGCTGCGCATCGGCCTCGACTACAAGGAAGAAGACATGCTGGGCACCCTCAAGCTCGCCAACTTCAACCTCTCCAAGTCCGAGCTGAGCGCCCTGTTCCGCGCCAAGGATCACAAGCACTACCAGGATTGCGGGGATCAGATCCTGCGCAACTTCCTCATCGGCCTCACCGCCAAGTACAGGTCAGAGCCATGAGCCCGCGCGCGCACGTCACCCTCAGACAGCGCGCCTGAGCCATGGGCCAGCGCACCTGCCCCCCGTCATTCCGCCTGGGCGGCAGGCCGCGCTGGCCATCCCTTGTTTCCCCCTTGCCAGACAGATGCCGCACCATACTGCTGTCACTCTGCCTGCTGCTGGGGCTCGGCGCCTGCCAACCGGCGCCTTATCAGCTCTCCACCCGTCATGTCAGTGCCAACCAGAATGAGCGCATCGCTTTTCTGATCCTCCACTACACCGACGAGGACGACGCCCGCTCCCTGCGCCTGCTGACCAAACCCGAACACAAGGTGAGTGCCCACTACCTGATCCCCCGCGACACCGAGCAACGCCCGCTCCCCGTTTACCAGCTGGTGCCCGACAGCCAACGTGCCTGGCACGCCGGTCGCAGCCGCTGGCATCAGTATGCCGGGCTCAACGCCAGCTCGCTGGGCATTGAGATAGTCAATCTGGGTTATCCCACGGAAGACGAATCCCTGCCTGCCCACCTGAGGCGCTGGCAACCCTATACCCGGGCCCAGATCGCCGCTCTCGGCGCTCTGGCCCGGGAGCTGGTCGATCGCTACCAGATCCCCCCCACCCAGGTGCTGGCCCACAGCGATATAGCCCCCGAACGCAAGCAGGATCCCGGCCCCCACTTCCCCTGGCGCGAGCTGGCCCTTCACCATGGCGTCGGCGCCTGGCCAGACGAGGCCAGAGTGGCCGAACTGCGCCAGGCGCCACTCCCCCTCTGGGATGCGCAGCAATGGCAGCAACAGCTCGCCCGCTACGGCTATGGGGTAGCGCCAAGCGGCGCCTGGGATGAGCAGAGCCGCGCCGCCATGCGTGCATTCCAGCTCCATTTCCGCCCCGCCTTGATCACCGGGGAGCCGGATGCCGAGTGCCAGGCCATCCTTATGGCCCTGCTGGAGCGCTACTTCCCCGAGCCGGGCTGAGCCCCCTTCCCCGAAAACAACAAGGGACGCCGAGGCGTCCCTTGTTTATGCGATGCAGGCAGACCGACATCAGATCCCCTGACGGGCTTCCTGCATCAGCAGGCGCATGTCACTGACCGCCTTGGCCAGACCGTCGAAGGCGGCACGGCCTATGATGGCGTGGCCGATATTGAGCTCATAGAGCTCGGGAATGGCAGCGATGGCCTTGACGTTGTGGTAGTGCAGGCCGTGGCCGGCATTGACCTTAAGCCCCTTGCCAGCGGCATAGGAGGCGCCGGCAGCGATGCGCTTGAACTCGGCGTTGCGCTCCGCATCCGTGGTGGCATCGGCATAGCGACCGGTGTGGATCTCGATGAAGGGGGCACCACTCTCGGCGGCCGCATCTATCTGGATGGGGTCGGCGTCGATGAAGAGCGACACCTGGGCACCGACGGCCGCAAGGCGGGTCACCGCATCGGTGATCTTGTCGAGCTGACCGGCCACATCCAGGCCGCCCTCGGTGGTCACCTCGGTGCGCTTCTCCGGTACCAGGCAGACGAACTGGGGCTTGATACGGCAGGCGATGCCGATCATCTCCTCTGTTACCGCCATCTCCAGGTTCATCCTGGTCTGGATGGTCTGGCGCAGTATCTCCACGTCGCGGTCGGTGATGTGGCGGCGATCTTCGCGCAGGTGCACTGTAATGCCATCGGCACCGGCCTGCTCGGCCACGAAGGCGGCCTGGACAGGATCGGGATACTGGGTGCCGCGGGCGTTGCGCAGAGTGGCGATATGGTCGATGTTCACACCCAGATAGATTTCACTCATTGAGGACTCCTTGAAACTCTTCATCTGTTGACTGCGCGGCTACCGCGCGAATATCCGTATATCAGCTCGTAGGTTCGATTAGCGCAGCGTAATCGGACGTCGGTAACATTCTTACCGTGTCGGGTAACGCCTCAGAGCGGTTAACCCAAGCTATTCCGGCGTTTTAAAAACAACTCCCGGCTCTTTAACTGGCGTTTACCCAGATAGGGCTGCAACGCCAGCCTGCTGAAACGTTTAGCCGCCTGCAGCAAGGGAGGGGTATCGAAGCGCCCCTCGGCGAAGGCCAGCAGGTGGGCGCCGAGGAACAGGGTACGGGGATCCGGCGCCCGCTCGCAAGCGACAAAGCCGAGCTCCCGCTCGAAGCCGTAGAGCAGCTCGGGCTGGATCGGGGAGTCGTCGTCGGCGGCATATTCGAAGTCCACCGCATAGCCAAGCGCCTGCAACAGCAGAAACTCGAAGCGGCGCAGGGGCAGCTCTGGCGTCTCGCCGTCCGCCAGCGCCATCAGGGCACGGGCATAGGCATCAAACACCTCGGGAAAGGGGGTATGGGCTTCGAGCAGGTAGTAGACCAGCTCGTTGAGATAGAGACCGTAGAAGAGGCGATCGCCACCGAGTCGCAGGGAGTGATCCGGGCATTCGACCTGGGCGAGGTTCTTGAGATCACCCTTGCCACGCCAGCTCATGGTGAGCAGGGTGAAGGGTTGCAGCAGCCCCTTCAGAGGGGAGCGTGGCCCGCGAGAACCGCGAGCCACCAGGGTAAATCGGCCGCTATCCTGGGTGAAGACCTCGACCAGCTGACTGGTCTCCCGATAGGGCCGACTGTGGATGACGAAAGCCGGGTTCAGCAATCAGCCAGCGCCACTTAATCGTCACCGTAGCCAAGACTGCGCAGGGCGCGCTCGTCATCGGCCCAGCCGGACTTGACCTTGACCCACAGCTCCAGGTGCACCTTGTTCTGGAACAGCCGCTCCATGTCGAGGCGCGCTTCGGTACCTATGGTCTTGATCTTCTCGCCCTTGTTGCCGATGACCATCTTCTTCTGGCCATCGCGCTCCACCAGGATGAGGCCGTGGATGTGGTAGAGACCGTTCTCTTCCACCTTGAAGCGCTCGATCTCCACCGTCACCGAGTAGGGCAGCTCCTCGCCGGTGAAACGCATCAGCTTCTCGCGGATGATCTCTGAGGCCATGAAGCGGGACGAGCGGTCGGTCACGTAATCTTCCGGGAAGAAGAAGTTGTTCTCCGGCAGCAGATCCTTGGCCCACTCGCGGATCTTCTCCACGTTGGTGCCCTTCTCGGCACTGATGGGCAGTATGTGGGCAAAGTTCATCTGCTGGCCCAGCCACTCCAGGTGGGGCAGCAAGTCTTCTTTCTCTTTGACGTTGTCTACCTTGTTGACCGCCAGCACCACGGGGCAAGGCAGATGGCGCAACTTGCCGAGCACCATCTCGTCGTCCTTGGTCCAGTGGGTACCGTCGACCATGAAGACCACCATGGCCACATCACCCAGGGAACTGGTGGCGGCGCGGTTCATCAGGCGGTTGATGGCCCGCTTTTCTTCGATGTGCAGACCCGGGGTATCCACATAGATGGTCTGATGGTTATCCTCGGTGTCTATCCCCAAAATCCGGTGACGGGTGGTCTGGGGTTTCTTCGAGGTGATGCTGACCTTCTGGCCAAGCAGCTTGTTGAGCAGGGTGGACTTGCCCACATTGGGGCGGCCCACGATGGCGACAAAGCCGCAGTAAGTCGTATCTGTCATGACAGTTTTTCCAGTGCCTGTTGTGTTGAAAGACCGCGGCCTCTTGCATCAATAGCAGTCATGACAGTCTTTCCAGTGCTTGCTGCGCCGCAGCCTGTTCGGCCTTGCGGCGGCTGGTGCCGACCCCGACCAGCGGACCATCCAGGCCATCCACGTCACACTGGACGGTGAACTCCTGGTTGTGGGCTTCGCCCTTGACGTTGGTCACTGTGTAGGTCGGCAGGGATTTGCGGCTTCCCTGCAAAATTTCCTGCAGCCGGGTCTTGGGATCCTTCTGCTCTATGCCTGGTTTTATCTCGTCCAGGCGGCTGGCGTACCAGCCGAGCAACAAAGTCCGCACCCGCTCCAGATCGGTATCCAGATAGACGGCGCCGATCACCGCCTCGACAGTGTCGGCCAGGATAGACTCGCGACGGAACCCGCCGCTTTTCAGCTCGCCGGGCCCCAGGATCAGGTGATCCCCGAGGTCGAACTCCCGGCCGAGTTCGGCCAGGGTCTTCTCCCGCACCAGGGTGGCGCGCATCCGGCTGAGATCCCCTTCCGCCGCTTGCGGAAAGCGGTGGAAGAGGTCATCGGCAATCACCAGACTCAGGATGGAGTCCCCCAGAAATTCCAGTCGCTCGTTGTGACGGGAACCGGCGCTGCGGTGGGTCAGCGCCCGGGTCAGCAGCTCTTGATCCTGAAAGACATGCCCGAGACGGGACTGCAGTCTGTTCATCTTGATATTCATTTACTTGATTCCGCCAATGCGGTTGAAGCGCACACCGGTCGGCACCCAGCTTGGCAAGCTGGATCCTTCCTCGCGCTCAAATTCGAAACTGATCCAGATGGCAACCGCCTTGCCCACCAGGTTCTGCTCGGGCACGAAGCCCCAGAAACGACTGTCGGTACTGTTGTCGCGGTTGTCACCCATCACGAAATAGTGGCCTTCCGGCACCACCCACTCATCCGGGTAGGTACCGGGCTGGCGATAGTAGCGATCCACCAGGTCCGGCATCAGGGGGTTGCGCAGGGTCTCGTGAGAAACTGTGCCCAGCTGCTCGGTGTAGCGATCCAGCGGGATCCCCATCTGGCTGAACTCCCCCCGTTGCTCGAACTTGACGTCGAGCTTCTTGAAGCCCGGGCACGTTTTCCCTTCCTGCTCCTCGCACTTGGGCCGGATCATCAGCTCCTTGTTGCGATAGATCACCCGATCGCCGGGCATGCCGACCACCCGCTTGATGTAGTCCACCCGGGTATCCAGCGGATACTTGAACACCACCACATCGCCACGCTCGGGAGAACCTGTCTCGAGGAACTTGGTGTTGGTCACGGGATCACGCAGGCCGTAGGCGAACTTCTCCACCAGGATGAAGTCGCCCACCAGCAGGGTGGGCATCATGGAACCAGAGGGGATCTGGAACGGCTCGAAGATGAAGGAACGCAGGATCAGCACCAGCGCGATGACCGGGAAGACACCGCCGGTCTGCTCGATCCAGACCGGCATGGGAGCCACCTTGGCCAGCGTCTTCTCATCGATGTTCGAGCCGGCGTTGGCACGGGCAGCCGCAATCTTGGCTGCCCGTTGCTTGGACCAGACCAGCTTGTCGACTGTCCAGATGATGCCGGTCAGCAGAGTGACTATGGCCAGGATCAGGGAAAAGGTGCTTGCCATCTATTAATCCTTTCCGACGTGGAGAATGGCGAGGAAGGCCTCTTGCGGCACGTCGACACGGCCCAGGGACTTCATCCGCTTCTTGCCTTCTTTCTGCTTGTTCAGCAGCTTTTTCTTCCGGCTCACGTCACCGCCGTAGCACTTGGCGGTCACGTCCTTGCGCAGGGCCTTGACCGTGCTGCGGGCGATGATCTGGTTGCCGATGGACGCCTGAATGGCGATGTCGAACATCTGGCGCGGGATCAGCTCACGCATCTTCTCAACCACCTGGCGACCGCGATACTGGGCGTTCTCCTTGTGGGTGATGATGGCCAGGGCATCGACGCGCTCACCGTTGATCATGATGTCGAGGCGGACCATCTCGGAGGTTTCGAAGCGCTTGAAGCCGTAATCCAGGGAGGCGTAGCCGCGACTGGTGGATTTCAGGCGGTCGAAGAAGTCGAGCACCACTTCCGCCATCGGGATCTCGTAGGTCAGCGCCACCTGCTTGCCGTGATAGACCATGTTGGTCTGCACGCCACGCTTCTCGATACAGAGGGTGATCACGTTGCCCATGTACTCCTGCGGCAACAAGATGTTGCACTCGGCGATGGGCTCGCGCATCTCTTTGATATTGTTGACCGGAGGCATAGCCGCCGGGCTGTCGATGTGGATGGTCTCGCCGTTGTTCAGCTCGATTTCATACACTACGGTCGGTGCCGTGGTGATGAGATCCAGATCGTATTCCCGCTCCAGACGCTCCTGGATGATCTCCATGTGCAGCATGCCGAGGAAGCCACAACGGAAGCCGAAGCCCAGTGCGGTGGAGCTTTCCGGCTCGAAGAACAGGGAGGCATCGTTCAGGGAGAGCTTGTCCAGCGCATCGCGGAACGACTCGTAGTCATCGCTGGAGATGGGGAACAGACCCGCATAGACCTGCGGCTTCACCTTCTTGAAGCCGGCCAGCGCCTTGTCGGCACCGTTCTTGGCCTGCGTCAGGGTATCGCCCACAGGGGCGCCGTGGATGTCCTTGATGCCGCAGACGACCCAACCTACCTCGCCACAACCCAGGCCCATGGTGTCCACTTGCTTGGGGGTGAAGATACCGATGCGATCCACGCCCCACACCTGACCGGTGCTCATCACCTTGATCTTGTCGTTCTTCTTGAGCGAACCGTTCTTGATACGCACCAGGGAGACGACGCCCAGGTAGGAGTCGAACCAGGAGTCGATGATCAGCGCCTGCAGCGGGGCATCCGGATCACCTTCCGGTGACGGGATACGGGCCACTATCTCTTCCAGCACCAGATCGACACCCAGGCCGGTCTTGGCGGAGCAACGCACCGCATCGATGGCGTCTATGCCGACTATGTCCTCGATCTCTTCCGCAACCCGCTCGGGTTCTGCGGCAGGCAGATCGATCTTGTTCAGGATGGGCACCACTTCCAGCTCCATCTCCATGGCGGTGTAGCAGTTGGCCAGAGTCTGTGCCTCAACCCCCTGACCGGCATCCACCACCAGCAGAGCCCCTTCACAGGCCGCCAGGGAGCGAGAAACCTCGTAGGAGAAATCCACGTGGCCCGGGGTGTCGATAAAGTTCAGCTGATAGGTGTTACCGTCTTGTGCCTGGTAGTTCAGGGTCACACTCTGTGCTTTGATGGTAATGCCGCGCTCGCGCTCCAGATCCATGGAGTCAAGCACCTGAGCCTGCATCTCGCGGTCGGACAGGCCGCCACAAGTCTGGATCAGACGGTCCGACAGGGTCGATTTACCGTGGTCGATGTGCGCAATAATCGAAAAGTTACGAATGTGTTTCATCGAGCAAGAATCACTCAAAATTAAGTTAGGGTCGGATATGAGGGCAGGATTTTACTGGATAACCAGGTCGACGGCCAATCTTTAGTCGGCGGGCACCAGAAATAGCGCCTTGTCTGGCGGGCCCTCGGCACCAAAACGGCGGCGACGGAGCCAGAAAAGGGTAACGCCGCTCAGGAGAGGTGACGGGTATTGAGTACCACGCCGAGCATGCGGGGACCATATTCCCCTTGCTCGAGCCGGGCAGAAAAGTAACGAACCAGTAAAAATCCGATGGTGCCACCGAGCAAGCAACTGAGGATGGTGACGCCCTCCCCCGCCGACAGCAGCGGCGCCAACCAGAGCTGGCCGAGCAGGGCACCGAGTAGCAGGCAGAACAGCGGCAGCACATAAACCAGGGCCGCGCCGCGCAGGATACTCGCCTGGGGAATGCCAAGCCTGATTTGCTGACCGACCAGAACCTCGGCGGTCAGCGCCACCCGCAGTCGCTGCGACTTCAGGGGAAAGGCCTTGGCGACTGTGCCGGTACCGCAATTGGACTGCTGGTGGCAGCCGCTGCAGGCTGAACGCCGTTCACACTCCACCCAGGCAAAAGCCCCCTCGACGGCCACCACGGTTGCCAGCTCTTCGCTCATGTTACTCACAAGATGACTCCAGACGAACGGCTATGGACTTACCCGATCTCAGCACGGTCGTCCCGGTTCGGCAAGTGGCCGCATGCCACCTCACTGAACCGCCTCGTTGCGGGCCAGCGGCTGCACCGACTCGGCGATGCGCTTGGCCGTCTCGGTAGGGACTTCCCCGACCACGGTGATCTCCACGCCGACCTCGTTGACGAAGCTCACCAGTGAAGTGGCCCCCTGGCGGATCAATTGCTGACGCACCGCCTGCTTGGGATCGACCCGGGAGACATAGACGGAGAGATCCACCACGCCGTCCGACAGCATCATGTAGTCCACCGGCAGGCTGGTGCTGACCAGCTGGTGCCTGTCCTGAGAGAGCACCTTGAATCCACCCGGCAGCCAGGTCAGGTGCCAGTTCAGGGTCTGCTGGGGAGCGGGATAGGCGTCTTCCAATGCCAGCACATCGGGCAGCTTGCTGCGGGCCAAGGTGACAAGCCAGGGCGCGGGCGCCGGCTGCCTGTCCAGATCTACCCCCAGCACCTGCTCCACCAGGTTGCCTTCCTTGTCCACCATGTCCACCCGCAGCAGCAGATGACTCTGCTCATCGACCCAGAGTACAAAGCCGTACTTGTCCGCCTCCTTGGGCACCAGTCTCACGACTTGCGCCACCAGACCGGCCACCCGGCTACGACCGGCCAGCACGGGGTCATAGCTTTCCAGCACCCGGGGCAGCGGCATCCTCACCAGACTCGACCATACGCCAGGAAAACGCGCCCCCTTCAGTGTGTAGGGTTCGTGGGTGTTCTCGAAGAAGGTGTATTCATTCTGGCGTTGCAGGTACTCCACCGCCTTGCCGTCGAGGTAGCTCAGATGAGCAACCTCCTTGCCATCGATCACCCCGTGACTGAAACGAATGGGCTCGAGGCGTCCCTGACGGGCCTTGACCATGGACAACTCAAAATTTTGTTGCGAAACGGCACTCTGCATCTGCTGCAACAAGGCCTCGGCCGACAGATCGTCGGCCGAGGCCTTGGCACAAATCAGCAGGAGAGAGGCCAGCAGAATGAGGCTGGACTGGCGCACGGTCTGATCCCTAAAGATGCGTTATTCCTGAATCTGCTTGTCTTGCAGCAGACGCTGTTGCAATTGATGGTCTCGCAGGAAGGCGTTGATACGCTCGCGCTGCTCCTGCATCTGTTGCTCGTTCAAGCCTTGCTGGCGAGGAGTGGCGCGGTTGCCCTCCTGGGGATAGTGCACACTCACTGGCGTCGCACTGCCACCGACCGGTATGGTGTTGAGCACAGGGTTGGCCGGCATGCCGTCGCTGCCCTGGTACTGCTGCACCCCGAAGATGACGGCGGCGGCCACCGATGCGGCAATGGCGTACTGCCCCATCTGTTGGCCAAACCGGCGGACCAGAGGTATTACCTTGCCAGCAGGCTTCACCTGAGGCATAACAGGTTGCACCAGCTTGGGCGCCAGTATGACGGGTTCATCTTCCAGTGCCAGCATGATGCTGTCACTGAGATCCAGTTGCAGATTGACCGGCAGGTCTCCCCGCATGGCATCACCGATCAGATGGTAACGAGCCCAGGTATCTTGCAGAGCGGGATCCGTTCCCAGCTCGTTCAGAACCTCCATGTCGCTGAGGTCACCATCCATCAGGGCTGAAAGTTGCTCTTTATTTGCCATAAGTTTGCCTGTCTTTCCCCAGTTTAATTCTCGATCAGAGGTTGCAGCTTTTTATCGATTGCTTCCCTCGCCCGAAAGATACGGGATCTCACCGTACCCACAGGGCAATCCATGATCTCCGCAATCTCTTCGTAGCTCAGCCCTTCCATTTCACGAAGGGTGATCGCTGTTCTCAAGTCTTCTGGCAAGGCTTCTATGGCGGCAAACACGGTACGCTTGATCTCGTCGGTCAGCGCCAGATTTTCCGGGGTGGCCACTTCTTGCAGGGCTTCACCACCACCATAATATTCAGCCTCGTCCGCTTCGACATCACTGCTGGGCGGTCTGCGCCCCTGTGAGGTCAGGTAATTTTTGGCCGTGTTGACGGCGATCCGATACAACCAAGTGTAAAACGCACTCTCGCCACGGAATGTCGGCAACGCCCGGTAAGCCTTGATAAAGGCCTCCTGCGCCACATCCGGCACATCGCCCGGATTGTTGACATACCTGGCCACCAGGTTGACCACCTTATGCTGGTATTTTCTTACCAACAGGTTGAATGCATTTTTATCGCCACGCTGGACCCGTTCAACCAGCTGTTCGTCCAGTAGATTCTGGTCGCTCATCAGAGCCGTAAAACCCCCATCAGGTTATCGTTCTTCTTTTCCGGCCCCTTCTAAGCGCACAAGTTCAGACAGGAGGAATCAGAGAAAGTTCGCTTGCATTGAAAAAAATGTGATGCAGGCTGCATCACAACCCCCCTTGGGCTACCATGGGGCCAGTTCTTAATCCAGGCCAATGATACTTATGAAAGCAAGTGTTGAATACCTTTGCGACGTACTGATCATTGGCAGCGGTGCCGCCGGTCTGTCCCTCGCGTTGCGATTGGCAGACCAGGCCAAAGTCCTGGTTCTGAGCAAGGGGCCCATCAGTGAAGGGGCCACTCTCTATGCGCAAGGAGGCATCGCTGCCGTGTTCGACGAGACCGACAGCATCGAATCCCATGTGAGCGACACGCTCAACGCTGGCGCCGGGCTGTGTGACCCGGCCGTGGTGGAGTTCACCGCCCGCAACGCCCGCGACTCCATCCAGTGGCTGATCCAGCAAGGTGTCCCCTTCGATCAGGAGGAGGATGCCGAGGGGGAATCCCACTATCACCTGACCCGGGAAGGGGGTCACAGCCATCGCCGCATCTTCCACGCGGCGGACGCCACCGGCAAAGCGGTGCAGCTCACCCTGATCGATCAGGTACGCGCCCACCCCAACATCCAGTTGATGGAGCGCTTCAACGCAGTCGATCTCATTACCACCCGCAAGCTGGACCTGCCAGGCAACCGGGTACTCGGCGCCTACGTCTGGAATCGCAACGTCGAGCAGGTCGAGGTGATCCGCGCCCGCTTCGTGGCACTGGCCACCGGCGGCGCCTCCAAGGTGTATCAGTACACCTCAAACCCGGACGTGAGCTCGGGGGACGGCATCGCCATGGCGTGGCGCGCTGGCTGTCGGGTGGCGAACCTGGAGTTCAACCAGTTCCATCCCACCAGCCTGTTCCATCCCGATGACCCCAACTTCCTGCTGACCGAAGCGTTGCGCGGGGAAGGGGCCTATCTGCGCCGTCCCGATGGCAGCCGCTTCATGCCAGACTTCGACGAGCGGGCCGAGCTGGCACCCCGTGATATCGTCGCCCGCGCCATCGACCACGAGATGAAGCGACTCGGGGCCGACTGCATGTATCTGGACATCAGCCACAAACCGGCCGACTTCATCATCAAGCACTTCCCGACCATTTATGAGCGCTGTCTCGCGGTGGGCATCGACATCACCAAGGAGGCGATGCCCATAGTACCGGCGGCCCACTACACCTGTGGCGGCGTGATGATCGACAACAACGGCCAGACCGACATCCCCGGCCTCTACGCCATCGGCGAGGTGACCTACACCGGGCTGCACGGCGCCAACCGCATGGCCTCCAACTCCCTGCTGGAATGCGTGGTCTACGCCCATCAGGCGGGGGCCGACATCCTGGCCAAGCTCCCGACCAGCGTGGAACCACCCCATCTACCCGCCTGGGACGAGAGTCAGGTGGATGACTCGGACGAACAAGTGGTGATCCAGCACAACTGGCACGAGTTGCGGCTGATGATGTGGGATTACGTGGGGATAGTGCGCACCAACAAACGGCTGGCGCGCGCCAAGCGCCGCATCGACCTGCTCAAGCAGGAGGTGCAGGAGTACTACGCCAACTTCCGCGTCTCCAACAACCTGCTGGAGCTGCGCAACCTGTTGCAGGTGGCCGAGCTCATCGTCAACTGTGCCCTGGAGCGCAAGGAGTCCCGCGGGTTGCACTACAACCTCGACTACCCGGACATGCAAGCAAACCCCAAGCCGACAGTGCTGACGCCGGATCGGGAGTGAATGACTCCCACCACCGTCAATCAGATGACCCCGCCCCGGCGGGGTCATCTGTTATGGGGTGAATCTGGCGGTTTGGGCAGGGCGAGGTGGATGGCGCGGGCCAGGGCGCGGTAATGCTCGGGTGCCAGGGCGTCGGAGAAGAGCCAGAGGCGGCGCTCGGCGCCCTCTTCTGTCTGCAACCTCAGCCAGAGCACACCGGGCAGGATACGGCTGCGGTCATCCAGCCGATGACGTCGGCCTTGCCACTCCAGCCACTCTCCGTCCCAGCAGAGCGCATCGCCCCTCTGCATGACGGGGCGCCAGGCCAGCCAGAGCCCCAGCAACCAGCAGGGGAGAAACAGCCCCCATTGCCAGCCATGGATCAGAGCGGCAACCGGCCAGAGCAACAGCAGAAACAGGGCAAGCAGCAGCATGCGCTGCCGCCGGGAGGGGATGACGGGCATCAGGACCCGCATCAGGAATCAACTCAGACGATCATGACGGGCCTGATTGCGTTCCAGGATCAGGGGGATCATGGCGGCGAAATCGGGATCGCTCGGCACACCATGGCCCATGCTCCAGCGGAACAGTTCGGGATCCTCGCACTCCAGCAGGCGGATGAAGGTCTGCTGCTGTGCTTCGCTCAGGGAGTCGAACTCGTGCTCGAAAAAGGGCATAAATATCACATCCAGCTCGAGCATGCCGCGACGGCAGGCCCACTTCAGGCGGGACTTTTCAATTGGGCTCAACATGGAACTCTCCTTACAAAGACCCGGGGATGGTAGCAGCTGGATTTTCCGGCTGACAAACATTCCTTACGTCTTTACCATGCAGGTCACATACTTTCTGTCTCTGGAATACCATCGTGAGCCTGCCGACCCCTGTTCTTCCTGCCGAGCCAACCCTGTTTCCCCTGACCGATCTGGCCATCACCCGCCTCACCGGCAATGATCGCGTGAAATATCTGCAAGGCCAGGTCACCTGCGACGTCAATACCCTGCAACCGGGCCAAAGCACCCTCGGCGGCCATTGCGACCCCAAGGGCAAGCTGTGGAGCGATTTTCGCCTGCTCTGCCTCGATGAAAGCCTGCTGCTGCTGACCAAGCCGTCGGTGCTGGCGCGCCAGTTGCCCGAACTCAAGAAGTTTGCGGTGTTCGCCAAGGTCGAGATCGGCGAGTTCCAGGGCCAGGCGATCGGTCTGGCCGGTCAGGGTACGGATGCCTGGATCGCGGCGCAATACGGCCTTCAGGAAACCGGCCTTGTCGAGGGGGGCATGGCGGTCAGGGTGGAAGCCGAACGATGGTTGCTGGTGAGCGAACAACCGCTCGATATCGGCTTGCCCGTCGGACAGGAATCACTCTGGTGGGGTCTGGATATCAAGGCCGGCATCCCGCACCTGGAGGCGGTTCATCAGGGTGAGTACATTCCCCAGATGCTGAACCTGCAGGCCCTGGACGGCATCAGCTTCACCAAGGGCTGCTACATGGGACAGGAGATAGTGGCGCGCGCGAAGTACCGTGGTGCCAACAACCGCGCCCTCTTCGTGCTGGCCGGGCAGGCCAGTGGCCCCGTTGCCAGCGGCGATACCCTGGAGATCCAGCTCGGTGACAACTGGCGGCGCAGCGGCATGGTGCTGAACGCCTGGCAGCAGGATGGCCAGCTGTGGCTCACCGCCGTGCTGCCAAAAGACACCGAGGCCGATGCCAGTTTCCGCCTCAAGCAGGAGGAAGGCTCCCGCCTTGCCCTGCAACCCCTGCCCTACTCCCTGACCGAGTAAGGTCGGCTAACGAGGTACCCGCGCCAGCAGGGCCTCCTTCAGCCAGCGCCCCGCCTGCCCGAGCGGGCGGGCGCGATACCACTGCAACTCCAGTTCCAGCTCGGCCTGGGGAATGAAATCCGGCTTGAGTACCACCAGCTCCCCTCGCGCCAGCGGCCGGTGCAGCAGAAACTCGGGCACCGCAGACCAGCCCAGCCCCAGCTTGACCAGCTCCAGGATCCCGAGATCCCCCTCGACCCACCACACCTGGGACGAGAGGCGAAAGCGATGGCGCTCCGTGCCCTCCCGCCGCCCCGTCACCATCAGCTGGCGGGCCCCTTGCAGGTCGCTCTCGTGCAGCGGTGTCTTGTGGGCCAGGGGATGATCCGGGGAGACCACCAGGGGCATGGCGACGCTCCCCAGGGAGCGGGAAACCAGCTCCCGCTCGGGGTGCGCCTTCTGGTAGCTGATGCCGAGCTGGGCCCGCCCGCTCTTGAGCAGCTCGGTCACATCTTCCATCAGCGGGAACAGCAGCTCCAGCTCCACCGCCGGGTAGCGGCCGGCGAACGCCTCCAGCAGGGCCCCCAGCCAGGGCAGGTGGGAGTCATCGTCGATGGCGAGCGTCAGGCGCGACTCTATGCCGCTGGCCAGCTCCCCGGCAATGGCCTGCAGCCGCTCACTCTGGGCCAGCAGCACCCCCGCCTCCTGACTGATGCGGGCCCCCGCCTCGGTCAGCACCGGGTAGCGGCCGCTGCGATCGAACAACTCGAGGCCGAGGTCGATCTCCAGGTTGGCAATGGCGGTGCTCACCACCGACTGCGCCTTGCCCAGCCGGCGCGCCGCCGCCGAGAAAGATCCCGTCTCAGCCGCCGCCAGCAACGCCTTGAATTGTTCCAGTGAAGGGGTCATCCGTCTGCTCCTGCTCTGCTCTTGGACCTAGCTCTATCTATTTTAACGATAGATACCAACATGAACCTATCGAATAATAGCGATACATTGGTCGCCATCCACAGAAAGAGATAGATAGAGAGACAGATGATGCGTAATACCCGTGACCGCCTGCGCCACGCCATCGGCTTCGAATTGATTGGCCTGCTGATCGCCGCCCCCCTGGCAAGCTGGGTCACCGGCGTCGGTCTCAACCACATGGGCCCGCTTGCCCTGTTCTTCTCGGTAGTCGCCACCGTCTGGAACTATGTCTACAACATCGGGGTGGACAGGTTGCTGCTACGCCTGCAGGGCCATACCCACAAGAGCCTGTGGCAGCGGGTGCTGCATACCTTGGGTTTCGAGGGGGGCTTGCTGGTCGTCGCACTGCCGGTAATGTCCTGGTGGCTCGACATCGGTCTGCTGGAGGCGCTGCTGCTGGATCTGGGCTTCGTGCTGTTCTACCTGGTCTATGCCTTCATTTACAACTGGAGCTATGACAAGGTGTTCCCCATCCCGGGCCAGGGGGCGCAACGGGTCACGGGTTAACAGAGGAAGGGAATAAAACGAGGCACCATCATGCGGCTGGCATGATGGTGCTGATCTGGAGCCTCAGAAGACAGGCATTCAGGCTTGCGCCTTTACCTCGTCGGCGGGCGTCTCGATCTGGGCCGATTCCTGGTTCAGCATGGCCTCAAGGTCGCTCTGATATTGGTTCAGCATGCGCTGTGCCGCGACCATGTCCCCCTTGTGCAGACGCTCGAACAGATGGTGCTGCACCACACCGTTGAGGTACTCCACCGTGATGGGTTGCTCCAGGGCGGACAGCAGCTCCTCTTTCTCCAGTTCAGCATTGATTTCATCGACACTGGTACGCAGCAGACCGGCCAGTTGCACCAACATGCGGCGTTCGCCTTCACGCAACAGGCTCAACATGCGGTTTCTCTGCTGCTCATTCTGTTGGGTCATACATTTCCTTACGTAGAGTGGGAACAAGCCCGCTCATTCTGCCCTGTCCTTTTCACAGCGTCTATCTCGGGCGCATCACTAATTGAGCGTCCCGCCAGCCGGGCGCGGACCGGGTGCTATTTGCCCCTTTGCCCGGTATAGTAACCGCTGTTCCAGAGGGCCAGAGCGCCCCCGTTGATGAGACTGCCAACCCCATGACCGACGCCATTCTGGTGCTCTGCACCTGCCCTGATGAAGCCAGTGCAGACCTCCTCTGCGAGCACCTCCTCACCCAGCGCCTCGCCGCCTGCATCAACCAGTTACCGGGAGTAAACTCCGTCTATCGCTGGCAGGGGAAAATTGAGCGCGCACGTGAAATCCAGCTCATCATCAAATCCAGGGCCTCGCTGTTCGAGCCCTTGCGTCAGTGCATTCTGGCCCACCACCCTTACCAGGTGCCGGAGATCCTGGCGCTCCCCGCAAGCCAGGGTCATCAACCCTATCTCGACTGGTTGACACAGGAGACCTCATGACACTGTTTCACCTGCTTTCCCCCCTGCTGCTCCTGCTGAGCCTGCTCGCGGTCCCCGTCCAGGCCAGCAGCCAGGATCTGCTCAGCAGTCTCGGCATCGAGACCAATGCCCAGCCCAAATTTCTGAAAGTCGACGAGGCCTTCGCCCTCGAGAGCGAGCAGCAAGGAAACAAGCTGCTGCTGACCCTGCGCCTCGCCGACGGTTACTATCTCTATCGCCACAGCATCGGCGTCAAGGGGGACAACCTCGCCTTCGAGGCGCCCGTGCTGCCTGCAGGCACCGAACATGAGGATGACTTCTTCGGCAAGACCCGGGTCTTCTATCAGGAGCTGAAGATCCCCGTCACCCTGACCGAGGTGGGGGGCTCCGCCAGCCTCAAGATAAGCTATCAGGGTTGCACCGAGGGTCTCTGCTATCCGCCCACCGACAAGCTGATCCCCGTGCAGCCTCTCACTGCCACCAGTGACGCCGCCGGGCAGGCCGGCCCCGCTGACGCCATCAAAGCGCCAGCCAGCAGCCAGCAGGATCGACTGGCGGCCGCCCTCGGCAGCCAGGGCTTCTGGCTCAGCATCGCCGCCTTCTTTGCGCTCGGGCTGGGGCTGGCATTCACCCCCTGCGTCTTCCCCATGTACCCCATTTTGACCGGCATCATCGCCGGTGCCGGTCAGCACCTCTCCACCCGCCGCGCCTTCCTGCTCTCCTTCGTCTATGTGCAGGGGATGGCGGTCACCTACACCCTGCTCGGGCTGGTCGTCGCCTCGGCCGGCTTGAAGTTCCAGGCCGCGCTGCAGCACCCCTATGTGCTGATCGGCCTCTCCATCATGTTCGTGCTGCTGGCGCTCTCCATGTTCGGGCTCTATACCCTGCAACTGCCGAGTAGCCTGCAGACCCGGCTGTCAGGCCTCTCCAACCGCCAACAGGGTGGATCCGTGGTAGGGGTTGCCATCATGGGGATGATCTCCGGCCTGGTCTGCTCCCCCTGCACCACGGCGCCGCTCTCGGGGGCGCTTATTTACGTAGCCCAGAGCGGCGATCTCTGGCTTGGCGGCGCGGCGCTCTATGCCCTGTCGCTGGGGATGGGTCTGCCGCTGCTGCTGCTCGGCACCTCGGGGGGCAAGTTGCTGCCCAAGGCGGGCGCCTGGATGGATGTGATCAAGCAACTCTTTGGTTTTGCACTGCTGGCGGTGCCCATACTGCTGCTGTCACGGCTCTTGAGCGAGCAGATCGCCACCCTGCTCTGGCTCGGCTGGGCGCTGGTGCTGTGTGCCTATCTCTATCACCACAACCAGCATCGCGCCCACTCGCTCGGCAAGAGTCTCGGCGGCTTCGTGCTGTTGCTGGTGATGATGACTCTGGTGGTGGTGGGCAAGGACCTGCTGCTGCCCGAGCCTGGCGTCAAGGCCAGCACCGGGATCCAGGCTCCTCAATTCATCCGCATCAAGACCCTGGATGACCTCAAGACCCGACTCGAGGCCGCCCGCGGCAAGCCGGTGCTACTGGATCTCTACGCCGACTGGTGCGTCGCCTGCAAGGAGTTCGAGCACAAGACCTTCAGCGATCCCGAGGTGCAATCGCGCTTTGCTGACATGGTGCTGCTGCAGGCGGATGTCACCGCCAACGACGATGCGGATGTGGCGCTGCTCAACGGGCTGAACGTGCTGGGGCTACCGACCCTGATCTTCTTCGATCGCGATGGCAACGAGGTAAGCGGTCAGCGGGTGACCGGCTTTATGGGGCCCGCCGAGTTCCTCGGCCAGCTGGACAAGCTGCGCTGAATCATGGCGGTCTGCTTTAGCTCGCGGGCCGCCCTCTCCACTGCGCGTTGATTTTTCTGACCATCCCTTGTATATGACAGGCGCCATGGCAAAATTTTCCCTTTCCCGTCTCGCATCATCCGGAGTTTTGATGAAAAAGTGGTTCATCCCCCTGCTGGCCTGCTGGCTCTATGGCTGCAACTCAGGTCCAGGTGAAGAGGCGATCCAGAGCCAGGTCACCGCCAGGCTGCAGGCCGAGACAGACGCTAACCTGTTCGAGATCAGCGACTTCGCCGTGCTCGACAAGGAGGAGCGGATGGAGGGGGTCTATCTCGTCAGGGTGAGCTACCGGCTCCACTTCAAGCAGGGGCTGGATCAGCTGCAGGTACTGCACGACGAGGATCTGGTCTATGACAGGGTCGGCCCCTTCCAGCAGGAGATGGCGCTGATGGAGCTGGAGCGCAAATACGGCGAATTCGAGGCAGGCCAGGCCCTGGCGCAGGAGAGCCAGGTCTGGATGATGAAGACAGAGCAGGGCTGGCAACTGGCAGAACCGGCGCAGCAGGGATAAGCGCCCTCCTCCCTGCCGCCAGCCCTCCCCCTTAGACTTACAGCAGATCCTTCATCCGGTGCCACAGCATCCCGAGCGCCAGCAAGGGGGAGCGCAGGGCAGGTCCGCCGGGGAAGGTCATGTGGGGCACGCTACTGAAGAGATCGAAGCCCCGGCTCTCCCCCCTGATCGCCTCGGCCACCAGCTTGGCGGCCATGTGAGTGGCATTGAGGCCGTGCCCCGAGTAAGCCTGGGCATAGAACACATTGGGATGCTCCTTGAGGCGCCCGATCTGAGGCAGCCGGTTGGCGCCTATGCCTATCATGCCCCCCCACTGAAACTCGATGGCGGTGCCCGCGAGCTCAGGGAAGACCCGCAGCAGCTTGGGCAGCATAAACGCCTTGATGTCCCTGGGATCACGCCCCGAGTAGTTGCAGGCCCCGCCAAACAGCAGGCGACCATCGGCCGACAACCGGTAGTAGTCGAGCGCCACGTTCTGATCGCACACAGCCATGTTTTGCGGCAGCAGCCGCTGGCGCAGCCGTTTCTCCAGCACCTGGGTGGCGAGTATGTAGGAGCCCGCCGGCAGCACCTTGCCCCCCAGTTCGGGATTGAGCTCATTGAGGTAGGCGTTGCAGCCGATCACCAGGTAGTTGGCGCGGCAGCGGCCGTGGGCCGTGGTCACCTCGACCCGTTCGCCATACTCGATGTGGGTCACCCTGGAGTGCTCGAACAGGGCGACGCCCAGGCTGGCTGCCGCACGGGCCTCGCCGAGCGCCAGGTTGAGGGGGTGCAGGTGGCCTGAGCCCATGTCGATCATGCCGCCGATATAGCGATCCGACCCCACCACTGACCTTATCTCCCCCTTGGGGACCAGCCTGAGTTCATGCCGGTAACCCAGGCTGGCCAAGTGCTCGGCATCCTCCTCAAATCCCTTGAGGTGGCGTGACTTGGTGGCGAGGTCGCAGTAGCCCCAGATCAGATCGCAGTCGATGTTGAACCGCGCGACCCGCTCGCGCACCAGCTGCACCGCCTCCAGCCCCATCAGGTCCAGCTCGCGCACCCCTTGCTCGCCTATCCAGCGGGCAAACTGGCTGGTGTCGTGGCCGATGCCGCGAATGAGCTGGCCGCCGTTGCGCCCAGAGGCGCCCCAGCCGATGCGGTTGGCCTCCAGCAGCACCACCTTGTAACCGGCCTCGGCCAGGTTGATGGCGGTGTTGAGGCCGGTGAAACCGCCGCCTATGATGCAGACGTCGGCATCCAGCTCACCGCTGAGCTCGGGCCACTGCCTATGGTCGTTGCGGGTGGCCGCATAATAGGAGGCCACGTGCTCCTGGTGTCCGTTGTGTCTTCCTGTCTGCATGCTCAGCATCCTGCCTTGGTTGCATTTGTTTACTAAATTAAACGCAGTGTCATCGATAATACCCAGCCCAGGGTCACCATTCCAGCCTCCGTGGATCACAGAAATGTAAAAGGTGTCCCGAAGGACACCTTTTTAGGGGCCAGCCGAGGGCCCAAAATGAAAGAGGCGCCCCGCAGGGCGCCTCTTCAGCAATCAAGATACGGTAACGAATTACAGTACGTTGATGGCGTTCAGGTCGGAGAAGGCTTTCTCCAGACGGGCGATCATGGAAGTCTGACCGGCACGCAGCCATACGCGCGGATCGTAGAACTTCTTGTTCGGCTTGTCGGCGCCTTCCGGGTTGCCCAGCTGGCCTTGCAGGTAGGCTTCGTTGGTCTTGTAGAAGTTCAACAGACCTTCCCAGGTAGCCCACTGGGTGTCGGTGTCGATGTTCATCTTCACGACGCCGTAGGAGATGGATTCGCGGATCTCTTCCAGGGTGGAACCTGAGCCACCGTGGAACACGAAGTCCAGGGACTTGGCCGGCAGACCGAACTTCTCGGAAACGTATTTCTGGGAAGCGTCCAGGATGGACGGGGTCAGCTTGACGTTACCCGGCTTGTAAACACCGTGCACGTTGCCGAAGGAGGCAGCGATGGTGAAACGCGGGCTGATCTTGGACAGACGCTCGTAGGCGTAAGCCACATCTTCCGGCTGGGTGTACAGGGCGGATTGATCCATGTGGCTGTTGTCCACACCGTCTTCTTCGCCACCGGTGCAACCCAGTTCCAGCTCCAGAGTCATGTTCATCTTGGCCATGCGAGTCAGGTACTCGCAGCAGATGTCGATGTTCTCTTCCAGAGACTCTTCGGACAGATCCAGCATGTGGGAGGAGAACAGCGGCTTGCCGGTCTCGGCAAAGTGCTTCTCGCCCGCTTCCAGCAGACCGTCGATCCACGGCAGCAGCTTCTTGGCGGCGTGGTCGGTGTGCAGGATTACCGGTACACCGTAGGCTTCGGCAACGGCGTGCACGTGCTTGGCACCGGAGATGGCACCGATGATGGCAGCCTGCTGGCCTTCCAGCTTCAGACCCTTGCCGGCGGTGAACACGGCACCACCGTTGGAGAACTGAACGATGACCGGGGCTTTGACCTTGGCGGCAGCTTCCAGCACGGCGTTGACGGAGTCGGTACCGACGCAGTTCACGGCAGGCAGAGCAAAGCCGTTCTCTTTAGCGATGGCGAACACTTTCTGAACGTCATCACCAGTGATCACGCCGGGTTTTACGAAGTCGAAAATTTTCTTAGACATGTTTAATCGTCCTGTTCTCGTATGCCGTTAATAAAAAATGGGGGGTTCATCATGAACCGGCACAGCGGCCACATGATAAACGAAACGGGAGGCTTTTGCCCCCCGTCCCGGGTCAATTAGGCTTTGGCGCGCTCTTCGAGAATCGCGACAGCCGGCAGTACCTTGCCTTCTACGAACTCCAGGAAGGCGCCGCCGCCGGTGGAGATGTAGGAGACCTTGTCGGCGATGCCGAACTTGTCGATGGCGGCCAGGGTGTCACCACCGCCAGCGATGGAGAAGGCCGGGGAAGCGGCGATAGCTTCGGCGATCACCTTGGTGCCTTCGGCGAACTGGTCGAACTCGAACACACCGACCGGGCCGTTCCACAGGATGGTCTTGGCGTTCATGATGATGTCGGCCAGGGCCTTGGCAGAGTCAGGGCCGATGTCGAAGATCATGTCGCCATCGGTCACATCGCTAACAGACTTGATGGTGGCCGGGGTGGACTCGGAGAATTCGGTACCCACGACGACGTCTGTGGTCACCGGAATGTTGGTCTCGGCAGCCAGCTTCTTGGCGGTGTCGATCAGGTCGTGCTCGCACAGGGACTTGCCGACGTTGTGACCGGCAGCGGCGATGAAGGTGTTGGCGATGCCACCACCAACCACCAGCTGGTCAGCGATCTTGGAGAGGGATTCCAGCACGGTCAGCTTGGTGGAGACCTTGGAGCCGCCAACGATGGCAACCATGGGGCGCTCGGGCTTCAGCATGGCCTTGCCCAGGGCGTCCAGTTCACCCGCCAGCAGCGGACCGGCACAGGCAACCGGGGCGAACTGGGCCACACCGTAGGTGGAACCTTCGGCACGGTGAGCAGTACCGAACGCATCCATTACAAAGACGTCACACAGGGCGGCGTATTTTTTGGCCAGCTCTTCGGTGTTCTTCTTCTCGCCTTTGTTGAAACGGCAGTTTTCCAGCACAACCAGCTCACCGGCGGCGACTTCTACGCCATCCAGGTAATCCTTGGCCAGGCGGACCGGGCAGGACAGAGCGTCTTTCAGATAGTTGACTACCGGGGCCAGGGAGAATTCTTCGTTGTATTCACCCTCGGTCGGACGACCCAGGTGGGAGGTGATCATCAGCTTGGCGCCCTTTTCCAGAGCCAGCTTGATGGTCGGCAGCGTCGCCACGATACGTGCATCGGAAGTGACCTTGCCGTCTTTTACCGGCACGTTCAGGTCAGCACGGATCAGAACGCGTTTACCCGCCAGATCCAGGTCGGTCATCTTGATAACAGACATATTCAGTCCTCTATATATTTTCAGGTAATGTTAAAAAAACAGTAACCTTGCGCCCGGTGCAGACTCTCAGCCTGCGGCCATCATGGCCCGGGTGGTATCCAGCATGCGGTTGGCGAAGCCCCATTCGTTATCACACCACATCAACATCTTGACGAGGTTGGCATCGCTCACCCGGGTCTGGGTACCATCAATGATGCAGGAGTGTGCATCATGATTAAAGTCTACGGAGACCAGCGGCTCTTCCGTGTAGTCCAGGATACCCTGTAATGTACCTCTGGATGCCCGTTGCAGGGCTTGATTTACGTCACTAACTGTCACTTTTTTACGAACAGTAATGCTCAGATCCATGGCGGTGACGTTGATGGTCGGCACCCGTACCGCGATCGCCTCGAACTTGCCGGCGAAGTGAGGAAGGATTCGCTCCAACCCCTTTGCCAGCTTGGTATCCACCGGGATGATGGACTGGCTGGCGGCCCGGGTTCGACGCAAGTCGCTGTGATAGGCATCGATGACTTGCTGATCGTGCATGGCCGAATGAATTGTCGTAATAGTACCACAATTTATCTCGAATTCTCGATGCAATGTTTCGATGACGGGCACCACGCAGTTGGTGGTACAGGAGGCATTGGAGACGATCCGCTCCCGCCCCGTCAGCACCTGATGGTTCACCCCGTAGACTATGGTGGCATCCACATCTGCATCCGCTGGATGGGAGAACAAGACCTTGCCCGCTCCCGCCCCCAGATGCAATTCGGCATCGGCCCGGGAGCCGAATACCCCGGTGCAGTCCAGCACCACATCCACCCCCAGCGCCCGCCAGGGTAGCCGCGACGGATCCTGCTCGGCGAACAGGGAGATGAGATCCTCCCCCACCAGCATGCTGTTGCCCGCGAGCTGCACCGGATAGCCGAACCGGCCGTGGCTGGTGTCGAAGCGGGTCAGATGCACCATGGCCTCCGGGGCCGCCAGTTCGTTGATGGCGACTATCTTAAGCTGGTTATCGCGGCCGCTCTCGTAGAGGGCGCGCAACACGTTGCGGCCGATGCGCCCGTATCCGTTGATGGCAATCTTGATCATGAAAAATCTGTGTCCTTACCTGCGACAAAGTGACGGGTCCCTGACTGGTTCACGACAGCAGGGCCTCCTTGAAGACGCCTCTGGCCAGCAGCGCGGCCCCGAACACCCCGGCACTGTCTCCCAGGGCCGGCGCTATGATGGGGGTGGCGAAGCGGGGGTTGAAGAGGAATGGCAGTACCGTCTGCCGACCGACGCTGTAGAGGCTCTGCACGTTGCCCACCCCGCCACCGATGACGATGACGTCCGGATCCAGAATGTTGACCACGTTGGCCAAGGCCTGGCCGAACAGCAGGTGCAGCCGGTCCATGGTGAGTCTGGCGACGTGATCGTGGGCACTGGCCGCCACTATCTGGGCCAGTGACAGATGGCGCTTGGCCTTGGCCTCATACCAGGCCTCCAGCGCCGGGCCGCTGATGAAGGTCTCGACGCAGCCGCGCTTGCCGCAGTAGCACTCGGGGCCGTCGGGAGAGAGCACGTTGTGGCCCCACTCACCGGCAATGCCGTGATGGCCGTTGAGGATCTGGCCGTTGATGACGATGCCGGAGCCCACCCCTGTGCCCATGATGATACCGAACACCACCTTGGCATCGGGATGGTGCTGGCGCACCGCCCCCAGATGGGTTTCCGCCAGGGCGAAGCAGTTGGCGTCGTTGGCGATCAGCACAGGAATGCCGAGCCTGCGCTCCAGATCTTCCTTGAACGGCTTGCCGTTGAGCTCTGTGGTGTTGCAGTTCTTCATCAGCCCGGTCTGGGGATCCCGCGCCCCCGGGGTGCCCATGCCGAGGATGGCGGGACGCTGGCCGAGCCGCTCGGCGCACTCGTCCACCAGTTTGGCGATCTGGCCTATCATGTGCTCGTAACCGCCACGGCGCTCGGTGGGGATGCGATGGCGCAGCAGCACCTCGTCACCCTCGAGTACCACGCACTCGCACTTGGTTCCGCCAAGATCGATTCCCCAGTCCCATGCACTCTTGCCCATCCTGCCTCCTGCCATGTTCGACGACGCCCTCACACGGTCGTCAGGAGGTGCACTCGCCCATCCTGTCCGCGACCCTGTTCAGTGGTGGTGCAGTGTAACCCGAGCGGTGACCAGGATGCAGCCCCCGCGAGGCCGGGCAGCAAAACGGGGCCCGCAGGCCCCGTTCTCATCGTGCTGTCTGCCGCGCTCAGCGGCCGTGGTACTGAGCCGACAGCTCGTGCACCGCATTCACAAACACCCCGGCGTGCTCCGGGTCCACATCCTGATGGATGCCGTGACCCAGATTGAAGACGTGGCCGTTGCCGCTGCCAAAGCCCGCCAAAATGGTGGCGACCTCTTCGCGGATACGCGCAGGCGCGGCGTAAAGCATGGAGGGATCCATGTTGCCCTGCAGCGCCACCTTGTCACCGACCCGGCGCTTGGCATCCGCGATGTCTGTGGTCCAGTCCAGTCCCAGCGCATCGCAGCCGGTGGCGGCGATCTGTTCCAGCCACTGGCCGCCATTCTTGGTGAACAGGGTGACCGGCACGCGGCGCCCCTCATTCTCGCGGATCAGGCCATCGACAATCTTGTGCATGTACTGCAGGGAGAAGTCGCAGTAATCGCGGGGGGTCAGCACGCCGCCCCAGGTGTCGAACACCATGACGGACTGGGCACCCGCCTTGATCTGGGCGTTGAGGTAGCTGATCACGCTGTCCGCCAGCTTGTCCAGCAGCAGGTGCAGGGTCTGCGGCTCTGCATACATCATCTGCTTGATCTTGGTGAAGGCCTTGGAGCTGCCCCCCTCCACCATGTAGGTGGCCAGGGTCCAGGGGCTGCCGGAGAAGCCGATCAGCGGCACTTCGCCCTTGAGCTCGCGGCGAATGGTGCGCACCGCGTTCATCACGTAACCCAGCTCGTCTTCCGGATCCGGGATGGGCAGCGCCTGCACGTCGGCCATGGACTTGATGGGGCGCTCGAAGCGCGGGCCTTCCCCGTGCTCGAAGTAGAGGCCCAGCCCCATGGCGTCGGGCACGGTCAGGATATCGGAGAAGAGGATGGCGGCATCGAGGGGATAGCGGCGCAGCGGCTGCAGGGTGACTTCACAGGCCAGCTCGGCGTTGCGGCACAGGGACATGAAGTCCCCCGCGACGGCGCGGGTCGCCTTGTATTCCGGCAGGTAGCGGCCAGCCTGACGCATCATCCACACCGGGGTCATGTCCACATCCTGGCGCAGCAGGGCACGCAGGTATCGATCGTTCTTCAGCTCTTTCATCCCAGTTCCTGAGTTCATATCCAGCATAAAATGGCGGATATGATACCACTTTGTGCGAGGCTGAGGGCGGCACAAACGCGCCGCAGGGTCGCCGGAGTGCAAAGATGTGAGGGGGCGCAAACCAAGGCCCCGCTTTTCAGGGCCTCGCCCTCACCACTTCTCTGCGAGGCTCTGCTCGATCAGCCGCCGCGCTATGGTGCCGTGGGGGGGCAGCCGTGGCAGTTGGTCCGCCTCGAAGAAGTCGGCGGCCACCAGCTCGTCGTCCTGCACCTTGATCTCGCCGCTCTGGTAGTCGGCGGTGAAGCCCATCATCAGGCTGTGGGGGAAGGGCCAGGGCTGGCTCGCCACGTAGCGCACGTTGCACACCCGGATGCCGCTCTCCTCGAACACCTCCCGCGCCACGCACTGCTCCAGGTTCTCCCCCGCCTCCACGAAGCCCGCCAGCACCGTATACATGGGATCCTCCGCCTGATAGTGACGGCGATGGGCCGCCAGCAGGATAGCCGGGCCCTTGCGCACCGCCACTATGATACAGGGGGAGATGCGCGGGTAGACGACGTGACCATGCCGGCACATCTGTGCCCACTCCCTCGCCTTGGGGGTCATGGGGGCGCCACATTCGCCGCAGAAGCGATGGGTGCGGCGGAAGGTGGCCAACTGCCAGGCGCGACCGGCGAGGCGAAACCCCTCCTCGTCCCCCGCCACCATCAGCTGGCGCAGCCCCGCCAGGGGAGGGCTCTCGGCATCCGGCCCCAGATCCAGCAGATAACAGGGCAGCCCGTCCCACTCATCAAAAGACTCAAAATGGGCGGAGTGCAGATGGGCGGGCAGGCAGGCCCTGGGGCCCTGGGGGATCTGCCCCCGTTCATCCAGCAGGACGAGGTGATCGCCCCCCAGCACGAACCAGCGGGCCTGTTCGGTTGATGACATATGTTGAAGGCTCTTGTTGAGAAGGGTGCGCAGGGCACGGGTCTTGGGCTCATCTTACGGCCGCAGAGGCCCCCTGGCGACCCCTGACATGGTCTATGCGCCCCCATGAAAAAAGGCCGCCGTGGCGACCTTTCTCTTGGCGATCGCCCGGGCGATCAGTTCATCCAGCGCTCGCTGCTCTTGCGACGACGGGGCAGCATGGGGAGGAGAATGCCGAGCAGTATGCCGCCGAGCACCATGGCACCACCGCGGATGAACCAGTCCATCTGCATGTCGTGCTCCTGGTTGTCATAGCTCTGAGTCAGGGCGTCGTTCTGCTCCTTGAGGCTGCTCATCTCTGTGCTCTGGCTGGCGAGCTGGGCCTTCAGGCTGGCGATCTCCTTGCTTTGCTCGGTGATCTGGCCATCCTTCTCGGCGAAGCGTCGCTCGTTGTCGCCATTGAGGTTCAGCAGACGGGCCCTGGCCTCATCCAGCTCTTTCTGAACCTGGGGAAGGCGCTCGCGCAGGCTGATCTCCGCCTGCAGCTCGCTGTTCTTGATCCAGCCTTCACGACCACGGCCGTCCACCACCTGGGTGAAACCGGCGTCGTTGTTCACCGCCTTGACCTCCAGCGGCTCACCAGCCTTGACGCTGCCGAGGATCCGGTACTGGGTGCCAGGACCGTTGTGGATATAGGTAAAGATGTTGTCTGAGACATAACGGGTATCGGCCAGTACCTGTTGGGCACACAAGCAGATCAAGATCCCGAGAAGGGCGCGCATGGTCGATCGATTCTCTTCGTTGAATTAGGTTGCAGGCCGAATGTTAAGCCGCCAGCGGGTCAAAGGACAAGCAAAGAAAAGCGGCGCCCCCCTGACTGAGAGGCGTCTCACCGTCTCTCCCGTTTGCCACGCGACCATTCCAGACGCCGCAGGCTACTTCTGTTGCAATGCCCTCACCTCGGCACGCAGGGCCTTCAGCTCCTGCAACAGTTGCGCCTGCTGCTCGCTCTGCTGGCGTCGCCACAGGGTGGTGTCGTCGTTGGTCTTGCCGGGATGCACGAACAGGCTGGCCATGAAACCGCTGAGGGCGCCAAACAGACCCACACCAAACAGGATGAGCAGGCTGGCGACGAAGCGCCCCTCCTCGGTCTTGGGTACCAGATCCCCGTAACCCACGGTCGACAGCGTCACAAGCGTCCACCAGAAGGCGTCATAGGGGGTCTGGATCAGGCTGCCTGGCTGGCCCGTCTCCAGCCAGTACATGACGCCGGAGCCCACCCCCAGCAGCAGGAAGAACAGGAACAGAATGCCGGACAAGGTGGTTTCGTTGCGCTCCCGGCGAAACATGCCCAGCAGGTCCGGCCTGTCTCGCAGCAGCTGATAGACCCGCCACAGCTGGATCAGCCGCGCCCAGCGCAGCTGTTCCACCATGGGCAGGCTGCCCGGCAGATAGAACCAGTTGGCCTTGAAGAAGGCCATCCGATTGGGGGCCCGCACCCAGCCGTAGGCGAAGTGGGCGAGGAAGAAATAGCAGATCAGGCTATCGACGTCATAGAAGAGTTGCAGGGTCTGCGGACTCCACTCACTGTGGCCCCACCAGCGGGCGCAGACCAGAGAAACGGAGATCACCGACAGAAACGCCATCAGCAGATCCATGGCGCGCAGGTGAGTTAAGTGATGTCGCATACAATTTCCTACTTTAGGCACGGTGCGAATTAATAAAAAGGAAGATAATGCCGATATTCCTGAGGACAAAGGAAAACCGGCCATTAAGAAGGAGAAAGATTATGCAGTTAAACTCGCTGGAGAGGCGAATGAGCAACATCCGGTTGGTGCCCAAGGTGGTGCTGCTCATGGTGTTCAGCACGCTGCTCTTGCTGGCCAAGCTCTGGTTCGATGCCAGCAACCTGGAAGCCACCCTGCTCGGCGAGGGCATAGACGCCACCAAGGCGAATGCCATTGCCGATCGTCTGCTCTGGACCGGTCTGATGGAGACGGCGCTGATGGGGGTCGTCTTCGTGGTGCTGCTGCTGACCGGCTCCCGGCTCATGGTCAAGCAGGTGCATTATCTGGTGGGCCTGCTGGAGCGCTTCGCCCGCAAGGATCTCAGCCACAGCGTGCTGCTCAAGTCCCGGGACGAGTTCGGGGACATCGCCAAGGCGGTCGCCCATTCCCAGGATAACCTCAAGGAGGTGTTCGGCACCCAGCGCGCCGCCTGCAAGGAGCTCAATGACATCGCCTCCCAGGTGACGCTTTGCATGGAGGAGGCGAACGAGGCGATCAACGAGGAGTTCACCCAGATAGAACAGCTCGCCAGCGCCATGAGCCAGATGGTGGGCGCCATTCGCGAGGTGGCCAACCATGCGGAACAGGCCTCCCACGCCACCTTCGATGCCAGCGCCCTGGCCGAGGAGGGCAGCCGCTGTGTGGCCGCCACCGTCAGCACCATAGACACCCTCTCCGGCAACATCCAGCGCTCCTCTGCCGTGGTCAACGAGGTGGAGCACGGGGTCGATCGCATCGGCTCAGTGGTGGACACCATCCGCAGCATCTCGGAGCAGACCAACCTGTTGGCTCTGAACGCCGCCATCGAGGCCGCCCGCGCCGGCGAGGCGGGGCGTGGCTTCGCCGTGGTCGCCTCCGAGGTGCGCGAACTCGCGAACCGGGCCCAGGCCGCCACCGTCGAGATCCAGAAGATGATCGAGCAGTTGCAGGGCAATGCCCGCCAGGCCGTCGGCCTGATGGCCGAGAGCGTTCAGCAGGCGGACAAGGGGGTGGCGCAGGTGACCCAGGCCGGCGATCAGCTCGCCACCATAGTGCAGCGGGTGCAGGGGGTGGCCGACATGAACCGCCAGATCGCCGCCGCCTCCGAGCAGCAGAGCTCGGTGGCCGAAGAGATGAACGCCAACCTGGAGCAGGTCAAACAGGTGGTGGAAGGCTCCGTGGTGGTGCTGCGGGAGCTGAAAGATGCCTCCGAACTGGTGGAGCACCACAGCCAGACGCTGGACAATCATATCCAGGCCTTCAAGCTGGCCTGAGGCCGTGATTTGAGTAAACTGGAAGGCCCCGCGAGGGGCCTTTTTCATTTCATCTCATGTCACGGCAAGGAGCCAGGATGCAGCACACCCAATCCCCACTGGAGATCAGCGACGACAAGGGACGCCTCGATGTCCCGCTCATTCACCGTTTCCTGTCCGAGGAGGCCTACTGGAGCCTCGGCATTCCCCTCTCCACGGTGCAACGGGCCATCAATCATTCCCTCTGCTTCGGCGGCTATGTCGACGGCCAGCAGGTGGCCTTCGCCCGGGTCATCACAGACAAAGCCACCTTCGGCTATCTGTCCGATGTATTCGTGCTGCCCGCCCATCGCGGTCAGGGCCACAGCAAGGCGCTGATCGCCGCCATCCTGGCCCATCCCGCCTTGCAGGGGCTGCGCCGCCTCATGCTTGCCACCTCGGATGCCCAGGGGCTCTATGCCGGTTTTGGCTTCGCGCCGCCCCGCGCCCCTGGCAGCCTGATGGAAAAATACGACCCCGAGATCTATCAGCGCCCCTGAGCCTGCGCCGGCGGCCCATTTTCCCCGCCGGCTCATGCTTCTCTCTCCCGGGCTGTGACGCAGGCGCGGGACAATGCTAGATTGGCTGCCGGTGTTTTCATTCCCTCTGCAGACCCGTTAATCACAAGGACGGCAACCGTGGCCCAGCATTCCTCTTCTCTTCCCCCATCTCCGGCATCCCTCTCTGCTCTGTCACCCTTGCTGCAGGATCAGGCCGGGCGCCAGTGGCAGCGGCTGCTGGCGCTGGCGCCCGACTATGGCGATTTGCCCGCGATGGAGCAGCAGACCCTGCTGACCCTGTTTGGCCTCTCGGATTTCGTCGCAGACTCCCTCATCAAGCAGCCGGAGCTGCTGGCACAGACCCTGACCTCCGGGGATCTGGCGCTGTCCGAGCGCTGGCCCGCCTACGAGGGCGATCTGGCGGCCCTGCTCGCCGAGGTCCATGACGAGGAGGCGCTCAAGCGAGTGCTGCGCCAGTTCAGACGCAGCCGCATGCTGGTGATCGCCTGGCGCGAGCTGCTGGGTCAGGCCGAGGTGGAAGAGAGTTTCATCCATCTCACCAGGCTCGCGGACGCGCTGATCTGCGGCGCCCGGGACTGGCTCTACGCCAGACAGTGCGCCGAGCTTGGCACCCCCATGGACGGCAACGGCGACCCTCAGCCCCTGCTCATCCTCGGCATGGGCAAGCTGGGGGGCGGCGAGCTGAACTTCTCCTCGGACATCGACCTCATCTTCACCTTCCCGGAGAACGGCTACACGGTCGGCGGGCGGCGCGAACTCGCCAACCAGCAGTTCTTCATCAAGCTGGGCCAGCGCCTGATCAACGCCCTGCACCAGCCCACTCAGGATGGTCAGGTGTTCAGAGTCGACATGCGGCTGCGCCCCTTCGGCGAGGCGGGGCCGCTCGCCATCTCCTTCGCCGCCATGGAGGATTACTACCAGCACCATGGCCGCAACTGGGAGCGCTACGCCATGGTCAAGGCGCGGGTGCTGGGGCCCCAGTGCGAACACGCCCAGGCCCTCACCGAGCTACTGCGCCCCTTCGTGTTCCGCCGCTACATCGACTTTGGCGTCATCGACGGCCTGCGCCAGATGAAGGCGATGATAGCCGCCGAGGTACGCCGCAAGGGGCTGGAGGGCAACATCAAGCTGGGGGCCGGCGGCATCCGCGAGGTGGAGTTCATCGCCCAGGCGCTGCAGCTCATCCGTGGCGGCCGCGAGCCCGCCCTGCGGGTGCGCCACCTGCCCGAAGCGCTGGCGGCCATCGCCCAAAGCGGCGCCCTCGATGAGGAGCGCTGCGCGCGCTTGCTCCAGGCTTATCGCTTCCTGCGCCGGGTCGAGAACATATTGCAGGAGATAGGGGATCAGCAGACCCAGACCCTGCCCACCGAGGAGCGGGATCGCCAGCGACTGATCGCCGCCACCGGCTTCGCCGACTGGGACGCCTTCATGACGCACCTCGACGAGGAGATGGCCATAGTCCATCAGGAGTTCGTCGCCGTGGTGGGGGAAGAGAAAGAAGCCCCCGCTCACCTGGAGCAGCTCTGGCTCGATCTCTGGCGCACCGAGCTCGACGCCGCCGAGCTGGAGCAACTGCTGACTGCACAAGGGGTGACCGAGCCTGCGCCGCTTTGCGCCGCTCTGCTGCGCTTCAAGGAGGAGTACAAGCGCCGCCAGGTCGGGCCCCAGGGGCGCATCGCCCTGGACTGGCTGATGCCTGAGCTGCTGCGACTGGTGGTGGCGAGCCGTGAGCCCGCCCGCCTGTTCGAGCGGGTCTGCACCCTGCTGACCCGCATCTTCACCCGCAGCGCCTACCTGCAACTGCTGGCGGAGAACCCCGCCGCCCTGCGCCAGCTGGTGCGCCTGTGCGACGAGAGCAACCTGGTGAGCGAGCAGCTCGCCCGCTACCCCATACTGCTGGACGAGCTGCTGGATCCCCAGCACCTCTACCACCCCACCCCGCTGGATCAGTACAAGCCCCAGCTGCGTCAGTTCCTGCTGCGCATCCCCGAAGAGGACGTGGAGCAGCAGATGGAGGCGCTACGCCAGTTCAAGCAGGTACAGCTGCTGCGCATAGTCGCCGCCGACATCGCCGGCGCCCTGCCGCTGATGAAGGTGAGCGACCACCTCACCTGGCTGGCGGAGGCCATCACCGAAGAGGTGGTCAATCAGGCCTGGGCCCAGATGAGCGAGCGCTACGGGGTACCCCCCGAGGTGGCACTGAGCGGCCAGCGCGGCTTCGCCGTGGTGGCCTACGGCAAGCTGGGCGGCATAGAGCTGGGTTACGGCTCGGATCTCGATCTCGTCTTCCTGCACGGCGGTGACCCCAACGGCTACACCGACGGGCGCAAGCCCATCGACAGCCGCCAGTTCTACCTGCGCCTGGCCCAGCGGATCCTGCACCTGTTCAGCACCCGCACCCCCTCGGGGATCCTCTACGAGATCGACATGCGGCTGCGCCCCTCCGGCGACGCCGGCCTGCTGGTCTCCTCTCTCGCCGCCTATGAGCAGTACCAGCAGCACGAGGCCTGGACCTGGGAGCATCAGGCCCTGGTGCGGGCCCGCCCCATCTATGGGGACGAGGGGGTCATCGCCGACTTTGCCCGCATCCGTCGCGCCGTGCTGGCCAAGGAGCGCGACCTCCCAACCCTGGCCCGCGAGGTGCGCGAGATGCGCCACAAGATGCGGGATCACCTGCTCAAGGCGGGCGAGGGGGAGTTCGATCTCAAGCAGTCCCCGGGCGGCATGGTGGACATAGAGTTCATCGCCCAGTACCTGGTGCTGGCCCACGCCTGTGGCGAGCCTGAGGCCCTGACCCGCTGGTCGGACAACGTGCGCATCTTCGACGAGTGCGTGATGGCGGGGGTATTGACCCTGGAGCAGGCGGAGGGGCTGAAACACGCCTATCTGGAGATCCGCAACCAGGGCCATCGCCTCAACCTCTCGGAGATCTCCCGCAAGGTGGGGGACGATCAGCTGCTGACCGAGCGGGGCCATGTGCTGGCGGTCTGGCAACAGCTGCTGGGGGAGTAAGGCTACCGCCGCATCGACAACAAGGGGCGCCACGGCGCCCCTTGTTGTATTAAGGCCCGCTCGAACAAGATCCCTCGATTTATTTCATATACAGCTCAATAGCGGTGAGCTGGATCCTGTTTCAGGTATTCATATCTTGGCATCGTATGGCGCTTTGCTGAATATGGGCAGAAACGTGGGAATCTGGGTCACAGGCATATCGTTAATCCAGAGAGGAGCATCTAACCCCAACTGAGCAGTACCAACACAGCGCGTCGATGCAGAGAGGAAATAATGGATTTTTCAGAACAGCTACAGAGCCTAGCCAAAAAAATCACTCAGCAGTCATCCATGATCGCAACCGAAGAGGCAACAAAGAACGCCTTTGTCATGCCATTTCTCAACCGCGTACTCGGTTATGATGTGTTCGACCCCACCGAAGTAATCCCCGAATTCACTGCAGACACGGGTATCAAGAAAGGCGAAAAAGTTGACTACGCCATTCTCAAAGATGGTCAGGTACAAATATTGGTGGAGTGTAAGAAATACAGTGAGAAGCTCTCTGCCAAGCATTCAGGACAACTATTCAGGTACTTTGCCGTCACCAATGCCCGGATCGGGATACTGACCAATGGTGCTCAATACGAGTTCTATACCGACCTTGATGCCCCAAACAAGATGGACGAGAAACCATTCCTAACGCTGGATCTGGAAGATATCGATGAGCACGTAGTACCCGAGGTGCTGAAGCTGACCAAGACCGCCTTCGATGTTGAATCCGTAGTAGATGCGGCGGGAGAGCTGAAATACCTCAGTCAAATCAAGAAATTGCTCGCCGAGCAATTTTCCTCACCAGAAGAAGACTTTGTGAAATTCTTTGCATCCCGTATTTATGACGGCGTTCTTACTGCACGAGTGAAACAGTCTTTTACCGACATCACCAAGAAAGCTCTCAGCCAGTTCCTCAATGACAGCATCAATGCCAGATTGAAGTCAGCGATAGGTAGCAGCGTCAATTCCTCAACAATTCAGCCCGTCTTTGACAGTAGTGGCTCAAACGATGGCAATGAGGCTGAGAATAATAATGAAGAAAAATCGAAGATCGACACCAGCATTGAGGAGGTTGAAGGCTTCAACGTCGTCAAAGCCATCCTGAGGCAGCGGTTTGATGTAACCAGGATAGCGGCCAGGGACACCCAGAGTTATTTTGGTATCTTGCTCGACGACAATAACCGCAAGCCTCTGTGCCGCTTACATTTCAATTCGAAGCAGAAATATCTTGGTTTATTTGATGCTGACAAGAAAGAAACCCGACATCCTATTGGCTCCGTTGATGAGATATTTACCTTTGCCGATCAGTTGCTGACTGCCACAGCCGTATACCCGTCATTCCGCACCTGATT
>NZ_CDBZ01000065.1 GCF_000819985.1 Aeromonas media | reverse complement strand
GGCCGCCAGCCCGCTGGCCTGTGGCGACGAGGTGAGCCTGCCGGTGAGCCTCGCCATGAGCGGTACCAGCCCGACCGAGCGTCAGTGGCAGCAGTCCCTCACCCTGCCCATCGGCACCCCCGTCATCAGCCGGGCCAACGGCCAGCCGCTGACCCTCAAGGATGCCCAGAGCGAGGAGGTGCGCGGCATCAGCGAAACCAGCCTGGTGCTGGAGAAGAGCGACGCCCGGGTGAGCGATCGCCTGCAGCTGAACCTGGACTTGCAACACCAGGCCCTGGATGAGCTGGAGATCTGGCTCAACTCCCCCTCCGGCACCCGCATCCAGATCTGGGACAAGGGATACAGCCCGTTGCCACGGCTCAAGGGGGTCTTCCCCACCGAGCTGCTGCCCCTGCAGCCCTTCACCCCCCTGGTGGGAGAGCCGCTGGCCGGTCGCTGGACCCTGGAGGTGGTGGACAGCAAGCCGGGCCATCAGGGGCGCATCACCGGCTGGAGCATCAGCCAGCGCACCGGCGCCCAGTGTGGTGAGCCCGTCGCCCCGCCGGATGACGGCATCATCCACTTCGACACCGCGGACAGCAGCGGGGGCGGCACTGTCAACCTGCTCTGGCTGCTGCCGCTCACCCTCTGGCGCCGCCTCTGCCGTCGCGGCTGATCCATCCCCATAAAAGCAAAGAGGGACCAAGGCCCCTCCAAGGACAAGAAATGAAGATGAGAATGACCCCGCTGGCCTGTCTGCTGGCCCCCCTGCTCAGCGCCTGTGGTGGTGGTGGATCCGATGAGGCGCCCCTGACCGCGCCGGACTACCGTCTGACGGTCAACCTGCCCGCAGCAGGCACCCTGTGCGTCAACCTGAACCAGAACGACAACTGCGAGCCAGGCGAGCCTGTGGTCAGTGGCGAGGCTGGCGCGCGCCAGTTGAGCGCCAGCGCCCCCGGCCTGCTCACCAGCCCCTTGCTGTTCATCCCCCGGGAGCCGGACGCCCTGGCCCTGACCCACCCGGCTGCGCGCCTGGACGATCAGCACCTCACCCCCACCCCCTTGAGCACACTGTTGCAGAGCCGGGTCGCGGACGGGATCCCGCCGGCCCAGGCCCTGGCCGAGCTGCTGCTCGCCCTTGCGCCCCTGCAACCGGGTCAGGGACTCGCGGCCCTGGTGCAGCTGGAGGAGTTCAACAGGGCACTGGAGGCGCTCGCCCTGACGACACGGGATGACGCCGCCAGCCTGCCCGGTCTTGCCACCGGCGAGCGCCAACGCCAGATCTGGCAGGGGCTGGTCACCCTGCTGCCCGAGTTCGCCCGGCACTTTGCCGCCAGCCCCGAGCTCCTGAGCCAGCAGGCCAGACTCGCCGCCGTGCTGATGCAGCAGCAACCCCGGGCGTTGGTGACCGCCAGCGGCGTCACTACCTACACGGACGAGGTGGATTACCTGCTGACCCAGGAGCCTGCGGATCACCCGGGTCAGGAGGCGAGCCTGGGCCAGGCGCCCCTGCGCTATCGCAAGCTGGACAGCAAGGGGCAGCCCCTGGCGGACAATGCCGACGAGTGGGAGTGCGTGGAGGATCTCAACACCGGCCTCATCTGGGAGAAGAAGCTCGATGATCCGGACAGTCCGCGGGATCTGCACAAAGTCTTCGCCTGGGAGTTTGGCAACTATCACCCCAGTCAGGCGGAGCTGGATTATGCCTGCCCCGAGGGGGAGGCCATCTGCTCCACCGAGCAGTATCGCCAATGGCTCAATGGACAACGACTCTGCGGCATAGGGCACTGGCGCCTGCCCACAGCCCAGGAGCTCGGCAGTCTGCAACACTATGGCTCCCTCGCCCGCCAGGATGGCCAGCTGGTCAGCCTGGATGTGCGCTACTTCCCCGACGTCGGTCCCTCGAGCGGCGACTTCGATGGCAGCTACTGGACCCAGACCCTGACCCCGTCCCGGCGCCTCGAGAGCGTCCCCATCGCCGTCATCAGCCCTCAGTTCCTGGGGGAGGATGCGGGCACCGATTACCCCTATGGCGTCCAGAACGAAAATGAAATCAATGCCATACAACTGCGCCTTGTGGCCGAGGTAACCCGATGAACAAGTATCTTCTGACCCTGCTGCTCACCCTGTGCAGCCCGCTGGCACTGGCCATTGCCATCTGCGACGACACCCTGCCGCGCACCAGCCCCAGCTCCCGCTTCCTGGATCGCGGCAACGGCACCGTCACCGACCGGGCCTCCGGCCTCACCTGGATGCGCTGCCAGCTCGGCCAACACTGGCACAATGGAAGCTGTAGCGGCGAGCCGACCCGGCTCTACTGGCAGCAGGCCCTGCTGACCGCAGAGCGGATCCGCACCGAGCCGAGCCATGCCCTCCACGGTTTCGGCGGCCACACCGATTGGCGCCTGCCCACCATCAAGGAGCTCATCAGCATACTGGAGTCCGCCTGCTACAAGCCGGCATTGAACGAGACCCTCTTCCCCCGCGCCATGGCCGGGGACGGCAAGGAGGTGAACGACGGCTATGTCTACCTCTGGTCCTCCACCCCGGTGCCCGCCAGCAAGGGCGTCGCCTATCTGGACATCACCAGTGGCGCCGTCGGCATGCGGGCCCCCGGCTCCTGGGCAAAGCAGGTGCTGCTGGTAAGGTGAGCCATCCGGGCGGGGACTCCCCTGCCCGGTTTTCCCCCGAATGGCCCCTTTGGGGTGGAAGGCGTCAAAAAAGCATCAAATTACGTCACCCTGTGCCGGTTCAGGCGGGTTTTGCGCGCCGGAGCGCTGGCGTGAAACGGGCAGAGCGGTTAGTCTAGCGGCGTTGAACCAATCCCATGAGGTACAGATGAAAACCGTATTGCGTTTTAGCCTGCTGGGCGCCTTGTTACTGGGCGGCCATGCCTTCGCCGCCGAACCGAAAAAATTTGATATCAGCATGTTCCCTGCCGCCGAAGTGAACCAGGAACGTGTCGTGATCCGCCTGCCGGAAGTCGAAAACGAAGCCGACATGATGGTCGAGCTGCAAGTGGGCAAGAAGATGCTGGTGGACTGCAACCTGCCCCGCTTCGCCGGCAACCTGGAACAGCACAGCGTCAAGGGCTGGGGCTACAACTACCTGACCCTGGGCCAGGTCTCGGGTCCTGTCAGCACCCTGATGGCCTGCCCGGATGGCCAGAAGAAAGAGAGCTTCGTCCAGATCTATGGTCAGGGCTTCTTCGTGAACTACAACTCCAAGCTGCCGTTCGTCATCTATGTGCCGCAGGAGTATGAAGTGCGCTACCGTCTGTGGCGTGCCGACAACCTGGCGCAGCCAGCCATGATTGAATGAGTGCCCGACGCTCAGGTTCAGCCAATCCATGAACACACAAAGGCGCCGTATGGCGCCTTTATTTTATTGTTTTCACCCTGCAGAGACCGGGTCCAGCTGTACAAAACCTGACATAACTCCACTATTTTTCAGGCTTTTTGTGCTGTGGACCGCAAAATTCTCCCTCGGGATGAGACAAAGGCTGTTCGATAAAAGATATTTATTAACATAGTAAGAAAATTGATTTTGCACTCTGCGACGGCCTGATGATACTTGCCCGCAAAGGTCAAACTAACCAGAACAAGAGCACTATGAGCTTCGAATCAGACAAGCGTTTCAACGACTTCAAACATTTTCCCCGTGGCCTGCGTCGCAGTGGCGAATTCACCGTGGCCGAAGCGGACAGTCTGGAAAAATACGGCACAGTGATGCTGGCGCTCTATCAGGGCAACCTGGCCCCCCGCGATGACGTAGAAAGCGCCTTCATTGAGCAGGTCAAGTCTGGCGCAGCCGGCAGCAACCCCCACGCCAAGGTATGGTTCAAGTACCTGAAGGTGATTGGTCCCAAGCGGGTGCACCGTCTGTGCACAGTCGCGGGTGGCGCCAATGAGGATGCGGGCGGCAGCTTTGAGGGCGGTGGCGGCGGTGGCAGCGACGAGTCCCTCGATTAATGGATACCGAGCTGCTTCGGACCTTCATCGAGGTCAGCAAGACCCGGCATTTTGGCCGGGCTGCCGAGAATCTCTACCTGACCCAGTCGGCGGTCAGCTTTCGGATCCGCCAGCTCGAGCAACAACTCGGGGTCAGCCTGTTTGCCCGCCATCGCAACAACATCCGTCTGACCGCCTCCGGTGAGCGTCTGCTGCCTTACGCAGACGCCATCTTGCATACCCTGGGCCGCGCCAGGCAGGACGTGGCCCTCTCCCCCGGTTTCAGTCAGCAGCTCGCCATAGGTGCACCCGCGGTGTTCTGGGAGCTCGACTTCAATGACTGGCTCAACCATGTCTATGCCCTGGCCCCCGGTCTCGCGGTGCGCCTCGAAACCGCCTCCCGCGAGCACCTGTGCCGCCAGTTGCTGGAGCGTTCCCTCGATCTCGCCCTGCTCTCCGAGCCGACCAAGATAGACGAGATAGCCCTGCACCCCATCGGCGAGCTGGTGTTCGAGCTGGTAAGCCGGGAGCCGGCCGCCAATGCGGACAGCCTGATGCAGATGCCCCATATTCACCTCGACTGGGGCACCAGTTTCGAGCCCCCTTCCAGCCGGTTGCAGAGCCTGCAGAAGACTCCTGTGCTGCACTCGAGCTCTGCCAGCATGGCGCTGCAGTTCGTGCTGGCCAATGGGGGCGCCGCCTATCTGCCGCGGCGCATGGTGAGCCCCTTCCTGGAGCAGGGACAACTGCACCTGGTGGAAGGGGGACAGGCGCTGAGTCGCCCGCTCTATCTCGCCTATCTGGAGAAATCCGATCGCCGGGAGCTCATCGATCAGCTGCTCACCCTGCCGCTCGGTTGGGATGGCGCCGATCTGCGGCTGCCATCGGCCGAGTAGCCGGGCCTCAGCCTGAGCAGCATGAAAAAAGGGGCCAAGCGGCCCCTTTGTTATGGATGCGTGCCGTCAGCCATGGTGACGACGGTCGTTGGCCTGGGCCAGCAGGGTGCGGCTCTCGCGCAGGAACTCGTCGGCGTGTTCGCCGAAGAAGCTGGACACTTGCGAGAAGGCCTCGATGAAGCCGTCCCTGTCCCCCCGCTCCAAGAGCCCCAGCGCCTCGCCGAAGTTCTGGTAGTAGCGGCGGATCATCGCGAGGTTCTGCGGTGACGACAATATGATGTCGGCATAGAGGTGGGGATCCTGGGCAAACAATCGTCCCACCATGGCGAGCTCCAGCCGGTAGATGGGGGAGCTCAAACTCAGCAGGCGATCCAGATTGGCCTGCTCCCGGGAGAGGTGCCAGCCGTAGGCGAAAGTAGCGAAGTGGCGCAGCGCCTGAATGAGGGTCATGGCCTCGTCGTGAGCCTTGGCCTCTACCTGCTGCAGCCGTGCACCCCAGATGGCCATCTGATCCAGCAGCCACTGGCTGGCGGCGGGGTCGCGGCCCTGGCAGCAGACGATCACCTGCTTGGCGAGGCTCGCCACATCCGGCCCGAACATGGGGTGCAGCCCCAGCACAGGTCCCTGGTGCACCGCCAGCATGTGCTCGAGCGGCGCCGCCTTCACGCTGGTCACGTCCACCAGCAGGCAATCCGCAGGCAGCTTGCCGAGCCGGTCGATGATCTGGCAGGTGATGTCGATGGGCACCGCCACCATCACCAGCCCCGCATCGGCGAGGATCTCGTCGGCGCGCGGCCAGTCCCCCTGCTCCAGGGTTTCGACCCGGTAGCCGGAGAGGCCGAACATCTGGCCAAACAGGCGGCCAAGCTGACCCTGACCGCCTATGATGACCACCTTGCCAAGGGCTGGCTTCATGCATTTGAAGTGGTGCTCCTTGTCGCTGGTGGATTCCAGAATATAGGATTCGCGCATCACCCGGCGCAGCACGTCCTCGATGAGATCGCCGGGCACCCCCAGCCGTTCGGCCTCGGCGCGGCGGCGGGCCAGCATGCTCGCCTCCCTGTCCGGTGCATAGATGGGCAGACCGTGCCGGCTCTTTACCTCACCCACTTCCCCCACCAGGGCCAGACGGGCGGCCAGCAGATCAATAAGCTGCTTGTCCACCGCATCTATCTTGTCCCTGAGGGCATTCAACTCTTCAGCCATATCCAGTCCCTGCCAGCGCCGCTGGCGGCGGCGCCCTGTGATTCAAGAGGCAACAAGGTATCACTGCGTGGGCAGTGATACCTCTATGGTTCAATCAGTTACGACAAGATACCACGACTTACAGCGCGGTTCTGCTCTTGAGCGGCGCCGCCAGCTGGCTGTGGCAGCGGGCCAGCAGGTCCGCCGTGGTCTCCCAGTCGATGCAGGCATCTGTGATGGAGACGCCGTAGCGCATCTGCGCCTTGGGTTGCTCGCTGGACTGGTTGCCCTCGAACAGGTTGGATTCGAGCATCACACCTATGACGGAGCGGTTGCCCTCCTGGATCTGGTGGATGACGTTGTCCGCCACCTTGGGTTGCAGGCGGTGATCCTTGCTGGAGTTGCCGTGGCTGCAATCCACCACCAGACCGGGCAGCAGGCCCGCCTTCTCCAGCGCCTCTTCCGCCAGCGACACATTGACCGAATCGTAGTTCGGGTGCTTGCCGCCGCGCAGGATCACGTGACCATCCGGGTTGCCCTGGGTCTGCAACAAGGCGACCTGGCCCTGCTGGTTGATCCCCATAAAGGCGTGGGGGCTGGAGGCCGCCTGCAGCGCGTTGATGGCGGTGCCGAGGTTGCCGTCGGTGCCGTTCTTGAAGCCGACCGGCATGGAGAGGCCGGACGCCATCTCCCTGTGGGTCTGGGATTCTGTGGTACGGGCGCCTATGGCCGACCAGGAGAAGAGCTCCGCCAGGTATTGCGGGCTGATGGGATCGAGCGCCTCGGTCGCCAGCGGCAACTCCAGCTCCGCCAGCCAGCAGAGCAACTCACGGGCGCGGTGCAGCCCCAGCTCAACGTCGAAGGTGCCGTCGAGGTTCGGATCGTTGATAAAGCCCTTCCAGCCGACCGTGGTGCGTGGCTTCTCAAAGTAGACCCGCATGACAATGTAGAGAGAGTCCTGGTAGGCATCATGCAGCGCTTTGAGTCTGGTTGCGTACTCTTTGGCGGCGTCCATGTCGTGGATGGAGCAGGGTCCACAGATCACCAGCAGGCGGTGATCCCGACGGTGGATGATGTCGGCTATGGTATTGCGGGCCCCTTGCACGAATGCCAGCGCCTTGTCGGAGATGGGCAGCTTCTCCTTGAGCTGGGCAGGCGTGATCATCACTTGTTCGGACTGGATATGGATGTTGTTCAGGGGATCTCTTTGCATTTTCTCATTCTCTCTACTGTATTCAAGCCAATTGCGCCAAGGTGTATTTATTTATTTACACAAGTCAGCGCTTTGTTACGCAACCGCCCTCACCTTACCAAGGAAAAACAAACAATCAAGTGAAACTAGCGGTTTACTGCATCAACAGATGGATTAATGACCACTCTCGTGACCAAAACAGCCAGAAAGTAGCGTGTGAGATGCCCTCTGCACCACGAAAATCGTAAACAAATAATTACACACTGTACCTTGTCACGCCTTTGCCGGCCTGCCGCCATAAAAAAGCGGGGCACCTGGCCCCGCTTGCGTTCTCGTGTTGCTCTTCTTTTATTATTTGCCGTGGGCCTTGATGACCGCCACCGCCTTGTCGGGGAAGTCGCTGAATACTCCGTCCACATCGGCCTGATAGAGGAAGATGTTGAGCAAGTCGGTGAAGTCTTTCGCATAGGGCGGGATCTGGCCTTCGTCTTGGCGGAAGGTATAAGGGTGCACCTTGAGACCAGCGGCGTGAGCCTCCTTCACCATGGCGGTGAACACCGGCTTGCCCGGGGTGCCCGGCTCGGTGACTATCATCGGCTTCCAGGGGCCTATTCCGTCGGCGTAGCCAGCTATGGTCTTCATGGCACCCGGCTTGAACATCCAGTCATAGTCGTAGGGGGTCGCCTTGCCCTTGGCGTCGTAGACCATGGTCTCGTTCCAGTCGGTCTCGGCCATCAGCTGCACCAGCTTCAAGTCCATGCCCAGCGCCGGCATCAGCTCGGTGTCGATGCGTTTGAGCTCATCCACGTCGAAGCTCTGCAGATAGACCTTGTCGCTCTTGCCGGTATAGCCGTACTCCTTGAGCACTGTCAGCACCGCCTTGGAGATGTCCTTGCCCTCGTGGCGGAACAGCCAGGGGGCCTTGATCTCCGGGTAGATGCCGATCTCTTTGCCGGTGCTCTTGTTGAGCCCCTGGATCATCTCAATCTCTTCCTGGAAGGTGTGGATCTTGAAGTCGGACTGCCACAGCGGGAAGCGGGCCGGATAGACCGGCACCTGTTTGCCGTCCACCAGCTGGAACGGTTCCGTCATGCGCAGGGAGCGCACCTCGGCCAGGGTGAAGTCCACCACGTAGTAGCGACCGTCCGGGCGGGCCCGGCCGGACGGTCGCTACTACGT
>NZ_CDBZ01000064.1 GCF_000819985.1 Aeromonas media | reverse complement strand
GGGTGGTGGTGGCGCGAGCGGACAAAACTTGGCCAGCGGTGCCATGGACTCCATGCTCTTGTGAATGGCCGGAACTGGCAAAGTTGCCGGTGGTGGTGCTGGCACCTCAACATTGCCTGGAAGAATGGGGGCCTTGCCCCCCCAACCAGAGCCTGACCCCGGGCTGCCACCTGAGTTCATCTTGATGGAGCCGCCCGAAAGCGTGACTCCGCCGGCATCCAGCTTCACAAAGCTGCCACCCACTTTGAGCGTCAGCTCGGCCCCCGCCTCCATCACGATTTTCATACCCGCCTTGTGGTGCACCTCGCTACCTGCATCAACCAGCAGGGACTGGCCCAGCTTCTGGTGCAGGCTGGCATCCACGCTGAGCGAGTAGTCCCCCTTGATCTGGTCGCGCTTCTCGCCTTCCACCGTCAGGTGGTCATTGGCCTTGATGCGGGTGACTCGCTCGTTGTCGATATCGGCGTGCTGGTCATGCTTGATATGCCAAGCGGCGTCGTTCTCGATAAGCAGGTTCAGGTCTTTCTGACCGTGGATGTAGATCTCTTCCTGCCCAGCCTGGTCTTCGAAGCGCAGCTCGTTGAACCCCTCCCCCTGGTGGGTTTCGGTGCGCAGCACGGTGCGGGTCTTGTTGGCTGGCAACTCGTACGGCGGGCGGTTGGTGGCGTGGAAGGTGCGACCCGTGACGATGGGCTGGTCCGGGTCCCCTTCGAGGAAACTCACGATGACCTCGTGGCCGATGCGCGGGATGGCCATCATGCCGTATTGACCCCCCGCCCAGCCCTGAGATACCCGCACCCAGCAGGAGCTCTGGTCGTTGGAGCTGCCATACCTGTCCCACGGGAATTGCAGCTTCACCCAGCCGTGCTCGTCGCAGTAAATCTCCTCCCCCTCCGGGCCCACCACCATGGCGATTTGCGGACCGTCCACCATGGGCCTGGCCGGCATCAGCGCTCGCCAGGTAGTGCTCGCTTTCACCACCCCGAATTCGTTGTGATAGACGGTGGGGCCGCTCCCCCCCTCCTCTTCCAGCGCCTGGGGCTGCAGGCCAGTGTGCTGGATGCGCACCACTTGCCAATCAGTATTCAGGTTGCCATTGGGGTGTTCGGTCAGCGAAAAATACTGGCCCGGCAGCAGGGCGGCGCAGTTGGACTTGCCACTGCCGGTGACGGCGTCATTGCGCAGGGCATCGAGTCGGTGCTGGGCAAAGGCCTTGCCGCTCGGGTCCAGCTTGTAGCGGCCCGGATAGTCGAAGTGCTGGTAGGTGTCGCGCTGGTGGGTCAGCTCCGCCCCCACTTTCTTGTGGGAGAGGCCATAAGCCGGGGTCTTGAAGCTGTAGTCTTTGAGCTCCACATCCGAGGGGCGCACCGCCTCGCGGTAGTGGAACTGCCGCACATAGGGGCCTTGCTCGAGGGAACGGTTACCGAGGTTGAAGAAGAGCTCGGGGCCGGCGGTCAGCGCCGCCGCGTCATCGGCAAACACGATACGATGCTTGCCTTGCTCGAATTCGTGGAAGTAGAACAAGCCTTCTTCTGCGGCCAATCGGTTGACGAAATCGAGGTCGGTCTCCCGGTACTGGACGCAGTATTCCCGCTGGGCGTGCTCGTTTTTCAGGGCAAAGGCATAATCGGTGATGCCGTGCTCTTGCAACAGAATGGAGAGGATTTCATCGGGCTTTTGCGCCTGGAAGATGCGGGAGTTCTGGCGAAGGGATAGCCGCCACAGCGCCGGTTTCACCTCCAGGGTGTAGCGGGTGCGGCGAAAGCCGCTGTCCCCTTGAGCAAACTCACTCACCACCCCGCACACCCGGCGCTGCAGCTCGCCGTTGTACCACACCAGCAGCTTGCACGGCTGGTCCAGCACGGCGCCAAAGTCGATGTCAGGCTGGCTGCTCGCCAGCTCCAGGCGCAGGTTGAATGGTTGGTTCAACCCCTCGTCCAGCGCAAACTCGGCCACCACCAAGGTGCTCTCGGGCAGAGTCCCCACCTTGACGGTAAATTGTAATCCTGTGCTGTCTGCCATCAGTGACTCCTTATCCTGCCTGTCCGCTGCTTGCAACTATCACCACACCGCCGATGACGGCTCCCCGACTGGCAACCCGGTATCAAAAAACCCAGGACCAATACCTCCTCCCGAGAGGCTGCACGGACGGGGGGTTGTCGTGGAGGCCAGCGGATCCCCCGGCCAGGCCACTGGCTTGCCATCCAGGAATAGATCCGGACTGGCGGCAACTATCAGGGAGGGATGAAAATCCTCGTGCTCGGTGCCGATGCCACCGAGCAATCCAATAGTGGGACACATCACGGCTGGCCTCTGTTGTGTTTTGCCATAAAGCCGCCTTGTGGCCATATGGCAAAGCACAAAAGCTCCGACCACATCCGGTTGAACGGGTCGGAGAAAGCTTGCACGGGTCTGGCGAGCGCTGACACTGACGACGCCAGAACCCTGGGGGGGCACTACCAAGGAATAACGTTGATAAAAAATCGGGGCTTATGCCTCGATGGGGGCACGCCAGTCATCGGCGCCAGAGGTGCCGGCCACTGTGTGTTCCCAGTCAATCTTGCGATAGGCCATGGAGACCTGGATCAGCTGGGTGAAGTCAGACTTCGCCGGATCCTGGCAGTGTGGCATCTGGCAGTCGATGTCGACGATGGTGGCATCGGTCAGCACGGTAGAGAAGAAGTGTTCCTGCTTGCCCTCCACCGAGGTGCGGTACCACTTCAGGGTCACTTTCGGCAGCATCTCGCCGGAAGCCAGGGAGTTGTACATCAGCGGTACGGCCTTGTTCAGGGCCACGGTGAACTTGAACGGCTTGTGGACACGCTGACCGGCGGGCTGGCCGGATTGCGGATCGGTCGGCACGGTAACGACGTGCTGGAACTCTTGGACCAGCATCTCGTCTTCGTGACCCTGCACGAAGATGTTGCCGACGGAGTCGGAGGTGAAGGCACCAGCGGTGATGTTGCCCTGGGTTTTACCTTCGATGCTGATATAACATGGAGTTGGCATGAGTTTGCTCCTGATGGGTTGAACGGTAATGACACTCGACCGAAACCATTAGCAGTGACCATGCCATTTTTTTTAATTGAGCAATTTCAATAAGTTAACATCTCATCACGACAATGTCGCAGCATGTACGGCGCAACAACTTGTGATTTTCAACGTTTTCATCCACCAATAATTGCCTTACCAGTTCAATATTCCGTTTTTTGAGCAACACATTGCGCCATGCGGACGAGATCACTGCTGTTCATCCACATTGGCAACGGATGCAAGCTCCACATTCAAGCGGACGACTCCCTGCTTGAGTGCCCAGGAGATGGCCTGGCACTTGCTGCTCGCCCCCAGCTTGCTCACCACATTGTTCAGATGAAATGTCACCGTACGGGGGGTGATCCCCAGGATCTGGGCAATATCACTCACCTGCTTGCCCTCCGCAGCCCAACGGCATACTTCCAGTTCACGCAGGCTCAGGGCATCGTGAGGTGACGACCCCACCAGACAGATCCGTACCACAGCCTCGAAGATATGCATGGAGAGCCAGGTCAGTGAGGGTACAACCGCCAACCACTCCTGCTCGGTGCGGGGTTCACGAGTGATCAGGGAGAGCAGACCCACATGCCCGTTGGCGCCATGCCAGGGGAAGGTGATGCCGTCACGCAACCCTGCCTCCTGTGCCAGCGTCATGACTGTCAGACTCTGCTCATCACATGTCCCCTGCGCCATGATCTCCGCCCACAGGATAGGAGTGCTCTGCACCATGGCACGCTGCACGACGGGATCAATGGCAAAGAAATTTGCCTGGGTATAGGCATCGACCCAGTCTTGGGGACAACCGTTGAAAATGATGACATCCGGGCGCTGTATGGAACTTGGAAACAGCAGAGCCAGCCGGAAATAGTCAAAGCCTGCCTGTACCGACAGCTGGCGCAACAACGTCACTATGGTGCGTTCATCGCTGGCCTGCTCAAACCGGGAGAGGAGGTCTAATGCGTAGGTTGTATTCATGTAATCAGGTTGCTTATAAACGGTGACGATATTGTTCAACATCAACCCCAATAGGGGCTGAATAACATGCCAACAAGTGGACATAACACAGAGGTCTGATGTTTGAGCCATCCAAATGAGGCGGCTGAATGGCAGGCCCCTTTAGAACAGGGATCGCCAATAGAGAAACATGCTGCCAATGAAATAAAGGTAGAATTTAACTACTTAAATACAATGTATTACATAGTGAACATATGACGATTGCACTTAAAACAAGCATTTCTCGCTTAAAAAAGAGAGCGTGATCACCAGCGTGCCTGAACCTCCCGGGCAATCTTTCTGCAATAAAACCCCGGGCTTTCATGCCGCCACCCAGGCTGTTAACATGCGCTCCCTATGCCTGTTTTACGCTCTGGCGTGACCGTCACGCCGCCCTGACTCACCCTCTGCGCCGCCTGATTCCGGTTGCCCCAACCGGAGCGTTTTTGTTCACCCCTCACATACCAATACAACAATGCGATCCTGCCAGAATGCCACCTGACCCCAGATCTATGGCAACGAGTGGTCATGGATCCTCAACGAGCGAGAAAATCCCCATGCTGGAACGTGCAAGACAAGAGTGGTTCTCCAACATACGGGGCGATCTGCTGTCGGGTATCGTCGTCGCCCTGGCGCTGATCCCGGAGGCCATCGCCTTCTCCATCATCGCCGGAGTCGACCCCAAGGTCGGCCTCTATGCCTCCTTCTGTATTGCCGTGGTCATCGCTTTTGTCGGGGGTCGCCCCGGCATGATCTCCGCCGCGACCGGCGCCATGGCGCTCCTGATGGTGACCCTGGTCAAGGAGCATGGCCTGCAATATTTGCTGGCGGCGACCCTGCTCACCGGCCTCTTCCAGATAGCGGCGGGTTACCTCAGGCTCGGCAGCCTGATGCGGTTCGTCTCCCGCTCCGTGGTCACCGGCTTCGTCAACGCACTGGCCATCCTGATCTTCATGGCCCAGTTGCCGGAACTCACCAACGTCACCTGGCAGGTCTATGCCATGACCGCAGCAGGCCTTGGCATCATCTATCTGTTCCCACTAATCCCCGTGGTGGGCAAGCTGGTGCCCTCCCCGCTACTGTGCATCGTCATCCTGACGACGGTAGCCATCACCATGGACATCGATATTCGTACCGTGGGTGATATGGGGGAGCTGCCCGATACCCTGCCCATCTTCCTGTGGCCCGAGGTGCCTCTCAATCTGGAAACCCTGGCCATCATTTTCCCCTACTCTGCGGGTCTGGCCGTGGTGGGCCTGCTCGAATCCATGATGACGGCGGCCATCGTCGATGATCTGACCGACACCCCAAGCGATCGCAACCGCGAGTGCAAGGGCCAGGGGATCGCCAACATAGGCGCCGGCCTGATGGGCGGCATGGCGGGGTGCGCCATGATTGGCCAGTCCATCATCAACATCAAATCCGGCGGCCGCGGTCGCCTCTCCACCTTTGTGGCGGGCACCCTGCTCATCCTGATGGTGGTCTTCATGGATGAGTGGATCCGCCAGATCCCCATGGCGGCACTGGTGGCCGTGATGATCATGGTCTCTATCGGAACATTTTCCTGGGAGTCGGTGCGCAACCTGAAAACCCACCCCCTCTCCACCAGTATCGTGATGCTGGCCACCGTCGCCGTGGTGGTCGCTACCCATAACCTGGCGCTCGGGGTCTTTGTCGGAGTACTGCTCGCCTCCCTGTTCTTCGCCAACAAGGTTGCCCGCTTCATGTTGGTCAAGAGCGACAGCGAGCGCAACGGCGCGGTGCGCACCTATCAGGTTCGGGGCCAGGTATTCTTCGCCAGTGCCGAACAATTCTTTGCCGGCTTCGACTTCAAGGAGATGGTGGAGAAGGTGGTGATCGATCTCACCCATGCCCATTTCTGGGACATCACCGCCGTCACTGCGCTGGACAAGGTGGTCACCAAGTTCCGCCGCGAGGGGACTGAGGTGGAGATCCTCGGCCTGAACGAGGCCAGTGCCACCATAGTCGATCGCTTCGGGGTGCACGACAAACCGGAAAAAGTGGAAAAACTGCTGGCTGGCCACTGATCACGAAAACGAATCCATCCTGACAAACATTGCTGCCTCTATCGATGGCTCCCGGCCATAACGGCGGTGTGCGATGCCGTCGCATGAGCCTCTGCCAACACGGAGTTGCCCATCCCCCTGCGGCACATAGTGGAGAAAAATGCGTTTGAAGGACCAACCGCTCTCTCCCCCAGCACAGGTCTTGGCAACCGCGATCACCTGTTCAAGAGCGCCCAAGGCGAGCAGTCTGCGGCTCAAGGGGTTGCTGTGAGATCTGGCGATGGTCGGTACGCAGAGTGATGAGCACGAACGCCAGCTAGCGCAGGTCAACCAGGTGCTGAAGAGTGCAGCGTTCGAGGTCGATACCCGGTTGCACGAGGAGATGTCGCCGCCGTGCTCAGCCGGCATGCCATCGAGGAAGGGAACAATCTTATCGTGATGGGGCTTATGACCATTCAGGTATCAGACAATTTATCGTGGGCAGCAGCACCACGGGGATACTGAAAACCACCAATACTGCGGTGCTCTTGCTGAGATAGGCAATCGGGGGCGGGTCAACCCGCCCCTGTATTCATCCGAACCAGCTTAGCACCGCCTCTCTGGACGGGATCCCTCCGGCGTGGACCACCTTGTCATCGATGACGACTGCCGGCGTCGACATCACCTTGTACTTCATGATCTCGGGCAATGACTCCACCTTCTCAAGCTGGATAGAGATCCCTAGCTCATCCACGACCTGCTGAATGAGTTGCACCGTGTTCTTGCAGTTGGCGCAACCCATGCCCAGCACTTTGACCTGTTTCATCTCACACTCCTCATCAAGACATTAACGGCGACACGACATTCAAAACCCACCCAACCAGCGTGAAGGAAACCAGCAGCACCAGCAGCAGGGTGCCCAGCAGCTGCCACTTCATCACTTGTTTAAGCAAAATAAACTCGGGAAAACTGGCAGCCACCGTGCTCATGCAAAACGCCAGTGTCGTACCGATGGGCAGGCCGCTCACGATCAGACTCTCCATCACCGGGATCACCCCGGTGGCATTGGAGTAGAGGGGGATGCCGATTAAAACCGCCGCAGGCACTGACCACCATTGGCCTGCACCAAGGTGTGAGGCAATCCAGCCCTCAGGAACAAAGCCATGGAGTGCGGCGCCGAGCCCCACCCCGACAATGACCCAGAGCCAGACACGCTTGAAGATGGTGAGGGTTTCTGCCTTGGCGAAGGCATGACGCTCCAACAGCGATAGGGGCGGCACCATCGTATCTGGCTGGGTCACCTTATTGTGGTCATGCCGCCCCTGCTTGAGAGCCTCTGCGGCAAAATCGGCCAGCCAGCGCTCGGCCTTGATCTTGTCCAGAAAGGCACCTCCCAACATGCCAACCACCATGCCGACCACCACGTAAATCAGGGTGAACTTCCAGCCAAGCAGGCTGACCAGCAACAGGACGGCCACTTCGTTGATAAGCGGTGAGGTGATGAGGAAGGCCATGGTGATCCCGAGCGGGATACCGGCCGAGGTAAAGCCCAGGAACACCGGGATACTCGAACAGGAGCAGAAGGGGGTAATGGCGCCAAAGCCGGAGCCCAGTAAATAACCCAACCCCCTGTGCTTGCCCGCCAGATAGTCCCTCACCCGTTCGACCTTCAGGGAGGCCCGTAGCATGGCCACGATGTAGATCATGACCAGCAGCAGCGCAAAGATCTTGCTCACGTCCTCCACGAAGAAATGCAGTGCATCCCCCAGTCTGGTTTGCGGGCTCAGGCCAAGCTGCTGATAGACCAGCCAACTGGCAAGGTCGGTGAAAATCTGAAACATAATGGCTCCATCAACATCGGTGATATCCAGAAGACGTTGCATGTCACCAAAGGATGCTTATATTTTTCGTTTTTCTTGCTAGCGCCGCGATCTCATGGTTTTCGCCCCCCTCCCTCAATCACTGAATACCAGCGAGTCAAGGACACCTTGCCCGCTATGAACGCCCCCTTCTGTCGATTCGGCCGATTTGCTACGGATCAGATATCCAGCAAAGCTCTGCTCCGCACTGGCTGGATTGCCATCGATCTGAACGGTGAACATCCCCAGTTCGCTGATCAAATCCGTCACCCGATGCAGCTCCCCTTTGCGCACTACCCAGGCTGGCATCGCTCTGGGGACAGGATGCAAGCGGCGCATCAACGACCAGGCCTGATATTGGAGTGGGTCAAGCGTTGCCAGTTTTACCTGAATGTCCGCCCCAAACAGACAATGCCCACCCCCTTCTCCCTGGTTTTTAAGTACCCAGCTATCGGAGGGCGCCGCTTTTACAACCTGGATGCTATCAGGGGTCACAGGGTGCATCTCACCCAGCCGGTGTCTCACGGTGTCGGCCTCTTGCGGGGTCAAGCCAAATGCGACCAATCCATCTTCTTCCAGGCAGGACAGCAGCATTTGTACTCGCTTGCTGGTCGCCAACTGCTGAGCGACAGTGGCATTGACGGCGACTCTGTGTCGTTCAATCAACACACGGGTCGCCATCAACGCCTGGCAACATCTCTGCTCGTTGAGGTCGGCAGCCTCATAATCAGAATACTGGTATCCGGCACGCAGGTAGACGGTATCGAGTGGACCGATCCCATTGAGGATCAGCCTGTCGTTGGCGCCCGTGCTCAGTTGATTATGCAGTTCGCGAAAGGTTCTGCGCTGTGTCTCTATCCCTCTCTGCTGGAGAGCAAGCTCAAGCAGATGTTGATCAAACACATTGTTTTCATGTTCCTGCACAATCATCAGAAACCTGGCCGGGCCGGGGTCGCCAAACTCGCGCTTAATCTTGAACGTGGCCTCGGCAATGCCTGCTGACAACCCTTCAATGGCGTGATTGCAGACAAGCTCAGCCACTGTCTGATGCGACTCCTGGATAGAGATGGCAGGCCATTGCCGTCGTAGATAGCGGTGCAGCTCATGGATCCGCTGGCCAAATGGTCCCATGCCAGCGGCGATGCCATTGAACTCGACCAGCTGGTGGCCATTGCGCCTATCGTCCATAAAATCGCTGCGCATGATGAGCAAGGGCAGCCTGGGCGCGCTGCCGGGTGATGAATGTATGTGTTGATGCATGCTGAGCAGGGCTGAGAAGAAGGGATCTCCCGCCGCGATGGGATGAATGGCATCGTATAAAAAACCATGATCCTCAGAGACGGCATAGATCAGCTTGCTCAAGGTCTGCGCCACGCCTTTCAAATGCTGGTAGTCTCCCCGGCTGATCGGTGTCGGCGTCAGGGTAAACGGGGTATGCACGGCAGAATACAGCGACTCCTTGAAGGCCACGCCGTGAGTCAATGCCCACTCTATCGCATCATCTCTGACTTTCTGGATATCAAGAGAACTCATCATATGTTCCTGATTGTTGACTCACTACCCTCAAAACCGGGTTGCAGCACGCATATCCCATGGCGATCGGCCTATCTCCATCAGCAACAGCGTGTCTGGAGGTTCTGGGGGATTCACTTCACCACCGGGGTGAAGCAACAGACTCGACCGGTCTCATCCAGCCTGACCTGACAGTCCAGAGAGAGCTGCTGACGCAAGCGTTCCCTGGCCCGCAGCAAACGGGACTTCGTGGCAGCCTGGGTCAAACCATGCCTGACAGCAAAGTCCGCCTGCTTCATCCCCTCCAGATCACAGTGTCTCAGGATCTCCCTGTCACTCTGCGCCATTCTCTCCAGCACCCTCGGCAGACAGGAAGCAAGCGAATCCACCGCATCGAGCTCACCTTGCGCCATCGCCAAATCGTCATGCAGTGGCAACCAGGTGCGCTGCCTGCGGCTGTTATCGATCACCAGATGTCTGGCGACTTCAAACAGCCAGGCCCTGGCATTCTCGATGGCGCAAAACTTGCTTTGCTGGCGGATTGCCCGCAAGAAGGTCTCTTGCAGCAGATCATCGGCATCCATCGGGCAGCCAGATTGCTTGAGCAGCCACCCATAGAGCTCATGTTCATGCTGTTGCCATGCCGTCATCAGGCAAGGTGGCGCACCGGTTGGTTGGGTCACTTGATGCGTTTTCCTTGTGCATCCACCACCTGCTCCCCATCCTCCTTGCTGAAGGCCCCTTGCTGAAGGCTCGGCAGGATGTCCAGCACCACTTCTGATGGGCGGCAAAGCTTGGTGCCAAGCGGCGTCACCACGATGGGCCGGTTGATCAGGATGGGATGCGCCAGCATGGCGTCGATCAACTCATCATCGCTGAACCTCTCTTCGGCCAGTCCTAACTCTTCAAAAGGCGGCACATTCTTGCGCAGCAGGTCCCGCACCGGCATGCCCATGGCGGCAATCAGGGCAACCAGGGTCTCGCGGCTCGGAGGCGTCTCCAGATAGTGGATAACGGTCGGCTCAACGCCCGAGTTGCGGATCAGCGCCAGCGTATTGCGCGACGTGCCGCAGGCCGGGTTGTGGTAGATGGTAATAGAGGTGTCACTCATGCCTGCGCCTCCGCTTTGCCATAGTGGCGCTTCATGCGCAGGGCCACGTTGACCAGACCGATCAGCACGGGCACCTCTACCAAGGGGCCGATGACGCCGGCGAAGGCCTGATCCGAACTCAAGCCAAACACGGCGATGGAGACCGCGATGGCCAGCTCGAAGTTGTTGCCAGTCGCAGTAAAGGCGATGGAGGCGTTCTTGTCATAGGGAATACCCAGCTTTTTGCCCACCAGGAAGCTGGTGAAGAACATGAGCACGAAATAGACCACCAGGGGCACGGCGACCCGCAGCACATCCATGGGCAGCTCGACGATCATCTCCCCCTTGAGACTGAACATCAGCACTATGGTGGCCAGCAGGGCGATCAGCGTGATGGGGGAGATGGCCGGAATGAAGCGCTCGGTGTACCACTTCTCCCCTTTTGCCTTGACCAGATAGTGACGGCTCAAAAAGCCTGCCAGGAAGGGAATGCCGAGATAAATCAGCACGCTTTCGGCGATATCCAGCATGGTGATGTCCACCGCGAAGCCCTGCAGGCCGAACAGCGGCGGCAGCACGGTAATGAACAGCCAGGCCAGGAAGCTGTAGGTGAGGATCTGAAACGCGCTGTTGAGGGCCACCAGGCCCGCACCGTACTCCTTGCTGCCACCGCCGAGATCGTTCCACACCAGCACCATGGCGATACAACGCGCCAGGCCGATCAGGATGAGACCCACCATGTAACCCGGCTGATCATGCAAAAACACCAGGGCAATCACGAACATCAGGATGGGGCCAACCAACCAGTTCATCACCAGGGAGAGGGTGATGGCTCGGCGGTCGCGAGTCATGGTGCCCATGGTGGCGTAATTCACCTTGGCGAGCGGCGGATACATCATCAGGATGAGGCCGATGGCGAGCGGCACGTTGGTGGTGCCAACCGACATCGCCTCATTCCACTGCGCCACCTGGGGGAACAGATAGCCAATCCCCACCCCGATGCCCATGGCGACGAAGATCCAGAGGGTGAGGTTGCGATCGAGAAAACGCATTTTTTTGCTGACGGGCAGGTCAGAACAGGCGGTTGTACTCATCAAGAGACTCCATGAGAGTGGGATGAAACGGGCGGCTGATGGCGGGGCAAACCGAGGGAGATCAGCGCCGCCAACAGAATGAAGAGGGTGGAGAGCCAGAGGCAGGCCTCAAGACCATGGAGCTGGAACACCAGCCCGGAGAGCAGGGTGCCGAGCAGGCGGCCCAGAGCATTGGCCATGTAATAGAAGCCCACATCGAGCGACACCCCGTCAGAGCCGGCATAACTGATGATGAGGTAGCTGTGCAGGGAAGAATTGATGGCAAACAGGGCACCGAACACCATCAAACCGCCCACCAGACTGATGGCCGGATGCAGATCGAAATGGAGCGCCAGGGCAATCAGGGCCGGGGTCAAGGCCAATACCAGCGCCCAGCCCATGGCCACCTTGCCATCGGGCACCCGCCCCTCGCGTTTGCCGGTAAAGCGGGGGGCCTGGGTCTGCACCACGCCGTAGGCGATGATCCAAAGCGCAAGGAAGCTCCCCACATAGCCATTATCCCAGCCAAGGCTGGAGGCGAGGTAGACAGGCAGCGCCACCACAAACCAGACATCGCGGGCACCGAACAGGAACAGACGGGCGGCGGAGAGGTAATTGATGGCCCGGCTCTTGGAGAAGATCTCCCTGAACTTGGGCTTGTTCTTGGCCTTGCCCAGATCCCGTTTCAGGGTCAGCAGGCTGATGCACCAGACCAGTGCCAACGCCAGTACCATGACCAGCACGGCCCCCTGAAACCCGATCAGGGTCAGCAGGGCGCCACCGAGGAAGAAGCCCATCCCTTTCAGGGCATTCTTCGAACCGGTCAGCAGTGCTACCCACTGGTAGAGCTGACCCTGCGCCTCCCCCGGCACCAGCAACTTGATGGAGCTCTTGGCGCTCATCTTGTTGAGATCCTTGGCAATCCCGGAGAGCGCCTGGGCACCCATCACCCAGGGCACCGTCAGCCAGAACGGTGGCACCAGCAACATGCCGAGCGCCAGCACCTGGAGAGCGAGGCCGATGTTCATGGTGCGGTTGAGCCCGAGGCGAGCCCCGAGCCAGCCCCCCACCAGATTGGTCACCACCCCGAAGATCTCGTAGAAGAGGAACAGGGAGGCGATGGCCAGCGGGCTGTAACCCAGCCCGTGGAAGTAGAGCACCACCAGCATGCGCAGGGCGCCATCGGTCAGGGTAAAGGCCCAGTAGTTGCCGGTCACCAGCAGATACTGGCGGATCTCTGGGGAGAGGCGGGTCAGTGCCATGGCCGGGTTATCCTTGCGCCTTGTCCATTTGACCGACCATGCGCATCAGCTCGGCGGTGCGGTTGGCATAGCCCCACTCGTTGTCATACCAGGCGTAGATCTTCACCTGGGTGCCGCCCACCACCATGGTGGAGAGTGCATCTATGGTGCAGGAGCGCGGATCTGTCTTGTAATCCACCGACACCAGGGGGCGCTCTTCATAGCCCATGATCCCCTTGAGCTCATTCTCGGCCGCGGCCTTGAGCAAGCCATTGACCTCGGCTTCGGTGGTGGGGCGGTTTACCTCGAACACGCAGTCGGTGAGGGAGGCGTTGGCGAGCGGCACCCGCACCGCATGGCCATTCAGCTTGCCCTTGAGCTCGGGGAAGATGTGGGTGATGGCGGTGGCAGAGCCCGTAGTGGTGGGGATCAGGCTCAGGCCGCAGGCACGGGCGCGGCGCAGATCAGCATGGGGCGCATCCAGAATGGTCTGGGTGTTGGTGATGTCATGAATGGTGGTCATGGAGCCGTGCTTGATACCGAGCTGCTCGTGGATCACCTTCACCACAGGCGCCAGGCAGTTGGTGGTACAGGAGGCAGCTGTCACTATGGGGTGCTGCGCTTTGTCATAAAGATGGTGGTTGATCCCCATCACCACATTGAGCACACCCTCCTCCTTGACCGGTGCCGTGACCACGACCCGCTTCACCCCTTGCGCCAGATAGGCACCCAGCAGCGCCTTGGTTTTCATCTTGCCGGAGGCCTCGATCACCACATCACAGCCGGACCAGTCAGTCTGACCGATCTCCTTGTTGCGAGTGCAGGGGATGCGATGATTGCCGATCACCATCTGGTCCCCATCGCTGCTGGCTTCATGATGCCAGCGGCCATGGACGGAATCGAAGGTGATGAGGTGTGCCAGCGAAGCGGCATCGCCGGCCGGGTCATTGATGCGCACAAACTCCACATCCGCCCAGTCGAAGGCGGCGCGAAACGAGAGGCGGCCCATGCGGCCAAAACCGTTGATACCCACTTTGATGGTCATGCTGTTTTCCTTAACCGGCGAATGCGTAATGGGTGTTGAGGTAGTTGAGGTGCGCTGCCAATGTCAGCGCCTTGGGGCGTACTCCTTGCACCAGCGACTTGACCTGAGTGGGGGCGTAGCCTGCCTCCAGCAGCAGGATGGCTGCCATCAGCCCGGTACGCCCCGAGCCGCCACGGCAATGAATGGCCAGGGTCTGACCCGCAGCCAGACGCGCCAGCAGATCCGCCTTGTGGTTGGCAAAGGCTTCGGCAAACGGTGCTTCGGGGGCGCAATCGTCCTCAACCGGCAGCTGGAACCAGGCCAGCCCCAAGGCCTCACACTCGGCGGGCAAGGCATCGGCCTTGAACCGCGCCAGCTCGGCCCCCGGCATCAGGGTGATCACGGCATCCGCTCCGGCGGCTTGCAGGGTCTTGAGGGAGTCCAGCAAGGAAGCCTCCTTGGTGCCAGGACAGGGGGTGAAGATAAGGCGGGCGCCATTATCCAGGTTCAGGATGTCAAAGGGGTGCATGATAAACAGCAGCTCCATGTCTCGTCAGGATGAGGGTGAAAGCGGGACTCGCCTCTCGGCGATGCCGGGCAGGCGTCAGTAGGTCTCGTCGCAGCAGGACGAGCGAGGCTGACCACTGACGGTCTGGGGGCGACCATCCACCAGACCGCAAGCCTCCGGATGACCTGCACAGCACTCCTCGGTGAGGTAGCCGATAAGGCTCAGCATCAGGGGAATGTTGGCACGATAGCGCAAAAAGCGTCCCTCCTGCTCCACCGAGAGCAGGCCCGCATGCAGCATGGCCTTGAGGTGAAACGAGAGAGTGTTCGGGGCAATGTCAAGCTCGCTGGCCAGCTGGCCGGCCACCTGCCCTTCCAGTCCGGCCTTGACCAGCAGACGCCATACATCGAGACGAATGCCGGATGCGAGGGACTCGAATACCTTGGTGGCGATCTCTTTGTTCATGGAACTTCCCCTTAATGCATTTCATGAGTTCAACTATACAAGAAACATTGAAATGATCAACATGGCTACAGCTCGCAGCCAATCCCTTCAATCCCTCTTGTCATTCACGCAGCACTCTTCGCGGAAAAACGCGATGTTTTCATCCAGCCCCTCGTATTGAGAAAGGTACAGGAGTGCGCGGCTTTTAAGGCTCTGTTTGAAACTCTTCGATATGGTAGCTAGGGGTCAATACGGAATGGCGTGGGGGATGGGATGGGATGGGAT
>NZ_CDBZ01000063.1 GCF_000819985.1 Aeromonas media | reverse complement strand
GCCAGGCTTCAATTAAGCAATCACAGCGATGTGGTTGGTCGCGATACAACGTCAGGTTGTGTTGGACAAGAGATTTAGATAGCGCACACAGTGCGGTCTTTACTGGTTAGTGTGCTGATATGGCTCAGTTGGTAGAGCGCATCCTTGGTAAGGATGAGGTCCCCAGTTCGACTCTGGGTATCAGCACCATGAAAACGAAAGCCTCCCTGAAAAGGGAGGCTTTTTTGTTTCTGTCAGTTTCTTCATTTCTTGTGATATTCCTTGTCCCATGCTCCCTATGCTTGCAATCAGCGTTTTTAAGCTGATGTTACTCGCTTGACTGCTATTGATATTTTTATCCAGATATTTGGCCGTACTTGATTGACGTAAAACGTTTTACCTGTAAAATCCGGCGCGTTTTGCCTATTACGTGGAGAGAGAGCATGGCGCAGGATAATGAATACTGTTTGGGGGCGGTTCCCGCCAAAGGGCGCAAAGGTGTGCTGTCGCTGATGCTGGTGATGCTAGGCTTGACGTTCTTCTCTGCCAGCATGTGGACTGGCGGGACGCTGGGTACCGGGCTGGCGTTCGATGACTTCATCAAGGCGGTACTGATCGGCAACTTGTTGCTGGGGATCTATACCGCCTGTCTCGGTTATATCGGTGCTTCAACCGGTCTCTCTACCCACCTACTGGCCCGTTACTCCTTTGGGGTGAAAGGTTCCTGGCTACCTTCTTTACTCCTGGGTGGCACTCAGGTCGGCTGGTTCGGTGTTGGCGTGGCGATGTTTGCGCTGCCGGTGCAGAAGGCGACCGGGATCGATGTGAACTGGCTGATCGCCATTTCGGGTGTTTTAATGACGGTAACCGTTTACTTCGGGATCTCCGCTCTGATGGTTCTGAGCTTTGTCGCCGTACCAGCCATTGCACTGCTTGGTGGCTACTCGGTCTGGCTGGCGGTGACCTCGACCGGTGGCATGGCGGCGTTGCAGCAAGTGCAACCAAGCAATCCCATCGAGTTCTCCACGGCGCTGACCATGGTGGTCGGTTCCTTTATCAGTGCAGGAACCTTGACCGCCGACTTTGTTCGATTTGGTCGTAAACCCTGGGGCGCCGTCATGATTACCATGGTGGCGTTTTTTTTGGGCAACACTCTGATGTTCGTCTTCGGTGCGGCTGGTGCGGCAGTGACCGGGCAGGCTGATATATCGGAAGTGATGCTGATGCAAGGGCTGCTGATCCCCGCCATTCTGGTGCTGGGTCTCAATATCTGGACCACCAACGACAACGCCCTCTACGCCTCTGGCCTCGGTTTTGCCAACATTACCGGCCTCAAGAGCAAGCCACTCAGCGTGATCAACGGGTTGATTGGTACCGCATGTGCCCTCTGGCTCTACAACAACTTTGTCGGCTGGCTGGCCTTTTTGAGTACGGCAATCCCGCCGATCGGTGGCATTATCATCATGGATTTCCTGCTCAATCGTGAACGTTATCGCCAGTTTGCCGATCAACAGTTCGAGGCGGTACGTTGGCAGGCACTGGTCGCCACGGCAATCGGGGTGGCTGTTGGTAAATGGCTGCCAGGCATAGTGCCACTCAACGCGGTATTGGGCGCCGCCTTCATCTATTTCATTCTGGTTCGCCTCACCCAGCGACCGGTTCTGGTACAGGAAGCTAGCAAATGCTGATTCAACATATTCGTTTTGCCGATCGGGAAGGGTTGTGGCAGATCCGCTGTCAGGATGGGGTCATCACCGCCATCGAACCCCATGACGAACATGCAGTCGCCGGTCGGGTGCTGGACGGGGAGGGGGGATTGGCCATCGCGCCCTTTATCGAGCCCCATATTCACCTCGATACCACCCAGACGGCGGGCGAGCCGAGCTGGAACCTCTCCGGCACCCTGTTCGAGGGGATCGAGCGCTGGGCCGAGCGCAAGGCGCTGCTGACCCACGAAGATGTGAAGCGGCGCGCCATCCAGACGCTGAAATGGCAGATCGCCAACGGCATCCAGTTCGTCCGCACCCATGTCGATGTCTCCGACCCCAATCTGATTGCCCTGAAGGCGATGCTGGAAGTGCGGGAAGAGATGAAGGCGTGGGTCGAGCTGCAGATCGTCGCCTTCCCGCAGGAGGGGATCCTCTCCTATCCCAACGGCAAGGCATTACTGGAGGAGGCGCTCAAGCTGGGGGCCGACGTGATTGGCGCGATCCCCCATTTCGAGTTTACCCGGGAGTATGGGGTCGAAAGTCTGCACTACATCTTCGATCTTGCCGAGAAGTATCAGGTTCTGGTCGATGTGCACTGCGACGAGATCGATGACGAGCAGTCTCGCTTCATCGAGACCCTGGCGACCCTGGCTTACGAGCGCGGTATCGGTCATAGAGTCACCGCCAGCCACACCACCGCCATGCACTCCTACAACGGGGCCTATGCTTCCCGCCTGTTCCGGCTGCTCAAGATGGCGGACATCAACTTCGTGGCCAATCCGCTGGTGAACATTCACCTGCAGGGACGTTTCGATACCTACCCCAAGCGCCGCGGCATCACCCGGGTGAAGGAGATGCTGGAGGCGAACATCAACGTCTGTTTCGGTCACGACGATGTGTTCGATCCCTGGTATCCCATGGGCACGGCCAACATGTTGCAGGTGCTGCACATGGGGCTGCATGTCTGCCAGATCATGGGCTACGAGCAGATCAACGACGGCTTGAAGCTCATCAGCAGCCACAGCGCCCGCACCCTGAACGTGCAGGATCGCTATGGCATCGAGGTGGGCAAACCGGCCAACTTGCTGATCCTGCCTGCCGACAACGGCTTCGATGCGGTGCGTCGTCAGGTGCAGGTGCGCTACTCCATCCGCCACGGCCGCGTGATTGCGCAGACCCGCCCCGCCCAGACCTCTCTTCATCTGGAGCAGATCGAGCCGGTAGATTTTCGCCGATGAGGTGGTCCCCCCGCACAGATTAATTGCCCAGCTATCCCAGCTTGCCGGCATTTTGCATAATGTCGGCCTGACACTTATGGAGCTGCCCCATGCAAACCTGGTTATTTGTCGCGGCAGGCGGCGCCATCGGCGCCTGCCTTCGTTTTGGTATCGCCGAGTTGATGGCACTGCTGCTGGGACGCCACTTTCCTTACGGGACTCTGGTGGTCAACGTGGTGGGGTCTTTCATCATGGGCATTGCTTTTGCGCTCATCAGTCAGGGCCATGTGGTGGAACACCCCATGAAACCACTGCTGATGGTGGGTATCCTCGGTGCCCTGACCACATTTTCTTCTTTTGCCCTCGATACCGTGGTGCTGGCTCAACACGGAGCCTATCTGAAGGCACTGCTCAATATCGGTCTCAATCTGTTCCTCTGTCTGGCCATGGTGATGCTGGGGATGCAGTTGGTTGCCAGCCGGGTTTAAGGTGTCCGCGGGTCACCGGCTCTGGTAAACTGGCGGCCATTCTTTGCTCTATGGGTGTTTTAGGGATGTCGGAACAGACTAATACTACGCATTTTGGCTATAAAACCGTGGCGGCGACCGAGAAGGAAACTCTGGTGGCTGGCGTCTTTCATTCGGTGGCGGCCAAGTATGATCTGATGAACGATCTGATGTCATTCGGCATTCACCGCCTGTGGAAGCGCTTCACCATCGACTGCTCCGGTGTGCGCAAGGGTCAGAAGGTGCTGGATCTGGCCGGTGGCACCGGCGACCTGACCGCCAAGTTTTCCCGCATCGTCGGCGAGTCCGGCCAGGTGGTGCTGGCGGACATCAACGACTCCATGCTCAAGGTGGGTCGCGACAAGCTGCGCAACCTGGGGGTGGCGAACAACGTCTCCTACGTGCAGGCCAATGCCGAGGCACTGCCCTTCCCGGACAATCACTTCGACGTCATCACCATAGGGTTCGGCCTGCGCAACGTGACCGACAAGGACAAGGCGCTGGCCTCCATGTTCCGGGTGCTCAAGCCGGGTGGTCGCCTGCTGGTGCTGGAGTTCTCCAAACCCGCCAGCGAGGTGATCGCCAAGCTCTACGATCTCTACTCCTTCAAACTGCTGCCGAAAATGGGCGAAATCGTCGCGAACGACGGAGAAAGCTACAAGTATCTGGCGGAATCCATTCGCATGCATCCGGATCAGCAGACCCTGGCGGGCATGATGGAGCAGGTCGGCTTCGAGCAGGTGGAGTTCTACAACCTGACTCAGGGTGTGGTCGCCCTGCACCGTGGTTACAAGTTTTAAGGTCGCCTATGCCGATGGATGCCATGGTCACCGCGGTGATCGAAGCCAGCCTCAACCAGTTGCTCAATCTCGACAAGCAGAGTCCGGCACGGCTGCGCAAGCTCGCGGGCAAGGTGCTCAAGCTGGAGCTGCGTGAGCTCAAGCCGCTCTGGTTTGTCTTCTCCGAGCGTCGACTGGACGTGCTGGCCCGCTATGAGGGGGAACCCGACGCCGTGCTGAGCCTCTCGCTGACGGCGATCGGCCTGCTGAAAGACCCTTCCGCTCTGACCCGCTATATCCGCGAGGAGAAGCTGGACTTGAGCGGCGACCCGCAACTGGTGCAAGCCTTCAGCGCCCTGCTGGGGGAGCTGGACATCGACTGGGAAGAGGAGCTGTCGCGCTATACCGGCGACGTGCTGGCTCATACCCTGTGTGGCGGCGCCCGGCAGGCCCGTCGCGTGATAGGCCGCGAGCTGTGCCGCTCCCAGCGTCAGCTGGCCGAATTCCTCACCGAGGAGGCCCGTCTCGCCCCTGGCCCGCTGGAAGTGGCCAGCTTCAACGACGACGTCGAGGTGCTGGCACAACAGATGAAGGCGGTCGAGTTACGGCTGGCACGACTCGAACAGCGGGTGAGCTGATGACCCCGAAGGAGTTCAAGCGCCTCTATCGCATCGTCAGCATCCTGTTGGAGCAGGGCATCGACGAGCTGGTTCCCGCCCGTTATCAACCCTGGCCAGGACGCCTGGTGCGCCGCAGCCTGTTCTGGCTCAAGAACAAGCAACCTGAGCTGTGCCGGGGCGCCCGCATTCGCCTCGCCTTCGAGGCCCTGGGCCCCATCTTCATCAAGTTCGGCCAGATGCTGTCGACCCGCCGGGATCTGCTGCCGCCGGACATCGCCGAGGAGCTGGCCCTGCTGCAGGACAGGGTGCCCCCCTTCTGCGGACAGGAGGCCAGACGCCAGATCGAGGCGAGCCTGGGCTGCTCCATCGAAACCCTGTTTGACGACTTCGACGAGACGCCGCTGGCGTCTGCTTCCATTGCCCAGGTGCATACCGCCCGCCTGAAGGAGAATGGCCGGGAGATCGTGATCAAGGTGATCCGTCCCGACATCGAGCCCATCATCGAGGCCGACCTGCGCCTGATGCAGGCGCTGGCCCGTCTGGTGGCCCGTTTTGTGCCCCAGAGCGCACGACTGCGCCCCGTCGAGGTGGTGGAGGAGTACCGCAAGACCATACTCGACGAGCTGAACCTGATGCGCGAAGCCGCCAACGCCATCCAGCTGAGGCGCAACTTCACCGGCTCGGAGGCGCTCTATGTGCCCGAGGTCTACACGGATCACTGCCGCGAGCAGGTGCTGGTGATGGAGCGCATCTACGGCATTCCGGTCTCCGACATCGCCGCGCTGGAGGCCAACGGCACCAACATGAAGCTGCTGGCTGAGCGCGGGGTGGAGGTGTTTTTCACCCAGGTGTTCCGTGACAGCTTCTTCCATGCGGACATGCACCCCGGCAACATCTTCGTCTCCTATGAGCACCCGGAGAATCCACTCTGGATAGGCATCGACTGCGGCATCGTCGGCACCCTGAACCGGGAAGACAAGCGCTATCTGGCGGAGAACTTCCTCGCCTTCTTCAACCGTGACTATCAACGGGTGGCGCAGTTGCACGTGGAGTCCGGCTGGGTACCGCCCGACACCAAGGTGGACGAGTTCGAGTTCGCCATCCGCACCGTGCTGGAACCCATCTTCGAGAAGCCTCTCTCCGAAATTTCATTCGGTCACGTGTTGCTCAACCTGTTCAACACCGCCCGTCGCTTCAACATGCAGGTACAGCCCCAGCTGGTGTTGCTGCAGAAGACCCTGCTCTATGTGGAAGGGCTGGGGCGTCAGCTCTATCCCCAGCTGGACCTGTGGCAGACCGCCAAGCCCTACCTGGAAAGCTGGATGCACCAGCAGGTGGGCCCCAAGGCGGTGCTCAATGCGATCAGAGAGAAGGCCCCCTTCTGGGCGGAGAAGCTGCCGGAGCTGCCGGAGCTGGTCTACGAGACCCTGCGCCAGGCGCGGCATCAGCAGCACCACTTCGAGCAGATGTTCGCCGATTTTCGCCTGCACAGCCGCCGTCAGGGGCAGGCCCGCTACCTCTTAGGGGTGGGAGCCAGCCTACTGTTGGTGGGTGTATTCTTGCTGACCCAGAAACAACATATTGAGTGGGGACAAATCAGTCTCGCCGGCGCTGGGTTATGCTGGCTGCTGGGCTGGTTGAAGACCCGCATTCATTAATTAAACTGCGCCATCAGGCGCCTATCCTGGAGAGAAAGTCATGGGTGGTATCAGTATTTGGCAATTGTTGATCATCGCAGTCATTGTCGTGCTGCTGTTCGGTACCAAGAAGCTGCGCGGTATCGGTGGCGATCTGGGGGCGGCGGTGAAGGGGTTCAAGAAGGCGTTGTCCGATGATCCGGCCGATGCCAAGCCTGAGCAGAAGGATGCGGAGTTTCCGGCCAAGCAGCTGAACGAGACGGCCAGCAGTGCCGAGACCGCCAAGCAGAAAGACAAAGATCAGGCCTAAGCCATGTTCGACATCGGTTTTTGGGAACTGGTCGTCATCGGTGTCGTCGCACTGGTGGTGCTGGGACCAGAGCGGTTGCCGGTCGCCATCCGTACCGCCAGCCACTGGATCAGGCTGATCCGCAGTACCGCCAACTCGGTCAAGACAGAGTTGGAGCAGGAGCTCAAGTTGCAAGAGCTGCACAATGATCTGAAGAAGGCCGAGCAGTTGCAGATGAACAACCTGAGTCCAGAGCTGCAGGAGTCCATCGAGCAGTTGAAGGCGGCGGCTCAGTCGGTGAACCGTCCCTATCAGCCACAGCAGGAAGCGCAGAACGAGATCCGCCCGCCACGCCCCGATCCGGTCGCCCAGGCTGAACCCGTCGCCCCGGTGGCGCCTGCGGTGCAGCTGACCGCGGTGCCGCCGGTCAACAGCCAGCGCGAGAGCGAGCCAGTCAGCGAGTCGGCTGGCAAAGGGGAGGTGAAGCCATGAGTCAGGCCGAGCAACCCCTGATCAGTCATCTGATCGAGTTGAGAACCAGGCTGATGCGAGCCCTGGTGGCTATCCTGCTGGCGTTCGTCGCGCTCATCTATTTCTCCAACGACATCTACGACTTCGTAGCCCGGCCGCTGCTCAGCCAGCTGCCTGAAGGGACCAGCATGATAGCGACGGATGTGGCGACCCCCTTCATCACGCCCATCAAGCTGACCCTGGTGGTCTCCTTCTTCCTGGCCATCCCCTATCTGCTCTATCAGGCCTGGGCCTTCATCGCCCCTGGCCTGTACCAGCACGAACGACGCCTCGTCATGCCGCTGGTGGCTTCCAGTGCCGTGCTCTTCTATGCCGGCATGGCGTTCGCCTATTACGTGGTGTTCCCCCTGGTGTTCGGCTTCTTCACCAGCACGGCCCCCGCCGGGGTGACGGTGGCGACCGACATTGCCAGCTATCTGGACTTCGTGCTGACCCTGTTCTTCGCGTTCGGGGTGGCGTTCGAGATACCGGTGGCCACCATACTGCTGTGCTGGACCGGGGTCACCACCCCCAAGAGCCTGAAAGAGAAGCGTCCCTACGTCATCGTCGGGGTGTTCGTGGTCGGCATGCTGCTGACCCCGCCCGATGTCTTCTCCCAGACCCTGCTCGCGATCCCCATGTGGGCCCTGTGGGAGATAGGTCTGTTCTTCGCCCGCTTCTATGTGAAGAAAGAGGACGAGGAGGAGCAGGAACAACCGGAAGAGGGGAGCTGAGGCTCCCTTCCTCTTTTCATGCATCCGTTCGAGGCGTATGGTAAGGCCCCATTGAGTAGATGGTTTTCAAATACCTGATATGTCTTCCTTTTATTCGGACCCGCTAACCTCATGATCGACATCGGTGTAAACCTGACCAGCAGCCAGTTTGCAGGCGAACAGGCCGACCTGGTGGCCCGCGCCCGCGCCGCCGGGGTAGAGGCGCTGATCCTGACCGGCACCGATCTGGCCGGCAGCCGCGAGAGCGCGGAGCAGGCCGCCGAATGGCCCGGTTACTGCTTCTCCACCGCCGGGGTTCATCCTCATGATGCCAAGAGCGTGGATGAACAGACTTTGCCCGCCTTGCGCACGCTGGCGGCGCTGCCGCAGGTGGTGGCCATCGGCGAGTGCGGCCTCGACTACAACCGCGACTTCTCCCCCCGTCCGGTGCAGGATGCGGTATTCGACGCCCAGCTGGAGCTGGCCGCCGAGCTCGGGATGCCGGTGTTTCTCCACTGCCGTGATGCCCATGCCCGTTTCATCGAGATCCTCCGTCCCTGGTTGCCCAGGCTGCCGGGAGCTGTGCTGCACTGCTTCACTGGGTCGGATGAGGAGCTGGACCAGTGCCTGGCGCTGGGGCTGCATATCGGGGTGACCGGCTGGCTGTGCGACGAGCGCCGCGGCCAGTTGCTGCGCGAGCAGGTGGCGCGCATTCCCGCCGGTCGGCTGATGATCGAGACCGATGCTCCCTATCTGGTGCCAAGGGATCTGAAACCCAGACCGAAACGCAACGAACCCGCTTTTTTGCCGCACATCGCCCAAGTGGTGGCGGCCTGCCGTGGTGAAGCGCCCGAGGCCTTGCTGGCCCATACCCGGGCCACCTCCGCCGCATTTTTCCAACTTCCTCTTTTGGAGTGATTCATGGCCATAACTCTTCCGGGCGCCTTTCCGGGTCGCCGCCTGCGCCGGGTGCGCAAACATGATTTCAGCCGTCGTCTGGTGCGCGAGAACCAGCTGACCGTCAACGATCTCATCTATCCGGTGTTCGTGCTGGAGGGGGAGGGTCAGCGTGAGGCCGTCGCTTCCATGCCGGGGGTGGACAGGCTATCCATCGATCTGCTGCTGGCGGAAGCCGAAGAGCTGGTGGCCCTCGGCGTACCCGCCATCGCCTTGTTCCCGGTGACGCCGCTGGCGCAGAAGAGTCTGCTGGCGGAAGAGGCCTACAACCCGGATGGGCTGGCCCAGCGGGCCACCCGTGCCCTCAAGGCTCGCTTCCCGGAGCTGGGTGTCATCACCGACGTGGCGCTGGATCCCTTCACCACCCATGGTCAGGACGGCATCATCGATGACGAAGGCTATGTGCAGAACGACATCACCACCGAGATCCTGGTGAAGCAGGCGCTCTCCCACGCCGCCGCCGGGGCCGACATAGTGGCGCCGTCCGACATGATGGATGGCCGCATCGGGGCGATCCGTGCCGCACTGGAAGAGAACGGCTTCGTCAACGTCCAGATCATGGCCTACTCCGCCAAGTACGCCTCCAGCTACTACGGCCCGTTCCGCGATGCGGTAGGCTCCGCCGCCAACCTCGGCAAGAGCAACAAGGCGACCTACCAGATGGATCCGGCCAACGGCAACGAGGCATTGCACGAGGTGGCGCTGGATATCGCCGAAGGGGCCGACAGCGTCATGGTCAAGCCGGGCATGCCCTACCTGGACGTGATCCGTCAGGTGAAGGATCAGTTCGGGGTGCCGACCTTCGCCTACCAGGTGAGCGGCGAGTACGCCATGCACATGGCGGCGATCCAGAATGGCTGGCTCAAGGAGAAGGAGTGCGTGCTGGAGTCCCTGCTCTGCTTCAAGCGGGCCGGTGCCGACGGCATCCTCACCTACTTCGCCAAGCGGGTAGCCCAGTGGTTGAAAGAGGACGCCCAACGCTGAGGCGGGTAGCGTCCATGCCCCACAATGCCGGCCAAAGTGCCGGCATTGTCGTCTCCGGACGCCGAATTGCTGCATTAATGAGCAGGTTTTTGCGAAATGTGGGCAGCAGACCCGGCTCTGGGCGGCAAAGGCTTGATAAATGGGGTTTCTGCCTACATCTTAGATGGTCCAAGCAGGCTTCTGGACGGCAGGGGCTGCAGAGCATTTAGAGGTACCGCAGATGACTAACCCTTTGCTGACAATGGACTCGCTGCCCCCTTTCAGCCAGATCCAGCCCGATCAGGTGCAAGCTGCCGTGACGCAGGCCATCGCCGATTGCAAACAGAAGATTGAGGATGTGCTGGCTCAGCGGGATCCCCACACCTGGGACAGCCTGATCGCCCCGCTGGAAGAGGTCAACGACCGCCTGTCTCGAATCTGGTCGCCGGTCAGCCACCTCAACGCCGTGCTCAACAGCGAGGCGCTGCGCGCCGCCCATGACGCCTGCCTGCCGCTGCTGTCCGAATTCCAGACCTATGTCGGTCAGCATGAAGGCCTCTATCAGGCCTACCTGACGCTCTCCGAGAGCGACGATTTCCCCTTGTTGAGTGGTGCCCAGCGCAAGGAGATCCTCAATACCCTGCGCGACTTCCGCCTGTCCGGTATCGGTCTGCCCACCGAGGCGCAGCAGCGCTACGGCGAGATCCAGGCCCGCCTCTCCGAGCTGGCCTCCCGCTTCAGCAACAATGTGCTGGACGCGACCCAGGGCTGGAGCAAGCTGGTGACCGACGAGGCCGAGCTGGCCGGTCTGCCGCAGAGTGCGCAGGCCGCCGCCCGCCAGCTGGCGGAGCAGAAGGGTCAGCAGGGCTGGCTGTTCACCCTGGATATTCCCTCCTACCTGCCGGTGATGATGTATGCCGACAACCGTGCATTGCGCGCCGAACTGTATGAGGCCTTCACTACCCGCGCCTCGGATCAGGGCCCCAATGCCGGCAAGTGGGACAACTCCGCCATCATGAGCGAGCTGCTCACCCTGCGTCGCGAGCTGGCCCAACTGCTCGGCTTTGCCAACTACGCCGAGCTCTCCTTGGCCACCAAGATGGCGGACAAGCCCGAGCAGGTGGTGAACTTCCTCACCGATCTGGCGGCCAAGTCCCTGCCGCAGGGCAAGGCCGAGCTCGAAGAGATCCGCGCCTTCGCCGCCGAGCAACACGGTCAGAGCGAGCTGGCGGCCTGGGATCTCGCTTACTACGCCGAGAAGCTCAAGCAGCACAAGTTCTCCATCTCCGACGAGCAGTTGCGCCCCTACTTCCCCGCCAGCAAGGTGGTGAAGGGACTGTTCGAGGTGGTGAGACGGGTATTTGGCATCAAGGTGCGCGAGCGCCTCGGTATCGACACCTGGCACCCGGACGTGCGCTTCTACGATATCTTCGATGCCGAGGACGAGCTGCGCGGCAGCTTCTACCTCGACCTCTATGCTCGCGAACACAAGCAGGGCGGCGCCTGGATGGATGTCTGCCTCGGCCGTCGCTACCGTCAGGATGGCTCCCTGCAAAAGCCGGTAGCCTACCTGACCTGCAACTTCAACGGCCCGGTGGACGGCAAACCCGCCCTGTTCACCCACAACGAGGTGGTCACCCTGTTCCACGAGTTCGGCCACGGCATTCACCACATGCTGACCCGCATCGACGTGGCCGGTGTCGCCGGCATCAACGGTGTGGCCTGGGACGCAGTGGAACTGCCGAGCCAGTTCCTGGAGAACTGGTGCTGGGAGTCCGAGGCGCTGGCCTTCATCTCCGGCCATCACGAGACCGGCGAGCCGCTGCCTGCGGATCTGCTGGAGAAGATGCTGACTGCCCGCAACTTCCAGGCGGCGATGCAGATGCTGCGTCAGCTGGAGTTCGCCCTGTTCGACTTCCGCCTGCACCGGGAGTTTGACCCGGCCAATCCGGAGCAGACCCCGGCCTTGCTGAGCGAAGTGCGCAGCCAGGTGGCGGTGATGACGCCGCCGGCGTTCAACCGCTTCCAGCACAGCTTCTCCCACATTTTCGCCGGGGGTTATGCGGCGGGCTACTACAGCTACAAGTGGGCCGAGGTGCTCTCCGCAGATGCCTTCTCCCGCTTCGAGGAGGAGGGGATCTTCAATCCGGCCACCGGCCAATCCTTCCTGAAAAACATTCTCGAGAAGGGTGGCTCGAAAGAGCCGATGGAGCTGTTCCGTGCCTTCCGCGGCCGCGAGCCCAAGGTGGATGCCTTGCTGCGCCACAGCGGGATCGCCGCGTGAGGCGCCGTCTATGCTGCGGGCGAGAGCCCCAACTGGATGCTTTACCGCTCGATGGCGAGAGCTTCAAGCAGGTACACATTTGCGGCATAGTGGGATCGAAACGTGATTTTTGAGAGAAAAAGGGACCTTTTGGTCCCTTTTTTCAAGGCTTTTTAATATCTTGCGGAGTGCATGTTTGCACTGTCCCCGCCTCTTCAGTAGAGTCGGGTTCTACCTTCCTGGGAGAGAAAGAACCTTGCCATGAGGCGAGCACTCGAGTCTGTCTATCAAATCATCTCAAGCCTGTCTCATTCGAGTGGTCAGGGATATTTCGATACCTTTGTGAGTGAAATCGCCAACGCGGTCGGGGCTGACTTCGTCCTGATTTCAGGCAAGGATCAGGCCGGGCTCTTCTTTACCGTGCATGCCGCCTATCCCGCCTCCCTCGACATCAACTCCTACAGCTTCCCTCTCGCGGATACCCCGGGTGAGATCGTCATGCAACAGGGGGAAGCCTGGTTCAGCGATCGCACCCGGGAGCTGTTCCCCCATGCAGCCGTGCTGGAGCGCTGCCAGGTCAGGAGTTATGCCGGCGTTGCACTGAAGAGCGCCGAGGGCGAGACGCTGGGGTTGTGCAGCGTCATGTTCAAGCGGGCCACCCCCAGAATGGACAAGATCATGGGGTTGCTGCGCCTGTTGGCGCCGCTCGCCGGCCGTGAACTGGCCCTGATGTATCAGCAGCAGTTGCTGGCGCCGTCACCAGCTCAGCCGGAATATTCCCACTTCCTGGACACCATGATGTCCCATGCGCCGGTCGGCATCGGCAAACTCGACCTGAACGGCAGGATCCTCTGGGTCAATCCGGCCATCGAAAAGATGCTGGGTTACAGCCAGCAGGAGCTGCAGCAGCTCACCGTCGCCGAGCTCAACCACCCCGACGACTGGCTGACCAGCATCCCTCTCTACGATGGGCTCAAGCGGGGAGAGCGCCCCGCCTTTACCCAGGAGAAGCGCTACCTGCACCGGGATGGCTCCGTGCTGTGGGGCCGGGTGACGGTGACCCTGATCCGCAACGAGCAGATGCATCCCGACTACCTGATGGTGGTGCTGGAGAATATCGACCCCATCAAGCGCCATGCGGAACAGCTCAAGCTCTCCCACCGGGTCTATGACAACCTCTCCGAGGCGATCCTGGTGTGCGACGCCGACAGCCGCATCATCTCGGTGAACCCGGCGTTCGAGAAGATCACCGGCTACAGCGAGGAGGAGGCCTGCGGCCAGCGCCCCAGCATGCTCAAGTCCGGGCTGCACGATCAGACCTTCTACGCCGACATGTATCACGCCCTCGAGCGCGTAGGGATCTGGCGTGGTGAAGTGTGGAACAAGCGCAAGAACGGCAAACTCTATCCTCAGCAGCTGATGATCAGCGCCTTGCGCGAGGGGGGGCGGATCAGCCAGTACATCGCCATCTTCAGCGATCTCTCCCAGACCAAGCTGGCGGAGCAGAAGATCGCCGCCCAGGCGAACTACGACAACCTCACCGGGCTGCCGAACCGCTGGTTGTTTGGTCGCTGCCTCACCCGCTTCTGCGAGCGGGGGGAGCGCTTCGCCCTGATGGTGCTGGATCTCAACAACTTCAAGGCGGTCAACAACAGCATGGATCACCATGTCGGCGACGCCCTGTTGCGCGAGGTGTCGGATCGGCTGGTGAGCCGGGTGCGCACCGAGGATCTGGTGGCCCGCATCGGCGGCGACGAGTTTGCCTTTCTGGTGCCAGGCATCGTCAACCGGCGCCAGGCCGAGGTGTTCGCCAAGCAGGTGATCGGCGGCTTTGCCCGGCCCTTCATGCTGGCGAACCAGCATCTCTATGTGACGGCGACCATGGGCATAACCCTCTGTCCCTATGACGGCGGTGATGGTGACGAGCTGCTGCGCAACGCCGAGCAGGCGCTGTTCGTTGCCAAGCGGCAGGGACGCTCCCTCGGTACCTACAGCGCCTCCATGCGCGAAGAGGTGAGCCAGCGCCACCAGATGCAGCAGGATCTGGCGGAGGCCATCAAGCTGGCGCAGCTGACCATGGCCTATCAGCCCATCTGGGACAATCGCAGTGGTCGGGTCGCCAAGCTGGAGGCCCTGGTGCGCTGGTATCACCCCCACTGGGGACAGGTCTCACCGGCGGACTTCATTCCGCTGGCGGAGGAGGCTGGCCTCATCCAGGGATTGGGGGCGCTGGTGCTCTGGCAGTCGTGCCGGGATCTGGCCCGGTTGCAGAAGTCCGGCTTCCCTGATCTGCAGATGTCCATCAACCGCTCCACCCTGGAGTTCCAGACAATCGATCCCGAGGCGAACGAGTGGCTCAGGGTGATCCGTCACTTCGACCTGGACCCGGCGGACATCATCATAGAGATCACCGAGTCCCTGTTGATGGAGAGCAGCGATCAGCACAGGGTGCGGATCGATGCCCTGCGCGAGGCGGGCTGCAAGCTGGCCATCGACGACTTCGGCACCGGCTACTCGGCGCTCAACTACCTGCGTACCTTCCCGGTGGATCTGGTCAAGATAGACAGATCCTTCGTGCGCCACATCCCCTTCAACGAGCAGGACAGGCTGCTGCTGGACGGCATCATCAACATAGTGCACAACCTCGGCATGCAGGTGGTGATCGAGGGGGTGGAGACCCGGGAGCAACTCAACTTCCTGTGTCAGAAGGGCTGTGCCTTCACTCAGGGCTATCTGCTCAGCCGCCCGCTGCCCTATGACGATCTGGTGGAATACCTGACCCTCAACCGCCAGGGGATGAACCTGGCCAACCTGACCACGGTGAGCTGATCCCCTGCTTCTGCTATCATGCCCGCTTCCGTGCCGCCATGAGTCTTCGTTATGCCCCATATTCAGGTTTTCAGTGAAGTGCCCGCCCGCGATGGCGAGCTGGACGCCCTGCGACTGCGTCTGGCCGAGGTGGCGTTTCCCGCCCCTTTTGCGCTGGTGCTGACTGACACCAGACTGGAGCTGCGCAAGCTGGACGAACCCAAGCTCGGCGGCGTCTATGTGGACTTCGTGGAGGGGGCCGTGGCCCACAGACGCAAGTTCGGTGGCGGCCGGGGCCAGTCCATCGCCAAGGCGGTGGGGTTGAAGTCCGGAGCCATGCCGACCGTGGTGGATGCCACCGCCGGGCTCGGCCGCGATGCCTTCGTGCTGGCCTCTCTCGGCTGCAAGGTGACCCTGATCGAGCGCAGCCCCGTGGTGGCGGCCCTGTTGCAGGACGGGCTGGCGCGGGCGGCGCAGGATCCCGAGATAGGTTCCTGGGTCAGCGAGCGCATGCATCTCCTGCAGGGGCCTGCGGTGGACAACCTGCTGGCATTGCCGGAGCGGCCCGAGGTTATCTACCTGGACCCCATGTTCCCCCACAAGCAGAAGTCGGCCCTTGTGAAGAAGGAGATGCGGGTGTTCCAGTCCCTGGTTGGGCCGGATCTTGATGCGGATGCCCTGCTGCCAGCGGCACTGCAGATGGCGGACAAGCGGGTGGTGGTGAAGCGGCCGGACTACGCGGGCTGGCTCAACGAGCACAAACCCAGCATGGCCATCGAGACCAAGAGCAACCGCTTCGACGTCTATGTAATGGCGGCGCTGGCGGGTTAAGGCCAGCCGGGGTCGAGATACAAAAAAGGAGGGCCAACCTATGTTGGCCCTCCTTTTTACCTTGAGGTCAGCTGGCGGGCGCGAAGTGGATATGCCGCGCTTCCCCCTGCCAGACGAGATCCAGGGTTGCCAGATCGGCGAGGCTGAGGCGCTCACCGCTCTCCAGCAGCAGATACTCGACGCCGTCACTGGCCTCTATGGTGCGAACCCTGTCATCCCACCGGCGACCGTCGCGGCTGGCGAGGATCACCGGCAGTTGCCAGCGGGCGGCGATCTCGAGCCAGTCGTAGAGGTCACAGCTGATGGGTTGATAGTCAGCCATGATGCTTCTCGCTCCTGATCCCCTGGCCCGTTACTGGAAGTTGATGCTGGTGGTGGGAGCCACCACCGCCTGAGCCTTCAGCACCTGCTCCAGTTGCAGCGGGTCGCCGGCCAGTTCCGGATCATCCTCGTCGCCGTTGCAGACCAGCGTCATGTCGTAATTGCCGAGGTTCACGAAGCCCAGCTCGTAGCCGTAGCCACCACCAGCCAGGGGCAGTACGGGGGCGCTAGCATAGAAGCCGTTGTCGAGGTCGGCCATGTCGGGATAGGCATCATCCCCCACCGGCCGCAACTCGTCGTAGAAGTAGACGAAGGCCTTGTCGGTCAGCAGACCACCGCAGAGCCCCTCGGCCACAGTGCCACTGACGGTCGCTACCTCGGTATTGTTCACCAGACGCACGCCTCTGGGTTTGAGCTTGTAATACTCCTCATGGCCCGGCAATACCATGGAGTGACGCAGGTCGAACTCGGTGGTGAAGGCGCTGAGACCGTTGGCGGCAATGGTGAAGGCATCCAGCTTCAGTTCATTGCTGGGGACCTCCAGCGGCTTGATCACACCATCATCCTGCCTGACGTAGGAGTAGGGGGTGCCATCCAGAAACTGGTTGCCCGCATCCCGGCCATCCAGGACCCGCAGCCGCATCTGGCTGTATTCGCCGGGAACCACGCTCTGGCTGGCCAGCAGGGGGCGGCTGGCGGAGCCCGGGTATTTCAGCAGGTCGATGTAGGTAAACAACGGGTGTCCCGAGCTGTCGAGGGGGATGAGTTCCCCTGCCGGCGTGCAGCCATCGTCCTGGGCCGAGGTCAGGAAGCTGGCGGTGCTCCATGCCTGCTCTGTGCCTGAGACGGGATGGATGCTGATGTTGGAAACGGCGATGCAGACCTTGCTGACCGAATCCACCGGGGCGTCGGAGAAGGCCAGGGACATCTGGGCGTTCTGTGGGTTGTCGTTGCTGTCGCTGCCGCCACCACAGGCGGTCAGCAGGGCGGTCAGGCCGATCAGGGTCAAATGTTTCATGGTTTCCGTTCCTATGGGAGAGACAATCCAACTCTAGCCGAGCTGGCGATAGAGGCTAGATGGCTGGAGGGAACGGAGATCCGGGGTTTGGTTAAAAATTAAATAAAATCAAAGGAAAGGCCTTGAATGGTGCCGAACCTGGCTGCGAAAGAGATTGTCGGAACAGATGGGAAAAGGAGCAGAGTGGGCGCGTGGCGCCCAATCAGGCTTCCTGCACGCGGGTGGGCCAGCCCATCTTCTGCTGGCGTTCCATTTCGAGTCGCAGTTCGCTGGCGCGCAGGTAATGTTCGTCCATCCATCCCTTGGGCAGAGTCAGAGTCAGTGACTCCTCCTCGGCCTGCAGGGTGAAGCTGGGCACAGTGCCCTGGGTGCGGCGCATGCAGAGGATCAGCGCGATGCGCAGGATGCGGGCCAGCCGGATCGCCTGGCGACCGGTGACGGCGCCCTGTTTTTCCAGGGTATCCAGCTTGAAGTCGTCCCGCTGGTTGAACAGCAGGGCCGACAGCAGCTTCTTCTGCGCGGGGGTGAAGCCCGGCATGTCGATGTTGTCGATGATGTAGGCAGCGTGTTGCGGCGCCTTCTTGTACTCGATGCAGAGGCCGATCTCGTGCAGCAGAGCCGCATAACGCAGGATCGGGCGTCCGTAACGCTTGGAGAGACGCCAGGCCGGCTGTAACTGGGTGAAAGCCAGGACGGCGGTATCGCGTACCCGCTCGGCGTGCTCTTTATCCAGCTGATAGCGGCTGATCAGGCTGTCGGCGGTTCTGTCCCGGGCATCACAGTCGTGATTGTTGCCGAGCAGACCGTAGATCAGGCCTTCCCGCAGGGCGCCGCCCGCCAGGGTCATGCTCTCTATCCCCAAGGTCTCGAAGATGGCGATCAGGATGGCGAGGCCGGAGGGGAACACGGTCAGTCGCTCGGCCGCCAGCCCTTCCAGCTGAAGTTGATCCAGCTTGCCACAGGCGATGGCCTGACCCATCAGCTCCTGCAACTTCGGCAGGGTGACCCGCTCGCTCTTCCCTTGCGCCAGCATGATCTCCTGCAGCGCTTGCACCGTGCCTGAGGCGCCGACGCAGGTGCGCCAGCCGAGGGCGCGGTAATCTTCCGCCACCTTCTCCAGCACCGCCTTGGCGGCGGCAATGGCCTGCTGGAAACGGGCCTCGGAGAGCTCACCGTCACCGAAATGATTGTTGAGCCAGGTGACGCAGCCCATGTGCAGGCTGTTGAGCAGTTTTGCTTCGCTGTGCTCGCCGATCACCAGTTCGGTACTGGCGCCGCCGATGTCGATCACCAGCCGGTTGCCTTCCCCGGCAGAGGTCCAGGAGACCCCTTCATAGATGGTCTTGGCCTCTTCCTCGCCCGAGATGATCTCGATGCTGTGGTTGAGTACCCGTTCCGCTTCGCTGAGGAACTCATCGACGTTGGTGGCGAGGCGCAAGGTGGCGGTACCCACCACCCGGATGTTGTCGGACGGAATGTCCTGCAACTGCTCGGAGAACAGGCGCAGACAGTCCCAGCCCCGCTCCATGGCGGCACGGCTGAGACGAAATTCCGGATCGAGACCGGCGGCGAGGCGAACCTTGCGCTTGACCTTGGTGACGGTGCGCAGGGCACCGGCGACCTCGCGCACCACCAGCATGTGAAAGCTGTTGGAGCCGAGGTCGATGGCGGCATAGAGAGGCGAGTTGTGCAACTGGGCCAGTCCCTCAGTTCTTGCGTGGCGGACGGCGGCGGTTGTTGCTGTTGCCACCACCCTGGCGATCCCGCATGTTGCGGTTCACCGGCTGGCGGTTGCGGAACACCCGTTTCGGGGCGGTTACGTCATCCAGCAGGGATTCACGATCGTACTTGCTGACCGGGATGGGGTGGTGGATGTACTCCTCGATGGCCGGCAGGTTGAAGGCATAGTCTTCACAGGCCAGGCTGATGGAGTGACCGCTCTTGCCGGCACGACCGGTACGACCGATACGGTGTACATAGTCTTCGGCGTCGTCGGGCAGGTCATAGTTGAAGACATGGGTCACGTCGGGGATGTGCAGACCACGGGCGGCCACGTCGGTGGCGACCAGGATGTCCAGCGTTCCCTTGGTGAAGTCTTCCAGGATCTTCATCCGCTTCTTCTGCGGCACGTCACCGGTCAGCAGGCCGACGCGGTGGCCGTCGTTCTCCAGCCACGCATGCACGTCTTCGCAGACATGCTTGGTGTTGGCGAAGACGATGGCTTTTTCCGGCCACTCCTCTTCCATCAGGGAGAGCAACAGCAGCATCTTGTCTTCGTTGGAGGGGTAGAACAGCTCCTCCTTGATCCGCACGCCGGTCATCTGCTCCGGCTCGATCTGCACGTGTTCCGGGTGGTTCATGTGCTCGTAGGCCAGCTCCTGCACCCGCAGGGAGAGGGTGGCGGAGAACAGCATGCTCAGACGCTCGGTGGCGGGCGGCATGCGGCGGAACAGGAAGCGGATGTCCTTGATGAAGCCGAGATCGAACATGCGATCCGCTTCATCCAGCACCACGACCTGGATGTTGCCCAGATCGATCACATTGGACTTGAAGTAGTCGATGATGCGGCCCGTGGTGCCGATCAGGATGTCGACACCCTGTTCCAGCACGGCCAGCTGCTTGTCATAGCCTTCGCCACCATAGGCGAGGCCGAGCTTGAGCCCGGTGGAGGCGGACATGCCTTCTGCATCGTTGTAGATCTGGACCGCCAGCTCCCGGGTCGGGGCCATGATGATGGCGCGGGGCTGGTTGACGAGGCGCGGCCTGGTCAGCGGATGGGTCAATAGATAGTTGAAGGTCGCGGCCAGGAAGGCAAGGGTTTTGCCGGTCCCCGTCTGGGCCTGACCGGCGAGGTCATGGCCTTCTACCAGCAGCGGCAGAGACAGTGCCTGGATGGGCGTACAATAGTGAAATCCCTTTGATTCCAGACCAGCCAGAACTTCGGGTTCGAGGCCCATTTGGGCGAATTTTTCGGTCGTTAGATGTGTTTTGCTCATGGCGGTAGGTTATCAGGTTAGGCTTGCAATAATAAACAGGATCATTTCAAATAGGGCAACTATTGCCTTTGTTGAACCATCAATAAAGCCTTAATTACTGACTGGAGTTGGAGATGAGTGACAAGATTGTTCAGCTGAGCGATGCCAGCTTCGAGGCCGATGTAATCAAAGCCGACAGCCCCGTTCTGGTCGATTTCTGGGCTGAATGGTGCGGTCCGTGCAAGATGATTGCCCCGATCCTGAACGAAGTCGCCCAAGAATATGCCGGTCGCGTGACCGTGGCGAAATTGAACATAGATCATAACGCCGACACTCCGCCCAAGTATGGCATTCGCGGTATCCCGACCCTCTTGCTGTTCAAGAATGGCGAAGTGGCAGCGACCAAGGTCGGCGCCCTGTCCAAGACTCAGCTGAAAGAGTTCCTGGACGGTAACCTGTAATAATCAAGAAGGAGCGCATTGCAATAATGCGCTCCTTGTGTTTTATCACCTAGACGCTCATCCCGATTGGTGCTAGTTTATCGCTCGTTTGCTAACCTTTTTGCCTGACTCCTTGCTTAACAGCAGCCTGGCAAGTCAAATCCGATCAGCATCAATCCAGCAGACTGTCTCCTCATTTCAATCCTTGCTTACAGACTCTCACCACTATGAATCTGACTGAACTAAAGAACACTCCTGTGTCTGAGCTGGTACAGCTTGGCGAATCCATGGGGTTGGAAAATCTGGCTCGGGCGCACAAGAAAGACATCATCTTCGCGATCCTCAAGGCGCACGCCAAGGGTGGCGAGGATATCTTTGGCGACGGTGTGCTGGAAATCCTGACCGACGGCTTTGGCTTCCTGCGCAGTGCAGACGGCTCCTATCTGGCCGGCCCGGATGACATCTATGTCTCCCCGAGCCAGATCCGCCGTTTCAACCTGCGAACCGGCGATACCGTTTCCGGCAAGATCCGGCCACCGAAAGAGGGCGAACGCTACTTCGCGCTGCTCAAGGTCAACGAGGTCAACTACGACCGCCCGGAAAACGTCCGCAACAAGATCCTGTTCGAGAACCTGACCCCCCTGCACGCCAACGAGCGTCTGCGCATGGAGCGCGGCAACGGCTCGACCGAAGACATCACCGCCCGCGTGCTGGACCTGGCTGCCCCCATAGGTAAAGGCCAGCGTGGCCTCATCGTCGCGCCGCCCAAGGCCGGTAAGACAATGCTGCTGCAGAACATCGCCCAGAGCATCGCCTACAACCACCCGGACTGTGAACTGATTGTGCTGCTCATCGACGAGCGTCCCGAAGAAGTGACCGAGATGCAGCGTATGGTGAAGGGTGAAGTGATCGCCTCCACCTTCGACGAACCCGCTTCGCGCCACGTTCAGGTTGCCGACATGGTGATCGAGAAGGCCAAGCGTCTGGTCGAGCACAAGAAGGATGTGGTGATCCTGCTGGACTCCATCACCCGTCTGGCGCGCGCCTACAACACCGTCATCCCCTCATCCGGCAAGGTACTGACCGGTGGTGTTGATGCCAACGCCCTGCACAGGCCCAAGCGCTTCTTCGGCGCCGCCCGTAACGTTGAGGAAGGCGGCAGCCTGACCATCATCGCCACCGCACTGGTGGATACCGGCTCCAAGATGGATGAAGTCATCTACGAAGAGTTCAAGGGTACCGGCAACATGGAACTGCACCTCTCGCGCAAGATTGCCGAGAAGCGCGTCTACCCGGCCATCGACATCACCCGCTCCGGCACCCGCAAGGAAGAGCTGCTGACCGCGCCGGACGAGCTGCAGAAGATGTGGATACTGCGCAAGATCATTCACCCCATGGGCGAGATCGACAGCATCGAGTTCCTCATCGACAAGCTGGCAGCCACCAAGACCAACGACGAATTCTTCGACTCCATGAAGCGTCAGCAGAAATAACTGCATCTTGGAATGACAGAACCGCGGCCCAGGTCGCGGTTTTTGTTTATCTATTTCACGGCTGGCTTAGTAGTATGTAGCCTCGATGTCACAAGGAAAGGGACGTCATGAAGCTGGTATTTCTCATCGGACTCTGCTGGATGCTGGCTGCTCCTGTGCATGCCGACTCCCCGCCGCAGCTGCAGACACCTCTGGTGGCGGACGAGGGATTGGAGGGGCACCGGGCGTACCTGGATAGCCGCATGGCATTGGGGCAGTTTGATGCCATGGACTCGCTGCTCGAGACCCTGTCGGTGGGGCAGCGGGAGTATTTGCTGCATCAGTTGCTGAGCGGGCTCAAGTCCTCGAATGCCCCCAGTCCCGCCCTGCTGGCCTGGGTGCGGGCGCAGGCCGCCAAGGCGCCGCAATGGCTGGTGGAGGGGGAGGTGGACGGTTTCCTGATCCAGCTGCCCGCCTATGATTTTGCCGCCGAGGCCCGGCTGGTGCTCAACCACTGGCAGCAACTGGCCTGGCAGGACAACTACCGCCAACTGCTGGAGCAGAACCGCTTCGATTACAAGCAGCTCTACTACAGCCGCAACCCTGAGCTGGCCCGGCAGCAACAGGCGCTGCTGGCCGTGCTCGATGACCAGCCCGTTCCAGTGCTGCGGCGCGAGGCCGGCCGACTCGCCTCCCTCAATCTCTTCCTGCCTGACAACCAGTTGCTGCTGCACCTCATCGAGCGGACGGGCGACACCGCACTGTATCTGAAGCTGTGGCGCCAGCCCGTAGATCACGACAGCCTGGCTGCCCTGCACTCCATTCCCCGCTTCCATACCGGCCAGGAGGCGAGCGATCTGCTGATCGCCGCCAGCCGCAACGGGCGGCTGATGATCCCCGCCTTGCAGCAGCTCAGCCGGCTTTCACCGCTGCCGGACGGTGCCCAGCAATATCTGCTGGCGGAGCTCGGCAAGCATCAATATGGCGGCCTGGTGGCCGGTCTCTTGTTGCAGATGGACGAGCCCAGGTTGCTGGGCCAGCTGGCAGACAGGCTTACCCGGCAGGAGCGACGTCACACCTCGTCCGTGATGCTGCCCGATACGGGTACACCGGATACGCGGCCAGGGTTATAATGCGGAACCTCCTGATCCCGCTAGGGTACCTGCATGAAATACAAGGACTTGCGTGATTTCATCGCGCAGCTGGAACAAACCGGACAGCTCAAGCGCATCAGCCGCGAGATAGACCCCTATCTGGAAATGACCGAAATCAGCGACCGCACCCTGCGTGCGGGCGGCCCGGCCCTGTTGTTCGAGAATCCCAAAGGCTACTCCATGCCGGTGCTGACCAACCTGTTTGGCACCCCGGATCGGGTCGCCATGGGCATGGGCCAGCCCAATGTCGGTGCCCTGCGCCAGGTCGGGGTCTGGCTCTCCTACCTGAAGGAGCCCGAGCCGCCCCGCGGCCTCAAGGAGCTGATGGAGAAGCTGCCCATCTTCAAGCAGGTACTCAACATGCCGACCAAGCGGCTCTCCTCCGCCCCCTGTCAGCAGGTGGTGCTGGAGGGGGACGCGGTGGATCTGGACCAGATCCCGATCCAGCACTGCTGGCCTGGCGATGTGGCACCCCTGGTGACCTGGGGCCTGACCATCACCCGTGGCCCCTACAAGAAGCGCCAGAACCTCGGCATCTACCGTCAGCAGAAGATCGGCAAGAACAAGCTGATCATGCGTTGGCTGGATCACCGCGGCGGCGCCATCGATTTTCGCGAGTGGCAGGAGGCCCACCCGGGTGAGCGTTTCCCGGTGGCGGTGGCGCTCGGCGCCGATCCTGCGACCATACTCGGCGCTGTGACGCCGGTGCCGGACAGTCTCTCCGAGTACGCCTTCGCCGGCCTGCTGCGGGGCAGCCGCACCGAGGTGGTGAAGGCCCTGAGCTGCGATCTTGAGGTGCCCGCCAGCGCCGAAATCGTGCTGGAAGGCTATCTGGGGCCGGGGGAGATGGCGCCCGAGGGCCCCTACGGGGATCACACCGGCTACTACAACGAAGTAGACGAGTTCCCGGTGTTCACCATCACCCACATGACCATGCGCCGTGATGCCATCTATCACAGCACCTACACCGGCCGTCCGCCCGATGAGCCTGCCGTGCTCGGAGTGGCATTGAACGAGGTGTTCGTGCCGCTGCTGCAGAAGCAGTTCCCCGAAATCGTGGACTTTTACCTGCCGCCGGAAGGCTGTTCCTACCGGATGGCGGTGGTGACCATCAAGAAGCGTTATCCCGGCCATGCCAAGCGGGTGATGCTGGGGGTCTGGTCCTTCCTGCGCCAGTTCATGTACACCAAGTTCGTGATCGTCTGCGACGACGACATCAACGCCCGGGACTGGAAGGACGTGATCTGGGCCATCACCACCCGGATGGACCCGGCGCGGGACACCACCCTGATCGAACACACCCCCATCGACTACCTGGACTTCGCCTCGCCGGTCTCGGGGCTCGGCTCCAAGATGGGGCTGGATGCCACCAACAAGTGGCCGGGGGAGAGCAACCGGGAGTGGGGTCAGCCCATCGTCCAGGACGAGGCGGTGAAGCAGAAGATCGACGGGATCTGGGACGAGTTGAAGATCCTCGACTGAGCGACCCACCCGGGCTGGCGGCCATATCGACGCAAAAGTGCGGTATTGCCGTGCCGAATTGGGTATGCTCGACTGACTTGACCACCAACTGGTCGCCATAAAAACAGTGAAACCATGAGCGAAGCGGGCCGGGCAGGCCCCTCACAAGGACAAGAATGCAACGTATCAAGTGCCGCGTAGAGGAACTGCGCGAATATGTCGACACCATCTGGCACGTGGCCCTGACGCCGCAGCAAGCGGTGAGCTTCAAGCCTGGCCAGTATCTGCTGGTGGTGATGAGCGATTCGGACAAGCGCCCCTTCTCCATCGCCAACTCGCCGACCCGCTCCGGTGTGCTGGAGCTGCAGATCGGTGCCACCCCGGAAAACGCCTACGCCGGTCAGGTGCTGGCCCGCATGCGCGAGCAGGGAGAGATCGAGATCGAACTGGCGGCGGGCAAGGCGTTCCTGCGTGACGAATCGCCACGCCCCCTGATCCTGATGGCTGGCGGCACCGGTTTCTCCTACGCCCGTGCCATCCTGGAGTATCTGATCGATACCGGTAGCAAGCGCCCGGTGTTCCTCTACTGGGGCGTGCGCCAGGCGCACTGGCTCTATGAGCAGGGGCAGATGCAGCAGTGGGAGCGCGATTATGCGCCGCTGACCTTCATCCCCGTGGTACAGGAGCCACAAGCGGACTGGACCGGCAAGACCGGCCTGGTGCACAAGGCCATCATGGATGACTTCGTCAGTCTGCATGACTATGACATCTATGTGGCCGGTCGCTTCGAGATGGCGGGTGCCGCTCGCGAGGAGTTCAAGGTGCTGGGTGCCGAGCCCGAGCGTATCTTCGGCGACGCCTACGAATTTATCTGAGCGCTAGCCGAAGGCGATTCACCAGTCTCTTCGGTGAGCCAGAAACAACAAACCCCAGCCTGGCTGCAATGCTGTTCACTTAA
>NZ_CDBZ01000062.1 GCF_000819985.1 Aeromonas media | reverse complement strand
ATTAACCCAAGGACTGTAAACTGGCTGGAATACCAGGCAGAACTTAGGGTTTTTCTTCAACCATCGCTCGGTCTGTTTGCTTTTGTGAATGATGTAGTTATCGAGGATCAGCGTGATGGTTTTGGCTCGTCGGTAGTGGCGACGCAGCTTTTCCAGCATGGCGATAAACAGGGATGAGTTTTTCTTTATCCCACTGACGTAAAGCACTCTTCCGTTGCCTGCATGGAGAACGCCTGCCAGGTAATGTTTCGCGTTCTGTCCCGGCGTGACAACCCGCTTTTGCTGCGCTCTGAACATCCAGTCGGCCCCTAATTTGGGATTGAGGTCTATATCGACTTCATCCTCATAAAACACCGGATTATCGGCATCACAGCGGGCCAGCGCAGCGTCGATATCCGCCATTTTCTCCTGATAGGCTGGGTCTTTTATCCGCAAGGTCGGCACGGGCCTTCGCCAGACAATGCCCATACGCGGTAACCATCGACGGAGCGTGGAGGCTGCCATATTGAGACCTGTTAACCGATTGATTTTGATAGCCAATAGTTCGGTACACCAGCGGCTGCGCTGATAACCAAAATCTTGCGGAGAAAACTGCATGAGCAGCACCAGTAAAGTGACAATCTTGGCAACAGGTAAGACTGGGGCACGGCCAGCCGGTAAGGCTTCTAGCGCATCTATGCCTTCATCTCGATACCATCGAAGCCAACGGCCGATGGTCGAGCGAGCAGCGCCGGTAAGGTGATGAACATCAGTGACCGTGCGTCCTTCATGTAACAGCAAGATGGCCATCAAGCGACGAGCATGCCCTTTATCACGGGTGGCATGGATGATTTTGTGAATGCGGCGCCGTTGTGGTCGTGGCAGGGGTGGTAGGATAGGCATCAACTCAGTCCTTTGGGTGTGGCTTGTTTTGTTTGGCGACTAATGAGATCGCACAAACTGGACTGAGTTCCCTTCCTCCAGTGATCTACTATTCGGAACAGCTATTTAG
>NZ_CDBZ01000061.1 GCF_000819985.1 Aeromonas media | reverse complement strand
ACAGGCCCTTTTACTTTATTTGGCGGTGAGGGAGGGATTCGAACCCTCGTTTCGGCCTGTCACAGAACAAATATAACCTTTTAATTCAATGACTTAAAACGTGATTTCTGACTATTAAAACAGCCCGATTGACTCAAGCTATTGCCATAAGACTTGCAACTATTTATAGAGAAAAACGCTGAAATGTCAAGAACATGAAGATATGTTTAACAATATGAATCATGTTTCCTCTGAACGAGATGAAGAATCGTGATTCATTAGGAGCCCGCCAGAGTGATCCCTTGGCGATGCATGATTCACAATGAACGAGTTGCATTTCTACAAGGCACCTTCTGACATCAGGAACATTTCCGAGAACATGACGAATGAACCATTAGCGGTTTTGAGCATTGAGCCGCACGGCCTGTCACGGGTGGCAGTCTGAATTTGCTAGATCACAAGGCGTTCAACGGGGTGAACACGATGATCGGGAATGTGAAAAACTCACTGTGGGGCAGCTGCCACACGCTTGGAGCGAAGCATCTGCCAAGACATTTGGCAGAATATTGCTTCCGATTTAATCATCGTTTTGAGCTGAAGAGGATGATAACCCAATTGGGTCGTGCCGTAGTGGCAAGCCCGCCGATGCCATGTCGGCTTTTGAAGATGGCTGAGGGTCATGGGTAATCAGGATGTAGAAAGGGCACGAATATAGTTCGGGCACAGCGCCCACGCTCCGGCTCAACAACGAGGTTAGCAGGCCCTCAGTTTTGGCACGCAATGTGACAATTTAAATATCTTTATAAATCAGCAAGATATCGATATATGGATGGCGTATAGCTGGTGATAGCCCCGCGCTTAGGTGAGTTTAGTGAAACCAGTTGTCCATTGCATCCCACGCGTAAGATGATCAGATCCCCTGTCACGCCAGAGGTTCTGTGCGGACAGTGAGGATATGGGAAACAAATCCATTTAGTGTTAAAATACGGCTCGAACTTTGGAGAACCAGCAATGCCAGTAACCCCATCACCACTGAGATATCCAGGTGGTAAGACAGCCATAACACCAATGGTTACGAGTATTATTCAAGCAAACAATCTAAGGACAGCGCACTACGTTGAGCCTTATGCCGGTGGGGCGGGGCTTGCTTTATCTTTACTATTTAACAATGTAATTTCACATATTCATTTGAATGATCTTGATATATCAATTTGGTCTTTTTGGCACTCCATCATTAATCATACAGAAGAGTTTATTGAATTAATAAATACAACTAATGTAACGATAGATGAATGGCATATACAAAAAGATATTCAAGATAAAAAGGAAAGCGTAGATAGCTTAACGTTGGGTTTTTCAAGTTTTTTTCTAAACAGAACAAACAGGTCAGGAATAATACAAAAGGCTGGTGTAATTGGTGGATTGGAGCAAAAAAGCAAATACACTCTAGATTGTCGGTTTAATAAGAGCAATCTAATAGAGAAAATCCGAAAAATATCAAGTTATTCGGAGTTTATTCATATATATAATATGGATGCCATAGATTTCATTTATAATATTGAGGCGCGAGGTGATCGAACTTTCTATTGCATTGACCCCCCTTATTTTGTTAAAGGTCAGAGCCTCTACACAAATTTCTATGAACCTAATAACCATCAAGACTTGGCTGGAGTTATAGGGAGGATTCAAGGCAAGTGGATGTTGACGTATGATTACGCAGAAGAAATAAAACAGCTTTATTCTAACTATAGAAAATTTTATTTTTCTCTAAATTACAGTGCTGCCGAAAAAAAGAAAGGTACTGAGCTTTTGGTTGTTAGTCCAAGGTTAAGAATTCCAAACTCATTAAATATTCAAAGAGCAACATGTTAATGTTGCTCTTTTGGGGTTCACTATAGATTTAAACCTTTTTTAGATAAAATATCTAGAACCTTACCACCAGGAACCAAACTAATAGATGCATGCCTATGAGCAAGAGCTATTGGAATAATGGCATTTTCATAAAGCTCTAGCTCAAAGTGAGTAAGAACATTCATCGCCTTACCTAGTAATGGATGGTATCGAGGTATTTCAACTTTCTCTCTAGAAAACTTCCTCTTTGCTTCACTGTTTTTTATTTCATCATCAAATAAGATCGGAGGTGTTTTATATTCAAATGGATAAACCAATCCAAATACAAACACTTTTCCATTTCTAGTCCTATAGATAAAATCTTGTCCATAATATGTTTCATGGCCAAAGTTATCTGATGATTCTGAACGTGCGGCTATGTATCGATGGCGATATTCATCATCGATAACACGAAAAGCTCCTTTATCAATATATCTTGATAGCGCCATCGCATGCTCTACAGCAGGGCCTGTCTTTTGGACCCCCATAATTAGTGGCGCTTCTAATCCTTTATTTTTAAGTGTTAGACCTATTTTTGAGTAAAGTTTAAGTAATCTAGCATGAACTTTTGCTGGCTGACCAAATATTGCAAGAGGACCATCCACAATGAACGCCATTCCACTAAGTTGTTCCGGATTTCGATCGCAAACCAATCGTATAAAGGACGCAACAATAAGGTGCTCAACGACATTCATAAATCGGGTAATAGCTGAACCATTGTCTCCTAAATCTGAAATCTGCTCATGAATTCTCATAACATCCGTAATGTAAACATTTTGCATGCAGCTACTACAACGCAGTACTTCTTCTTTCTTTTTAAATATAAATTGCTCTTTTCCCCCACAAGATGGACAATTTTTAAGCTTAACTTCACCATTGTCTATTGCCAATAATGTTCCCACAACATTGTAATTATCATCATTAGTCCAACTAGTTCTAATATCTGAAAGCTGTTCATACACGGCTAACCGAAATCCATCTTTTACCGTCAGCGAGTTTTTATATCGAACATTGCAACCTGGTAAAGTGAACGCAACAGAGTCCCCACTTCGGTGAAGTTCAGCCACCCTGAATGGATCAACAAAGTTAGAGTTCACAGGGCGCAAACTATCAAACTCAGAAACAGTAATAATTACCATGCTATTCTTAACATAGCCAATTTGTGTACTTGGAAAAAGCCCGGGTATGGGCTCCTTGTAAGGGCTTGCATCAGAGGCCACAACATGATTTGGAAGCCAACGAATGCCCTCATTCCACAGCACATAATCTTTTGTAATTTTCTTGGCTTCTTCTTCGGAAGGAGGGACCAAGCAACTACAGTCATTGAGGAATTTTTGTACATCAGGGTTTTTGACCACATCTACATGCCCCCCCTTTCCTGCTGATTCTCTGTTATAGGGCATTAGTCATCACCTCGTTGATTTGATTTGTTTGTATTGCTCAGCCAACTCACTAGGCTTAAAGCGATTTATTTGTGTGGGCACTACGAATGGGGAGGATAATGTTTTAATTCTCGCAAAACCTACATCTTGAGCAGTTTTTAATGAGGAATGGAAATCAGAAAAATCGTAAAACTTACCTAATGAACGTAACTCATCTTCATTATTAAGGTGTGTCACAAACCAGTTTTCAGTATTTGCCAAAATATTGGGGTGTATAGAGGATGGTTCCTGGGTAGCATAAACAAAAGCAATTTTAGCCTTCGCTCCCTCTTTGGCAATTCTTGGCCAAACACCAGTTAAATCATCAGTACGACCTATTAAATTATGTGCTTCCTCAACATATATAACAATATTGGGAAGATCTTCATTTTTGTGGAATCTTCCCATAGACTGAGTCAATATATGCCTTGCTATACGAAGAGCCATGGCTTTGCGCACGATCTCAGAACCAACCGAAAGATCTAATATAACAATCTTACCATTTAAGAGTAGGTCATAAATTTCAGCTTCTACCTCACTATTACGATTAACGCTATGGTATTCAGCTATTGGCCCCAAGTAACTTTTTACCCTGATAGGTGTATCGGTTTCGTTTTTCCCCACTATCAGATTAGCCAATGCCTTCAAATTATCATCAAACCAGTCATCTTTTGCCTTTTCACTGCGAAGTGAAGGCCATAGTCCGGTAGGAATTTTAGTGCCATTTTTCTTAAATTCCCTTTCGGCAGCTTCATAGTCTTTTCGAATTTTCTTATCCGCACTACGCGCATCTGAAAAAAACTTAACTAAATCATTCAAAGAAACACCAGAACTATAATCAGGAAAAAAAACCTCTGCTTTATTTTTTAAGTCATCTTGTGTAGGTTTTTTACCTAATGACTCTTCAAGCTCACAAACAACATTAGTATAATTTTGCTCTAAAATTTGGCGTTTCACATTTTTTGATACGTTCAACTTAACCTTGTAATCCCTTGGGGAGTCAAAGCCTCTACAATATAAAAGAGCCTTAAATGCAGCAAGTAGTCTTTCAAATCGTGACATTTCACTTTCTGATGCATCATCAGGTAATGGATCCAAAGATATAGAAGACACCAGTATTTTCATATCACTTGCAGTGATTTTTTCATCCTTTAAAATATCTTGAATTATAGATATGGCAATATCAGGTTGCTCATAGAAGTTATTTCTTAAATCCTTCACAGACGGATTACTACTTAGAGTGCCTCGATAACAAACAACATCATCCTGAAATACATCGGCTATTGAGCTACCATCATCCTGTTGGTTTACATTCGCATACTCACCGTTTATATCAAATATGATCTGCCCTACTCGAGTGTTGTCTTTAATTGCTGACATTGCAACTGATGAAACTGTAGTCTTTAGGGTATTTGATTTACCCGTTCGGGTCATACCAAGGATTGCCGTGCGACGAGCCAAAAAATCTGTCGGCTGAATTTGAACAGGAACAAGAGTTTCCGTTTTCGCTCTGTGAAGTCGAGTTGTTGAAGTGTACCTAACAGTACCAATTTCTATGGACGTAGGCATTGAACTAAAGCCTGATTTTTTTGCCTCCTCTTCGGCTTTTTTCTTAACCTCTCAGGGCCGACGCATGATCA
>NZ_CDBZ01000060.1 GCF_000819985.1 Aeromonas media | reverse complement strand
GACAAAAGGCCCCGGTTTCCCGGGGCTGGCGTGTACTACTTGCTGCTCTGGATGGTGGTGTAGCTGTTGATCAGATTGCGATAGTCGGGGATGTGGTTGGCGAACAGGGTGCCCAGGTCTTCCACATCGTTGCGCCAGTCGCGGTGCAGTTCACAGGCGGCACCAAACCAGGTCATCAGCTGTGCCCCGGCGGCGGACATCCGATCCCAGGCCGAGTGACGGGTGATTTCATTGAAAGTTCCCGAAGCATCGGTGATGACAAACACCTGGTAGCCTTCCTCGAGTGCGGACAGGGTCGGGAAGGCCACACACACCTCGGTGACGATGCCGGCGATGATCAGCTGCTTTTTGCCGGTGGCCTTGACCGCCTTGACGAACTCCTCGTTATCCCAGGCATTGATCTGTCCTGGGCGGGCAATGTAAGGGGCATCCGGGAAGGTCTCCTTGAGCTCTGTCATCAGTGGGCCGTTGGGCCCGTTTTCGAAACTGGTGGTCAGTATGGTCGGCAGCTCGAAATACTTGGCCAGTGCGGCCAGCGCCAGGACGTTGTTGCGAAACTTGTCCGGCTCGATGTCACGCACTAGGGAAGAGAGGCCGGCCTGATGATCCACCAGCAGCACGGCAGCATTGTGTTTGTCGAGTTTGACGTAGGGCTTGTTCATGATTTTTCTCCAGGTTTGTTGGCAAAGAGATTAACGCTGGGGGGCCAGCATTTCGTTGTTTTGCAGCGCCATGCGCCGCGGTCGATCAATGGCTGTTGGTCGATGATTGTCAGCGTATAAGCGTGGTGCCTGCTCGCTGAGGATGCTTTCCCGATGTTGGCTGTTCAGCGTCCGATCTGGCCAAAGCGGCCACTGTTGTAATCATTGATGGCCTGCACGATCTCTTCCTGGGTGTTCATCACGAAGGGGCCGTGACCGACGATGGGTTCATCGAGGGGGGCGCCATTGAGCAGCAGCAGCGTCGTCTCCTCCTCGACATCCATCACCAGTTTGCTGCCGCGGCGATCCATGACTGCCAGCTCGGTGGCGCGGACCGCGTGGCGGTTGCCGAGGCGAATGGTGCCTTTGAGCACAAACAGGGCGGTGGTGTGTCCCTCTGGTAATTCGAGCGTCACCTGGTGATGGGCCCTCAGACGCATGTCCCAGACGTTCATCGGGGTGAAGGTACGGGCAGGGCCGGAGGTGTCGTCCAAGCGACCGGCGATGATGCGCGCCTCACCTGCGCCATCTGGCAGTGCCACCCGAGGGATCTCTCCTGCGGTGATGCCTTGGTAGCCAGGGGCCGTCATCTTGTCTTTGGCGGGCAAGTTTACCCACAGCTGCACCATCTCGAAGGGGCCGCCTGCCTTGGCGAATGCCGGGCTGTGGTACTCCTCGTGGATCAGGCCAGATGCGGCCGTCATCCACTGTACGTCACCCGGACCTATGGTGCCGCCGCCCCCCGAGGAGTCTCTGTGGGAGACCCCCCCCTCGTAGACGATGGTCACGGTTTCGAACCCGCGGTGAGGGTGCTGGCCGACGCCGAGTTGATGGGAGGTGGCCGGGAAATTGGCCGGGCCCGCGTAGTCCATCAGCAGGAAGGGGGACATCTCCTCGGCGATGTCGTTATAGGAGAAGATGCTCCTGACCGGAAAGCCGTCACCCACCCAGTGTTGTCCGTTGCTGCGCTTGATAAATGCCAGTTCTTTCATCTCGGTGTCTCCGTTGAATCAATGGACACAGTGTAGAAAGTCGCCATTTACCGGACTAGATGGTTAAATAAGAAAACACTTTCTATTGAGTTGGAAGATGGACTTCAATCAGGTCGTCGTATTCGTCAAGGTCGTACAAGCCGGCAGCTTCAGCGCTGCGGCGCGTCTGCTGGGCTTGCCAACCTCCACCGTCAGCCATCGGGTGGCCATGCTGGAGAAGCGTCTGGGCGTCACCCTCTTGCAGCGGACCACCCGCCGGTTGCATCTGACCGATGCCGGACAGATCTATTTTGACCACGCCTCGGCCGGCTTGGTGCATGTGCTTGACGCCGAGGCGGCGGTGACCGAGGCGCGGGAAGAGCCCTGTGGTCTGCTGCGTATCACGGCGCCCGTTGATATCGGCAACCAGATCCTGTCGTCGATCCTGGGAGAGATGCGTAGCCAGTGGCCAAAGGTCGATGTGGAGTTGGTGTTGATGAACCGCTACGTGGATTTGGTCGCAGAAGGCGTCGATGTCGCCATCCGTACCGGTCCTCTCAAAGACTCGACGCTGATAGCCAAGCAGGTGGGCGTTGCGCGCTGGGCCCTGTTTGCGAGTCCGGATTACCTCGCCAGTGCGACGGCGATCGAGGCACCGCAGGCGCTACGACAGCATGCCTGCCTGCAGTTCACCCCATTGGGCAAGGAGGCTTGGGTACTCCACGACGGAGCCGCCAACAGCGTGACCGTCTCTCTGGCCCGGCAGACGCTGATCAACGACATCGGCCTGATCATGACCATGGTCTCGGCCGGAGGGGGGGTGGCATTGTTACCGTCATACCTGTGTCGTCAGGCCTGCGATGAGGGAAGATTGGTGCCTGTCCTCCCCGAGTGGCATGGCAAGGCGGATCCCATCCATATCGTCTACCCCAGGCAGCGCTTCATGCCTCCCAGGCTGCGCGCCTTCGTGGATCTCGCCACGCTGGCGCTGCGACAATGGCTCGAATGACAGCTCGCCGATGTGGTGGCTGTCAGCCCGTACAAAGAAACAAAGCGCCAGATGGCGCTTTGTTTCTTTGATATCACCTTAGGCTAGTTGAGCCAGCCCATCGTCAGGGCCAGCCGTCCGCACAGGGCGGCCAGCAGGATACCGAGCAGGGTGCGCAGCAGCCAGATCACCACCAGTTGCCCTAGGTTGACCGGGATCTTGGTGGCCAGGATGCAGGGAATGGAGGCGGAGAAGAAGAGCACCGAGCTCACCGAGACCACAGCGGTCACATAGCGCACTAGCAGATCCGCATCCTTGAGCAGAATGGCGGGCAGGAACATCTCCGCCAAGCCGGCCGAGAGCGCTCTTGCAGTTTCCAGCGGTTCCCCCAGATCCAGCAGCCAGGTGAGGGGCCACAGCAGCCAGCCCAACAGATCAAACAGCGGCGTGTGCTGGGCCAGCAGCAGTCCCAGCAGGCCGACGGACAAGATGGTGGGCACCACGGCGGCAGCCATATAGAGGCCATCTTTGAGGTTGTCCTGCAACTGACGCAGCACGGGATCTGCCTGGCTGGACTGGGTGAGCCCGGAGGCGAGCGCCGCTTGCCAGCGGCTCATGCCTGCCGGCAGCGGCTCGTCGGTCTCGCCCTGGTGCGCCATGGTGCTGATGGGGGGAATCCGGGCCAGGATGGCGGTGATGACGAAGGTGATCACCAGGGTGGACCAGAAGTAGAAGTTCCAGTGCCCCATCAGGTTGAGGGTCTTGGCCACGATGATCATGAAGGCGGCGGAGACGGTGGAGAAGCCGGTAGCGATGATGACGGCTTCCCGTACCGTGTACTTGCCCGCGAGGAAGACCCGGTTGGTGATGAGCAGCCCTACCGAGTAGCTGCCGACGAAAGAGGCGACTGCATCGATGGCGGAGTGACCAGGGGTGCGCCAGAGGGGGCGCATCACCGGCTGCATCAGTACGCCGATGAGCTCCAGCAGGCCGAAGCCGAGCAGGAAGGTAAGGGCCATGGCGCCGATGGGCACGATGAGCCCCACCGACATGGCCAGCTTGTCAAAGAGGAAAGGCAGGCGATCCGGCGTCATCAGCCAGGCGGGGCCCCAGCCTGCCACATACATGATGGCCAGCCCCAGCCCGAGCAGCTTGAACAGGCTCAGCACCCTGTCGATGGGGCGGGCGCGCCAGCGGCCATCCAGCAACGGGCTGATGGCGCCATAGGCGATCAGCAGCAGGATGAGCCCCAGGGCGAGCGGGCGCTGCGCCATCAGGAAGCCCGCCAGGTGATCCACCAGTATGGTGCTGCGGCCCGCGAGCTCGAAGGGCACGAAAAAGATGGCGATGCCGAGCAGGCTGGTCAGCAGCAGTTTGATGCCAGCCCCCGAACGGGCAGGGGCGGTGAGTGCGTGTTCAGGTTCCATTTCCTCTCCTTGTGATCCACATGATTCAACTCCGTTGATGACAGGCATTTGTATATACAATATCTGCCGAAATCGAAAATGGAAACAATAAAGACACCAAAATGAAACATTTGTGATGGGTGAATTCGTATGAAACCTTCAGTAGGAACATACCGCAGGGAGCGGGTCGGGTGGCTGTCAGGTCGTGCCGACCTTGCCTGTCAAGGCGCGAGCCAAGGCAAGACCGGCAGATACGCAGGAGGGATGCGGTTAAAGATGTTCCATATCGACCAAAAAAACAGGGAACCTGAGCCTGGATTTAAACATCTCTACAATCTTCCTCAAGGTGAATTTTTTATAACTATTTATGAGTTGGTCATAAAGCCTTTGTTCATTTGACTACTTTTCGAGTATCTCATTGCGGAGTAAGATGCCACTTCAATAAAAATAAGAATTAGGAGTTCGGGTGTGAAGGCATTAGAGAAAGAAAGGATATCGCCCTATATCAGCCAGTTATACGAGTGCGGTATTAATGATTCTGACATTAAGTTGGTGGTAGACCAATTTCGCACCGACTTGTCCGGCAGTTCATCCCTGTTTTTATTGCGGGATGATGACAAGAGCGATGGAATAAAGCTCTTTTCAAGCGGGTTGACCGAGGCCCAGCAGCAATTCTATGTGCAACACCATCGCCAGGATGTGCAGGGCGAGATCGTGAACA
>NZ_CDBZ01000059.1 GCF_000819985.1 Aeromonas media | reverse complement strand
CATGTACAGGACCTTAAGCGGCGAGTCCATTTAAAACGCCTTCCAAGGTCCTGTTCTGTATCGACTTTCTCTGCTTGGTTCGGCAGGCGTTCTTGGCCAAATAATCGGCAGCCCATTCCAATCTTTCCCTTATTTCTGTCAGCGCCCTATGGGCCACTGCTTCCAATAGCGGTAGCCACCACGTCGCACTGTTCTTCGACGCTTTCAGCATCGATAGCGCCCCACTCATCACACTCTGCGCGACCCGTCTCTTCATCACCAGCGACAGCAGGCTCGTCCACACCAACCCCTCGGCAATCGCTTTCTCGCCCGTCACAAACCCCTTGAGCCGGTTGTGCGATTTCCACTCTTTAAATAACAACTCCACCTGCCAACGGCAGCGATACAGGCTCATCACCTGCTCTGCTGACCATGCTGCTCGCGGTAGGTTCGTCATCCACAGACAGAACCGCTTTTCCTCAGCAAACCAGCGCCGGATCAACCGGTACTCGACCTGGCCGGACTTCACCACCATATCCAGTACCTCGGCCCGACAGCGTCGCCGTCCGGCCTCTCTCAGAGATAGTCCCGCCAGCTTGGGTACTTCCCGTCCATCACCGCGCCAGGCTTGGATTATCTTGGGGTTCAGGCTTTTCGTGCCGCGCACCAGATAAAATCCGCCAGCGTCGTTCACCTGCTCAAACCAAGCCCTGTCAATGTAACCTGCGTCAGCCAGCAGCAGGCAGTTGGTCAGCGTGTGGGCTTCAGGCAGAAATTGCCGTTCCCCTGCGGTATCGGCAGACACACTCATGCACAACGGGCTCTGCTCCGACAGTGACATGGTCATATGGCACTCGATAGCTGCCGGACTGATGGTCTTGAACCGGCCGGGAAAATCAGCAGCAAGGCGCCGATGCACCGCAAAGGAGGTGCCATCGTGCAGTAACACCTGCTTGAACGCGCCGAGGGAGGCTGCTTTGAGTTGATGGTCGATACGCAAGGCGATGGCCCGCTCGACCAGGGCTTTCATAAACAGGGCAAAGCTCTCTTTGCGCAGCTGATTGTGAAACGGTTTGTAAGAAACCTGATGGGTGTTTACCAGTTGCAAGGCATTGAAATGGCGGTGTAAACCGGCAATGTCATTGACCTGGTCGCCTCCCATGGCCCGCAGCAGTGCAGGTACGAGCATGGCTGGGGTAATGGCACGCTGACGCAGACAAAACTTGCAGAGCCGAGCAATGCGCTCGAGTGCGGCGGGAGCCAAGAGTTGCTCCAGATAGTAATTAGCGTTGATAATAGTCATAGGCTTCGCGCGTGTTGATTTTGTTTGGCGATAAAATCAGATCACAAACGAAGCCTTTTTTATATCTATTTCAATTGGTTGCCGCTAAAGATCCTGTACATGA
>NZ_CDBZ01000058.1 GCF_000819985.1 Aeromonas media | reverse complement strand
TCCTTAACTGATCAGCATTGTCCCGCCATGGGGCTTTTTCACTCCGTTTGGCGCCACATCGTACCTCGATCGCAATCCGTGTCGCTGGCAGCAGTAATACCGTCACACTCAGGAAGGCTTGCAACATCTGTGGATCCGTGAAGGGGATCCCAGTGTTGCGAGTATTGCTTCGGACTAGCAGATAGCCAATCCATTCGATGAAAGCCGCTCGTTGCTCGCGATAGACCTGGCGAGCCAGTTTAACCACTTTACGGAGTTCGATTTGCTCCTTATGACTGCGCAAGGCTCCAGGAAGCAAATTCAGATGATGTGACGTTGAGTAGAGCAATCGCTGTGCTCCCCGCTGAGTCTTAAATGCTTTAAGTAAATGAATTTTTTCAACTAACTCATCGACCATAGCGGGTGTGAGTTGATAACGATTGAGTTGATCGGTGATATCTTCATGTCGTGCGAACCGTGCGATCAGCTCCAGAGCGGCATCAAAATCCAGCTTGTGTTTAACCAAGGGAGGGTAAGGTGCACACTCCATCAGGACCCAGGAGACCTGTTGAAGATAAGGCGAAAGCGACTGGAGCAGGGCCTCCCGGCAGCGCTGCCATGTCAAGGGCCCCTCCAACCAGTCGTTCTGTGTGAGCTTTGCACGAGACAGCCCGGTGAAGTGGTGTCGCAGTGACAAAGACCAGTCGTACTTAGCCTGCAACAGACACGCTGCATTGACCCAGTGGGTAAAATGCAAATATGAGTGCAACGTCGTCTCCGGGCTCTGATGGCCAGCAAACTGGGCCAGCGCCCAATAATCCCCCTGAGTGGATGAGTGTGTGATGGTCTGGTAGATAGAGGTACACTGTGCGGCCGACCAAGGCAGGAAATGTGCCCACCCTGGCAAACTGTGCAGTGCCAGAGCTTCGTGATGTAGCAGCAGTTGTAGGCGGCTCAATGCCGTATGCCGCAGATGATGGAATGTATAGTATTTCCCACCAACCTGCCGAAGGATACTGGTTAACGGCCCCCTGATCTCTTCATCCGACATCGGTATCAACCAACCGCTCTGTGAGGGAAACGCCAGCGCGTTCGCGTTTTTCGCCTTTCGCGGCCATAACCCAGACAAGTACGCATCCAATCGAGTACGCTCTTCCGGGGTCAGCAAGACCCCCAGGGGGATCTTGCGGGTGGCACTGTCACTCTTGCCATCATCAAGCCGGGTATCGCGGATATATAGCCAGCACTCTGGACTGCGTTCGATATCTTTTAACCTGAGCTTTTGGATCTCGCTCAAGCGCAGTCCAGCACGATAAGCCACGATGTATAACGCGCTCAGACACTCTCGGTAACTCGATGAGGTGTGCGTCATCCGCTCCATTCCACGCAGCAACTGTCGAAAGAGAGGTTCACTGAGATAGGTGGCACGCACATGGGGCCTCTGGCGCTCGCGCGGGACCAGCTCCTCCGGCAATGGGGCCAAGTGGTAACTCGCCACCGCATAGCTGTGCAGGCTGGTCAAGCGTGCAGCCATGTAGCTGACAGCATTCTTTTGGCTAACGGGCGCCTCGGAAGAGGAACTTTCCGGCTCTGCGGAGGAGGATCTTTCCAGGTCCGTCCGTTCAACCGCACCAGAGAGCGCCGGGTCGACGACCAGATTTGAAGTCCCCCCATACTCTTCCAGCAATGCTCGATAACAGCTCAGAAAACGATCGCCATCCCATAAGCCGAGATCATGATCAAAGCACCGAACAAGCCATTGCTGACCACCGCGACTAAGGTAACTGCGCAGCGTCGAAGGCTTGTTTTTGTTCTTTGCGATGCATTGATGTAGCCACCCAACCAGGATCTGCTCTGACTTGCTGAGGGTCTGCTCATTGCGCAACCGGTTCAGTCCTGCGAGGCAGCTTGCCTTCGTCTGCTTGCGAGTCGCGCTCTCCTTTTCCGCCAACACCGTTCGCAACCGAGCCAGTAAGGATGAATAAGGGTGGTCTTCGCCATGGTAGCGCCAACGCTTGGAACTGCCTGCCGTCAGGTTATCGACTAATCCGGTACTCGCCTCCTGCGCCAAACACACCACTTGGTGACCATCCGCAACCGTCGGATGATGCAGTGAAAGCCAGTTTTCATGAGGCAGCGGTACACTGTGTAACGCCCCAGATGCCACATGAGTCAGGATCTGTGGCCAGCGGACCCCGGCTTGCCCACCGGTTACCAGACTCGCCCCTTGGCAAAACTCTTTGATCCCGCGCAGGGGTGCAGTCAGATGTCTCTGGGCCCATAAGCTGAATGTGTCGAGCTCAACGGCAAGCTCAAACGTTTTGCCGCGCCGACGATACCAGCGCTGTACCAACCCCAGAGTCGGCAGGCTTAGGAAAATCTGGAGCTCGGTAACCCCCTTCCCTGCTCTATCGTGCGCATTGGTGGCCAACGCCTTGCTCTCTAACGTCAAAGGCAACCAAACAACTGAGCCATTCGTGCATAATCTTCGCCGCTCAGCGATGGCCAGCATCAGTGCGTGCAAAATCGCCGTCTGGTGTACACCGCAGTAAAACACCGCGCTATGAAGAATGTCGGCCAGTAAATCTTCAGCTTCGATCAGGCTAGTGTCGCGGGCCTCGATCTGTCTATGCCAGTTCAGCAGCGCTTGACTACAGCGCTGCGCTTTGTCAAACCACTTTTCAGTGTAAGGTAGCGGGCGCCGAAGCACCGTCAGGGGGATTGTCGGCAACGGCAACTGCCAATACCCGCTGGTATTGCCCTGCTGCAGGCAAAGCAGGATGGCTCGCAGCCCAGCCTTGAATTCAGACTGTTGCCTATACTTGCCCGTCAACGTGCTCATCGCCAATGGCCACAGATACTCAAACCCTCGGACATCGGCTGGCTCCTTGAATAGGCCGGGCAAATGTTGCAACAGCGCATCCAGTGCTCGACGCTCTATTTGCACCTGAGCACGTTTGAGACGATCCCGACGCATAGCCCGACCAGACCGAAGAACGTTCGCTGCACGCTCATCTTCCTTTCGAAGCTGTTCACGCCAATCGATCAGTGGATTGTCCATTCGCCCATCACCTTCAACCCGAGGGTTTGATGCCATTTGTCCAGCACGTCCGTCAGGGTAAATAGATCGCTCAACGCCGCACTACTGTACTGGTTTGTGAACTCTGTCCCCATCTCCTCATGACCAAGCAGCGCATCGATAAACTCGGTGGCCACGCCTTGCTCCAGCAGGTGGCTGCGCACCGAATGGCGATGCCAGTTTGGCGCCAGGGGCAACAGATTTTCGAACTGCCTCATCATCGAATTTGGGGTGACGATTTCTGTGCCTTCCAGGCTGCCATCTTTGGCCTCGACCGCCCAGAACAGGAGCGCTCCAGCTCCACTCAATGCTTGCTCCGCCGCCGACACTAACGGCGCCAGCAGCGGCTCACGCTGACATGCCAAATATGTCAAATAGCGCTCCCAGGCTTGCAGTTGCTGCACTGCCAACGCTGACAATGGCACCAACCTGGCCGAGCTCACAGATCGTCCCTCTTTGTCTGTCAGCCGGATAAAGCGACTGATGAGGCAGTAATCGCCACGCCTGCCGTACATCTCCGTCACGGGCCTGGCGGCAGTAGAAAGATGGAGGATCAACAAACTGTGGCGCACGAGGAGGTTATGATATTGCGTCAGCGTTGGACGCTGCTGCCGTGACCCACTGAGTCGTGCACAGAGGTACTGCTGATAATTTCCTAGGAGTCGAGCAAGCTCGCCAACGCTAGGATAGAGGCGTGATCCGACAGCTCCTTGTTCTAATTCCGGTGCCAGCACCACCGCGGTCATCCCCATGGAGGCCAAATAACGGCGCCAGATCTGCAACACGTCTTTACGTGGCACATGACTGTAGGCCATAGGGGAACATTGCTGAGCCGCCTTGCCACGCAGGATACCGGCAATGGCGCTATCAATCCCCTCTCTTTGCAACCAAGCACGCTGGTAGTTTTGCAGCTGTCGCATGGTCAAGGCCGTGCCAGCTCGCTCATTTGCTCGCGCTAAACAATCCACCTGCGCGCTACTACTCAATGTCCTCCAACCGTGTCCAACCAATAAATGAGTGGCCCATTTTGGCAAAGGTAGCTGCAAGAATAAGTCGCTCTTTGGCAAAAAAGAGTGCAATTTCCTATGCACTCGGCTGTGGGCAACCTCTACATAGCGTTGTAGATACGCCCCATGAGGAAGCCGCCAAATACCACTGGCATTCTTTGAGGGTCCGTCGTCATCGGCAAATCGAGAGCCAGGAGCAGGCAATTTAATCTCAGTACTCGGCCAGACCGGCAGCTTGTGCAAGTCCTCGCTACTCGTGCCCATCACCAGTTGCAGCAGGATCGACAGCGCCGGCAACGCCGTTTCATCGACCGCCTGAGGCATCAAGGCATCGACGAGGCGTGTGATCTGTGACGCTGTGGCAATCCAAAGGTTGGCCGGCAACTGCAGATGACGCATCGACATGGAGAGCGCTACCGAGGCGCTTTGCAAAACCCTCGCCTGAATATCCATCAACCCCTGTGGCTGAGAGGACACCAGCAGCGTCTGCTGCTCAGGGAGGGTTCCTCGCTCCTCTTCACCCTCCCACTCGGTCAGTTTGACTTTGCCGCGCTGCAGCAGAACCTCCCGTAGCAACAGGATTTGGGTCTGCTCGTCGAGCTGCTCTTGATAACGCGCCTCCAGTTGGAACCGCTGGCGTTCGCCGGTTGACCGGGTACCCGTTTTGATCTCTTTGGCTCGCGCCTTATAGAGTCGGCTCAGTAGGGCCTCCAAGGCCCCTGTATTGACGCTCACCTGCTTGTTATTGGCATATTGCTCTCTCTGGATCTTGATGGCTTGCAATAGCGTCAGTATCGGCTGCGTAAAATCGACCTCAGACAGGGCCTTAATCATCACCTCACGTTGATTGTTCGCCATCAGCCTGACGTTGCGCAGCGCCTCTTCGACCGTTTGGTCCCGCTCGGCAATACCCTGAGAAAAATTGATATGTGATAACGCCAAGACGGCCAGGATCGTCACGGACTTGAGCTGAGCAAATAGCTCACCGTTGAGGCTATGGCCACTACGCAATTCCGCCAAGATGGCGTCAACGAGATAGAATTGGCTGAGTCTCCGATCTTTACTCAACCGCTCACGCATTTGCATGGCAGAGAGTGGCGATGGGGGCAGCATCTCTTTGGATGAGACAGAATCGATCCACTGCAGCTCGGCGGCCAACAACGCGGTCAGTGTTGGATCCAATCCCAGGATCCCCTGACAGCAGGCTTGCAACGATTCAAGGATTTGCCGGTGCCACTCGGCCAACGCCTCCGGAAACACCAGCTGTCGGGTAAGGGAACGGGCGGGTTCAGCGTCAAGACCCTCCACTGCCTGCTCCTGCGAAAGGTCATCACTCATCGGCTAACCTCTGCAAGAAGAAGTTAGGTTCGGGCACCGATACCATCCCGTTCTTTTTGTCTTTTTGCCGGGACTTGCTCAGCGCCTCCTGAGCATGCGCCAGCTGTTCCCGGGACAACCCGCACACCTTGGCCCAATAGTCTTGAGACAACCGCTTCTTCTGAAACCAGTTAAGACGCTGCTCGTCTGTCAGAACGCGATTGAAAATTCGTCGGCTGCATTCGATGAGACGGGGCTCCCCTAACAGCGTCATCAACCTCAGCCACTCCCCGGCCAGATGCTGCTCGACCTCACCATCATTCAGCCCGCAGGGGATCAATCGTTGCCCAGGCGGCGGTTTGATTGGCGACGGCCAAGACAATACTGGCAACAATGGCCCTACGATCATAAGCGCACTGCCCACATCATCGCCTGACGACAAGGGACGATAGAGAATAATGGCTGACTCCCAGAGCGTATGGAATTGATCGGCAATCGGCAGCCCAGTCTTGAAGCCCAACTCCAACCACGCCTCACGAAACGCGACTAACGCCGGATGGATCTGATAGTTCCCTGACTCCTTCGTCCTCATGTAAACCCCGTGTATCACCCGTTACTAACACATTACATAAAAATGTATTTTGTTTTCAAACAGTTCCTTAGCGATAAACCGATTCAGCCACACACCGAACCTCTGAACCTGCGCATGGCAGGCCTACCGCAGGCAGGTACTGTGAATGAAGTCAGGAATGGAGATGCAATTCACCAAGTGGGTAATCGTCGAGGGAGCGGGATCATTTAGCCGATATGCAAGGGGGAATGTGACTGACTCGGGTGACGTCAATTGAACAATACTTGGCTTTCTCCTGCACATGCTGGACACCGCTGTCGAGCGGTAACGCCTTCAGCGAGATAGGTCGCCATCAAACGACGACGCCATGCTCAATCTGACCGATGAGATCGATAACTGCCTGAGCTCCGACAGCGGTCGTCAGGAAAGTAGCAGGAGGGTTTCCTCCCAGCGCCCGGGCAGGTTTGTTCAACCACTCAAGCGCCTTCCCCCTGTCCCCCTCGAACAGCGACTCCGCAGCCTCCATCACACTAACGAATGAATAGATACGGGCACTCTGAGCGCGGGACAGCAGGGCCGCCGCAGTGCGCTTGCGTGTCACCGTCGAGCGGTCAATGCCAACCAGCTGACAGACTATCTTGACGTCGCAGCCCAGCAACGCAGCCAGTTCATTGACGATGGAGGGAGCCATTCCAGCCACAATGAGATGATGCGCCCCCACAAGCTCCTGGGGCAAGGCCAGCGAGGCCATCAGCCCCTTCGGTTGGCGGATCTGGCGAACAGAACGATAAGCAGCGTAGGACATGGCGAGGCGGCTCCCTGTATCATTGCGCCTTTAAACTAGCCCATCTAAACCATACCATCAACGATGCAGGACTCTTTCAAACCCCAAACGTTAACCTATGAAGCCACCGCAAAACTGCGCCAAACTTGCCACTAAAACTGGCGCAGTTTAGTTAACTGCGCCAAAATGGCGCCATATATATGAAAAACGCGCCAACAAACACGATGTCAGCGACCACAGACCTACTAGAGACTATCAGGGGATCCGAAAGCGGATTGACGCTGGCTGAACTGCTGGGCCGCCACCCGAGCATTGCCAGACGCACCGCACAGCGCCTGATAGCCAAGCTGATTGAAAGCGGCCACATCACAGCCCAAGGCGAAGGACGGGCTCGCCGCTATCATGCTGACTCCGAGAGCCATACCGAGCCCCGGATAGCCAAGGTGGACAGTTTCCCCGCGTTCATCCCACTCTCTGCCGACAGCCTGGATATCCTTGCCTATATCGACCAGCCCCTCCCAGCCCGCAAGCCCGTGGGCTATCAGCATGATTTCTTGCAGGCATATCATCCCAACGAAACCTGTTACCTGTCCGAATCACTGCGCCGTCAGTTGCACAACATGGGCAAGACCACAGACATCGATGAGCCTGCCGGCACATACAGTCGAGCGATCCTGAACCGTTTGTTGATCGACTTATCATGGGCATCGAGCCACCTGGAAGGTAATACCTATAGCAGGCTAGACACCCGTGAACTTATCGAGCACGGCAAGGCCGCGCGGGGTAAGGGAGCCATCGAAACGCAGATGATCCTGAACCATAAAACCGCGATCGAGTTACTGGTCGAAAACATCGACAGTGCCGAATTTAACCGCTACACCCTGATGAACTTGCACAGCGCCCTGGCGGAAAACTTGCTACCCAACCCTGCCGATGAGGGGCGCATTCGCCAACATGCTGTCGACATCAGTAAAAGTATCTATCGCCCGTTATCCACGGCACAACAAATCGAAGAGGTGCTGGACGAGGTGCTGAGCAAAGCCAATCAGATCCACGATCCGTTTGAACAATCGTTTTTCATGATGGTGCACTTGCCCTACCTACAACCTTTTGCCGACATCAATAAACGCACTTCCCGCCTAGCCGCGAATCTCCCCCTGTTTCGTGGCAACCTCTGCCCGCTCACCTTCCTCGATGTACCAGAACAGGCCTACAGCCGCGCCACCCTCGGTGTGTACGAAATGGCCCGCATCGAACTGCTACGCGACCTGTACGTGTGGGCTTATGAACGTTCAACCCAAGAATATCTTGCCATCAAGCGGGATCTCGCCGAACCTGACCCACTTCGCCTAGCATGGCGGGATCTTATCAAACAGACTGTCCGTGGGGTCGTCACGTCGATCCAACTTGATCCACTCAGCACCATTGAACAAGCGGTGTCAGAGAACGTCCCGCAGCAAGAGCGATCGGCCGTACAGGCACTGATTGTTGAAGAGTTGCGAAGGCTGCATGAAGGTGTTCTGGCACGCTATGGTTTACGGCCCTCGGAGTTTATCGCGTGGAAAGCGCAACATGGGCGCTGATTGATACTGTGACAATCGTCGAGTTGAGTATCTATTAAGGTATTCCATAGTGCGGTGCTCTATGCCGAGGACATCATCATGAGTTACCAAAGCCTGGCAGCCACCACTGCCAATATCACAGAGCTCAGACGCAATCCAATGGGGACCATCAAAGAGGGAAAAGGCGATGCCGTCGCCATCCTCTATCGTAACGAGCCAGCATTCTATTGTGTGCCGCCTGAGCTCTACGCCTACTATCTGGAACTGGCCGAAGATGCCGAGCTGAACCGTATTGTCGATGAGCGAGTCAAACGGTCGGAGTTCGTCAGCGTGAACCTGGAGGACCTATGATTTAGAATCCCATCCTTGCCATCACTACCCTCAGCTCTTGCAAGTCAACGTTGATCAAGCGCGGGCTGGAGATCAACGCTACGATGCCCCTTATTGTCATCGCAGCATTAGTCGCGTCATGGCCCTCCTCCCCTCATTGTGTGAGCGAACTGGCAGCGCCTGCTGATCTGGGCCCCGGTGTAGTAATAAAGGGGAATTCACTTGGGCGCTTCCGATGGAGACGAACCACTGAAAAGCAAAGGCCGTCAGGCGGCATTCCTGTCTGACTCATCCATCCGGGGTTTTCAGCGTCCAATTTTGACCACCCTGGAGTGTGTGCAACCATCCGATTTTTGGATCGAAGATCCATCAGCAGCTTGTTGTCGTGCTCGGACTTCATGCGGTAGGCTGCGCCCGGCGGCAAGACGTTAGCCTAGTGGTTCATGTCGATGATGACGCAGGGATGGCCGCCACCCGCCGGTTAAACTCGGCAAACTCTTCAGCATTATCTTCCCAACGCTCAATGCTGGCCGCCAGCAGGTCTAACAGCTGGACGTTGTTATCGTAGTCATCCACCAGCTCATCTATCAGTGCCAGCGCACTTTCGTAGTCATGCTGGTTGTCGATATGGGTGAAGTAGGGCAGCTCGGCCAAGGCCTCTCGGAGCTGTACCAGAATGGGTTTCAACATGTCAGAGTTACCTTGTTGGTTGCGCCCCCCCGTTTTCGATAACACTGGGGACCTGTCCAGTTTAGATCTTCAATGGAGGTGGCTGCTTGGTATGACACCATCACTGCATTTGCAAATTTTCCCGAGAAACCTCGGCTAGATTGGCAAAATTTCGTGCTCATCAATTCAAGAAGGTATTTAAAGAAGCGAACGCGGGTGCGAACTTGTGAGCTCCCGTGAAGCGATCGCAACAATCATGGACTCACTGACAGAGACGATCAACCGACGCACCATCGCTGCCTTGGCTTTTGTTGCGCCAACCCCAGTGCACTCCTGCTGAAACTCGTTACACCTTGTTTTAATGGCCCCTTGAATCGAAAGTGCGACACCCATACCTGAGGATCAAGGTTAAATACCGCCTTTAGCGTGTGAAAAACATTTACCGCCTAAAGCAGGTAAATATTGATATACCTGCCACAGCGTGTAAATTAAAAGAAATTACGCTACCAGGTAAGTCAAATCATGAAAGTAACCAGCGCCAAGCAACTTAGTGCCTGTCTCAAGGATGCCAGGCTTTCGCAAAAGCTCTCCCAAGGCAAAGTGGCCGGCAAGGTGGGGATCAGGCAGGACACGGTGTCCAGCTTCGAGCTCAATCCCGAGTCAACCAAGCTGGAGACCTTGTTCAAGATCCTCGCCGCACTGGAACTCTCCCTCGATATCAGGCCCCGCACCGATCCTGCGGAAAACGCCACGCCTGGCTGGAAGGAGGAGTGGTAATGGCCAGCCTGACGGTCTACATGAACGGATACCGGGTAGGTACCTTTACCAAGGCGACCAATGGTGCTCACCAATTTCAGTACGATGAATCGTGGGTGAAGTTGCCAGGCAGCCGCCCCATCTCGCTCTCCATGCCATTACGCCAGCAGCGCTACCAGGGCGATCAGGCCTATAACTTCTTCGATAATCTGCTGCCAGATAACCCGGAAGTAAGAAACCGGGTGGTGGCGCGCTATCAAGCCGATTCCACCCAACCCTTTGATCTGCTCAGTTGCATTGGCCAGGACAGCGTGGGGGCATTGCAACTGGTGGCTCAGGGCAGACCTGTGCCAGACGTTAAGCGCATTGAGTGCAAGCCGCTCTCTGACGCCGAACTGGAGCAGATCATGACCAGCTACCAGCAAGGGATCCCGCTTGGTATGGTGAGGGAAGAGGACGATTTTCGGATATCCATCGCCGGGGCTCAGGAAAAGACCGCGTTACTCTACCTCGACAACCGTTGGTGCTTACCGCATGCAGCGACCCCAACCACCCACATTATCAAGCTGCCCATTGGCAAGATCGAAAGCCACTCCTACTCGATAGACCTCTCCCAGAGCGTAGAAAACGAATATCTCTGCACCCTGATCGCCAAAGCATTGGGTCTTCCGGTTCCCCATTGCTTCATCATGCAGGTCGGCAAGGTCAAGGCTCTGGCGGTGGAACGCTTCGATCGGCGCTACGCCACGGATCGCAGTTGGATCATGCGCCTGCCCCAAGAGGACTTCTGCCAGGTGTTGAATGTACCGTCAGCACGCAAGTACGAGAGCCATGGTGGACCGGGCATTGCTGACATCATGACGACCCTGCTGGGATCGGCCACGCCGGAGCAGGATCGGTACCTGTTTATGAAGTCTCAGGTGTTGTTCTGGCTGCTGGCTGCCACTGATGGCCATGCCAAGAATTTCTCGGTGTTTATCGAACCTGAAGGGCGTTTCCGGCTTACACCGTTTTACGACATCCTTTCCATGTATCCTGCATTTGGTGGTAAAGGATTACATCCCCGTGATGCCAAGTTGGCCATGGGGCTTACTGCAACCAAGGGCAAAAAATACGCGATAGAGCAGATATTTCCTCGCCATTTTTATCAAACGGCCAAGGCGATTGGTTTTGAACAAGTGCAGATGGAAAAAATCATCAGCGAACTGACGGATAATCTGGATGAGGTAATATCAATCGTTCGTCAGCAATTGCCTGATACATTTCCCACTGAGATTGCAGATTCAATTTTGGGTGGACTCAGTTCGAAAGCGCAACGCTTAAAACGATAATTGACCAATGTGACAAATGCCTCTTGCATCGCCCCAAATGAGCCTCTATCGAGGCTCATTTTTTTTGCGTACGAGCGAGTGAATGATCCATTTTAGATCAAAAAAACAACTAAAAATGCAGAAACCTGAAGTGCTAATTTTGGCAACATAAAATTTCCTCAGCTAACCTAGACAGACTTAACGGCAATAAGACATTGATTTTAAAGTATTATATTTATTTGATGTTTGACGTATTCTGATGACATTTTAACTCTATTAACAGGTACGGCCTTCTAAGCCGTGGGTCGCAGGTTCGAATCCTGCAGGGCGCGCCATTTAAAATGTGTTTTAAATCATTGAGTTATTGACGAAGAGTGTGACTTATCGTCCATTCGGCAGATTATCTCAAGATGACCTTGGCCACGCCTTGGCAGAC
>NZ_CDBZ01000057.1 GCF_000819985.1 Aeromonas media | reverse complement strand
AACGGATGCAGGCCTGTTCGGGGCCGGGGGGAGGCAGCTCGGCGCGGGTGGGGGAGAGCAGGCAGTTGGTGGCCTTGACCACAGGCACCATGGCATGGGGCAGGGTGAAGCCCATCATGGGGCCCCCCATGATGACCCGCTGATCCGCCTCCGGTTGCAGTTCGAAACGCTGCAGCAGCCAGCGCACCGGGGTGCCGAGGCGCACCCAGGCATTGCCGGGCTTTTTGAAGGCGTCACCGGTGAGGGTGACGATGCGCGAGATGAGCGGCTCGCCGTCGATGATGGCGCGCTTGATGGCGAAGACGGTGGCGACGTTGAGCACCATGATGCCCATGTCGACCGCCCGGCCCCCCTTGGGTACCTGGCGCCCGGTGAGCAGCTCTATGGTCTGCTTGGCGCCGCCGGAGGGGTACTTGGTCGGCACCGACTTGACCAGCACATCCGCGTCTGTGGCATGGCGGGTCAGGGCGTCGATGGCCGCCGGCTTGTTGTCTTCCACCCCGATCAGGGTGAGCTTGGGCTTGAGCAGGTGCTTGAGCACCCGGATGCCCTCCATGATCTCGTCGGCATACTCCTGCATCAGACGATCGTCTGTGGTGATGTAGGGTTCGCACTCCAGGCCGTTGACGATCAGGATCTCGGTGAGCTGGCCGCGGCCATCGAGCTTGCTGTGGGTCGGGAAGACGGCGCCACCGAGCCCAGCGACCCCCGCCTGCTGGATGCGATCGAGCAGCTCGCCCCGCTCCAGATTCCAATAGTCGGGTTGGGGGCTGCGCTCACCCCAGGCATCGTCCCCGTCCGGGGTGAGAATGATGCAGAGATCATCAAGACCGGAGGGGTGCGCCACCGTGTGCTGCTCGATGGCGGTGATGGTGCCGGAGGTGGAGGCGTGCACCGGCACGATGCGCCCCTTGTCGAAGCGGGTGAGCGGCTGGCCTTTTTGTACCTTGTCTCCCACCTGTACCAGCAGTTCGCCGGCGGGACCCGCGTGCTGGCGCACCGGGATGATGAGCTGGGGAGGCAGGCCTGCGTCCACCACAGGGGTCAGGCTGGACTGGTGCTTGTTCTCGGGGGGATGAATGCCGCCGTGGAAATCCCAGAGGGTGCCGGCTTTGATGCGTTCGAGCAGATGCTGCATGGTTACTCCGCTGTTTATTCCACTATCTTGACCGGAATGGCGACCTTGGCCAGATCCCATTTCCAGTTGTCGACCGTGGTCGGCACCGGGATCATTTCAATACAGTCGGTCGGGCAGGGATCGACGCAGAGATCGCACCCCGTGCACTCGGCCGCGATGACGGTGTGCATCGCCTTGGTGGCGCCGAGGATGGCATCGACCGGGCAGGCCTGGATGCACTTGGTGCAACCGATGCACATGTCCTCGTGGATGAAGGCCACCTTCTTGACGGGGGTAGCCGCTTGCTCACCGCCGTCCAGGGGCTGGGGCTCGACCCCCATCAGATCCGCTATCTTGCGCATGGTGGCATCGCCACCGGGCACGCACTTGTTGATCTTGTCGCCGTTGGCCAGCGCCTCGGCATAGGGCTTGCAGCCCGGGTAGCCACACTGGCCGCACTGGGTCTGGGGCAGCAGGGCATCTAGCTTGTCGACGATGGGGTCGGCCTGCACATGAAACTTGACGGCGGCATAGCCCAGAATGATGCCGAAGGCCAGGGCCAGCAGGGCCAGCACCAGGATGGCAAAGAGTATGTGAGTCATAGCGCTATATCTTGATGAGGCCGGTAAAGCCCATGAAGGCCAGGGACATCAGGCCGGCGGTGACCATGGCGATGGAGACGCCGCGAAAGGGGGCCGGCACGTCGGCGGCCACCAGACGCTCACGCATGGCGGCAAACAGGATCAGCACCAGCGAGAAACCGCAGGCAGCCCCGAAGCCGTAGATGATGCTCTGGATGAAGTTGTGACGTTCGTTGATGCTCAGCAGTGCGACGCCCAACACGGCGCAGTTGGTGGTGATGAGGGGCAGGAAGATGCCGAGCAGGCGATAGAGGGTCGGGCTGCTCTTGCGGATCACCATCTCGGTGAACTGCACCACCACGGCGATCACCAGGATGAAGCCCAGGGTGCGCAGGTAGGCGATGTCCAGCGGGATCAGGATATAGTGCTCCATCAGATAGGAGCAGGCGCTGGCGAGCGTCATCACGAAGGTGGTGGCCAGTCCCATGCCGATGGCGGTTTCCAGCTTGCCGGAGACGCCCATGAAGGGGCAGAGGCCGAGAAACTTCACCAGCACGAAGTTGTTGATCAGCACGGTACTGACCAGTAAAAGCAGGTACTCAGTCATTGACGATGGGTTTTCCGGTGTGAAGGCGGCGGTATTATCTGATGTTAGGTGCCTTTAGACAACCGCAAGGCCGTATGGTTATTATTCGGGGGCCCAATTCATGGAGGCATTGTGCGCCCGCTACCCATACTGACCCTCACCCTGGCCATGTTGCTCTGGTCCAGCTCCTTTATCGCCCTCAAACATGTGCTGGAGGTCTGGTCCTTCGGCCAGGTGCTGTTTATGCGCATGGCGGTGGCATCGGGCTGCTGGCTGCTGTGTTACCGTCACCTCGGCAACTTCCACTATCAAAAAGGGGATTGGCGCTGGCTGGCCCTGATGGGCGCCCTGGAGCCCTGCCTCTATTTTCTGCTGGAGGTCAACGCCTTGCGCTACACCAGTGCCGGGCAGGCGGGCATGGTCTGCGCGCTGCTGCCCCTGATGGTGGCCCTGGTGGCCTTCGTGCTGCTGAGGGAGCGGGTGAGCCGACGCCAGCTGCTGGGTTTTGCCATCGCCATCTGCGGTATCGCCCTGCTGGGGCTGGCCGAGGGTGCCGATGAGTTCGCTCCCAATGCCTTGCTCGGCAACAGTCTGGAGATGGGGGCCATGCTCTGCGCCGCCACCTACTCAGTGGTGTTCAAGAAGCTCTCCAGCCGCTACGGCGTGCTGACCCTGACCGCCCTGCAGGCCTTCGTCGGCACCCTCTTCTTCGCTCCCTTCGCCTTCAGTGCCCCCTGGCCTGCAACCTGGGACTGGCAGGACATGGGGGTCATCCTCTTCCTCGGCGCCTTCGTGACGCTCGGCGCCTACCTGCTCTACAACTGGTCTGTCACCCAGGTGAAGGTGACCCTGGCGGCCGCCTATGTGAACCTCATCCCGGTCTTTACCCTGCTGCTCGCCTATCTGCTGCTGGGGGAGACGCTGGGTGCCTTGCAATGGGTTGCCTGCGCCGCCGTGCTGGCCGGCATCGGGGTCGGTCAGTTGCCCGCTGGCAAAAACCGGGTGCGCAGCGCCGCCGCCCAGAGTTGACTTTCCCCCGATCGGCTACAGTCTGGACAGGGACCTATGCTGGCCATGAAGGAGCCACACCATGAGCGACATGAAGTTGCTGGCCGAGGCCAAAGCTTTACTGAGCCACCACCCTTTCACCCTGGCCGATGCCAGGGCCCTGGAGGCCCTGGAGGAAGCGGCGGTGGGGGAGGAGGGGCTCTGCATCGCCGAGTTGTGGGAGCTGGCCCTGGGTCAGGCCGACGAGGAAGCGAGGCACTATCTGCAGGGAGAGGATTGACGCCTTTTCACACATCCTGAATGACAATAAACAACGCGGGGCCAGGCCCCGCGTTGTTTATTGGATGGCGTACCCCGAGCTCAGATGGAGAGACTCTTGACGGTGTCCGAGACCGAGTTCGCGTCCTCGATGATCTCCTTGATGACGTCGGCGATGATGTTGGCCTGATCCTGCCCCGCCACCGCCTTGCCTGAGACGACGGAGACGGTCTGGGTGATCTTGGAGGTGATGTCGGAGTTGTGCTTGATGACCGAGACGATCTCGTTGGTGGAGGTCGATGTTCTGGCCGCCAGCTGCCTCACCTCGTCGGCGACCACCGCAAACCCCCGGCCCTGCTCGCCAGCCCTGGCCGCCTCGATGGCGGCATTGAGTGCCAGCAGGTTGGTCTGATCCGCGATGCCGCTGATGGTGGAGATGATGGACTCTATGCTCTTGGATTGCTGATTGAGCAGATCTATCTGCTTGCTCACCTCGTTGACCGAGGTGTTGATGTGAGAGGAGGTCTCCAGCACCTTGTCGATCACTTCCCGCCCCTTGGCGGCACTGGCGACGGTTTCGCTGGCGATGGCGCAGGCCTTCTGGGCCGCCTCCCGGGTGGAGATGGATTTTTCCACCCGCTCCGTGATGTCGCTCGCCAGCTTGATGATTTTGACCACCTTGCCCTCGTGGTTGAAGATGGGGTTGTAGGTCGCCTCCAGCCATATCTTCTCCCCGTGATGGCCAAGGCGCATGAAGAGTCCGGACTTGATGTCCCCCGAGCCAAGATCGCGCCAGAAGTTGGGGTTTTTCTGGTACCTGATTACCCATGATTAGCAGTCAGTTACCACGAACTACACT
>NZ_CDBZ01000056.1 GCF_000819985.1 Aeromonas media | reverse complement strand
GGCGGGGGCGTTGTGATCGTGCGAGGGGGAGGGGTGGCCATCGGCCAGAAGGCGTTCTACCAGAGTGGTGCTATCATAGGGCCCGCTCCTGATTTACCCACCTATGAAATCGAGGTTTAAACCCCTGTTAAGCGTCTTTCAAACTGGGTGATTCCTGATTCACCGAGTTTGATAAATGCGGCCAAGCTCTGTTTGTCGTTTTACCCAGCAAGTTTTTTCATTTTTCGCGGCGGGCTACAGGGGGGCGATGAGTTCGTCGTCGTGGGCATGGGCCCGATCCCGGGGGAGGAGACGCTCGAGGCGGCGGTACAACGCTTCCGGCATCGGCTGTTCGAGCACAGCGTGCTGCAGTTGCCGATCCAGTCCCGGGTGCTGCACTACCCCGGGGCCAGCGTGGGAGTGGTGGCGGTCGATCCGGCGCACACCAGCGTGGACGAGGCCCTGCGCCAGGCCGATGCGAGCATGTATGAAGTCAAGCGCCAGCGCCGCGCGCTGGGGTGACGGGAACCTTGCATCCAGGGCGCCCCGGCCCATGGGAATGAGGCCAGGTTCCGCACCCTTGATGCCGCGCATTGTTGCCCCCGCGCCCGGGATGCTAGGATGCGTCTCCCTCAACACAGGCACCCTCTACCATGGCAAACCGCGTTATCGGCCAGCTCCGCGCCCTGGCGGCGAAAATGGCCACCCTCTTTGCGGAACTTTCGGAGTTTCAGCAGCGCATCTGGGTGGTCAGCATCATCAAGGATGCCTACACCGATACCTTCATCGTCAACGAGGGCAGCTTCGAGGTGCCCATGCAGTGGATGCACCGCAAGGGCTACAGCGCCGAGATGCTGGCCCGGGTCGATGCCATGGCGCGATCCCAGGTGGTCCAGCTGGAGTTTGGCGGGCAACGCCACCGCCTGATGCGGGTCAAATGATGCGGCTCAAATAAGGGGCGCCGCCATGGCGTCCCTCTTTGCCCGACGGGCCCCGACAATCCGCAATGCTGTTCACTTAA
>NZ_CDBZ01000055.1:25443-25770 GCF_000819985.1 Aeromonas media | reverse complement strand
GTGGCGCTCTGTGGGGTGCGCCGCGCACAGGGGGGAATGGGGCTGGATCTGGAGGCCTGGCTGGGGACGGAGCAGGGGAGTCAGCTCTGGCCCGGCATCGTCGATGAGGATGAGTGGGGACGGCTGGAGGGCGGAGCCCGCGCGCTCGGGCTGGACAGGGCCAGAGGGCTGACCCTAGTGTTTTCCGCCAAGGAGAGCCTGTTCAAGGCGCTCCATCCCAGGGTGGGGCGCTATTTCGACTTTCTCGATGCCCGCTGGCTGGGGATGACGGCCCAGAGCCTCACCCTCGAGCTGAAGGTCCCGCTGACGCCGACCCTGCCGGCCGGC
>NZ_CDBZ01000055.1:24745-25084 GCF_000819985.1 Aeromonas media | reverse complement strand
AAACCGCCATCAGGCGGTTTCTTGCTATCCGGCTCAGGCCGACTGTGCATGGTCGACGCGCCGACGGGGCACTATGACGGGGGCACCGTCGCCGGGGGCGTGCAGTATGTCCACGTCTGTCTGGTAGAGCCGATCGATGAGGGACTTGGTCACCACCTCCCGGGCGGGGCCCATGGCCTGGATGCCGCCGTCCCCCAGGGCAATCAGCTCGTCGCAGTAGCGGGCGGCGGTGGCGAGATCATGGATGACGATGAGCACCGTCTTGCCCTCGGCGGCGACCCTGTGGATGGCCTCCATCACCTCGGTCTGGTGGCCAATGTCCAGGGCGCTGGTGGGCTC
>NZ_CDBZ01000055.1:0-24608 GCF_000819985.1 Aeromonas media | reverse complement strand
TCCAGGGCGCTGGTGGGCTCGTCCAGCAAGATGAGATCCGCATCCTGGGCCAGCACCATGGCGAGCCAGACCCGCTGGGCCTGGCCGCCGGACAGCGAGTTGGCGCTCTGCTGCCAGATGGCATCGAGCTGCATCCGCTCCCTGGCCCAGCCCACCATGCGGGCGTCCTCCTCGCTCCACTGGGTGAACCAGCCCTGATGGGGATGGCGGCCGTACTGCACCAGCTGCTCGACCCGGATGCCGGGCGGCACCAGGGGGCGCTGGGGCAGGTAGGCCAGCTCCCGGGCCAGGGCCTTCATGCCATAGCTCCCCAGGGGCTTGCCCTTGAGCAGTATCTCCCCGGACTGGGGCTGCTCCTGGCCCGCCAGCAGTTTGAGCAGGGTGGACTTGCCGCCCCCGTTGGGGCCGACGATGCCCACCAGCTTGCCCTGGGGGATGGAGAGGGAGATCTCCTTGAAGATGGCCTTGTGCTGATAGCCGAAATGGAGTCGATTCACGGTGAGCGTCATCAGGAGGCCCTCGGTCTGTCTTGAAAATGGATGAATGGCATGGTCAGTCCGCCCGTTGTCTGTCTTTGATCAGGATGAACAGCAGCAACAGGCCGCCGAGAATGCGGGTCATGATGCCGGTGGCCACCTCGTGGGGGCTGGCCAGTACCCGCACCAGGGTGTCGCTGGCGAGCAGCATCAGGGCGCCGCACAGGGCCGCAATCCAGAGCGGCACTATGCGATCCCGGGAGAGCCAGGAGGCGAGTATGGGGGCCGCCATGGCGATGAAGACCACGGGGCCGCCGATGGCGGTGCCAAGGGCCGCGACTATGGTGGCCTGGGCCAGCACCCCGAGCTGTACCCGGTTCACGTTTACCCCCAGGGTTCGGGCGGTGACGGGCCCGAGACGCAGCACGCCGAGGGCGCGGGAGAGATAGACGACCCAGGGGCAGACCAGCAGGATCAGTATCCCCACCGGCAGCACAGTGCCGTAGCCCTGACCGACGAAGTTGCCCATGTTCCAGAGATAAAGGCTGGTGAGGTGCACCAGGGACTGGGTGGACATGGCGAACTGGCCGATGGCGTTCATCAGCTCGGAGACGCCGATGCCGATCACCACGAACAGGTAGCCTTGCTCCCCCGGCTTGTTGCACAGGGCATAGAGCACGGCGGCGGCAAACAGGGCACCGAACGGGGCGGCCCACCAGGGCCAGCTGCCGAGGGTCAGGTAGAGGGAGAAGATGATGATGGCAAGGGACGCACCCTCGTTGACCCCTATCATGTCCGGGGTGGCGAGGCGGTTGCGGACCAGGGTCTGCACCAGGCAGCCGGAGAGGCCCATGGCGGCGCCAGCCACCAGCACGGCGACGATGCGCGGCAGCCGGATCTTGAACACTGTCACCTGGTCGAGTCGGCTCCCCTCTCCAAGCAGTGTCTGGATCACTCCCGGCATGGTGATCTTGCCTGAGCCCAGGGTCAGGGCCAGCAGGGAGAGCAGGGTGAGGGCGAGCACCAGCGCCAGGGTGACGAGCCAGGCGCGGCGCTCCAGCAGCAGGGTGCGGCGGCCGAGGCGCAGGCGCAGGGTGCCGGTGGGGACCAGGGTCCCGGGCAGGGAGCCCGTCAGGGTGTCATTCGTGGGGTTGTTCATGGGAGGGCACCTTATTTGACGGCCAGCAGGGAGCGGAAGCCGCCGCTGCGCACCACCAGGATGAGCACGGGGGCGCCGATCAGCGCCAGAATGACGCCGTTGGGCAGCTCGAACGGCTGCAGCAGCCAGCGCGCCAGTATGTCGGCACCGAGCAGGAACAGCACCCCGAACAGGGCGGAGAAGCGCACCTGGATGGCGAGGCGCACCGGCTCCACCAGGCGGGCGCAGTAGGCGGCCAGGAAGCCGACGAAGCCGATGGGGCCGGCGATGGCGATGGCGCAGGCGGTGAACAGGGTGGCGGCCAGCAGCACGCCGATGCGCACCCGGGTCGGCCGGATGCCGAGGGCCTGGGCCTGGTTGTCCCCCATCTGCATCAGGGTGAGCTGGCGGCAGAGCGCCAGGGTCAGCAGCAGGGCGGCCAGCGCGAAGGGAGTGACCGTCAGCACGGACTCCAGGCTGGAGGCGGCAAGGGACCCTAAGTTCCAGAAGCGGAACTGCTCCAGCACCACCCGGTTGGAGAGCAGCAGGAAGTTGGAGAGGCCGCCGAAGGTGGCGGAGAGGGCGACCCCCACCAGGATGAGCTTGAGGGGATTGGAGCGCCCCACCATGAGGCCGAGGCCGAGCACGATAAGGTTGCCAAGCAGGGCCCCCATGCCGGACCAGAGCAGGTAACCGTAGGCGGATTCGACGCCAAAATAGGTGAGGCCTATCACCAGGGCGAACACGGCGCCGGCGTTGACCCCAAGCAGGCCGGGCTCGGCCAGGGGGTTGCGGGTGGCGCTCTGCAGCATGGAGGCGGCGAGCGCGAGACAGACCCCCACCACCAGGGCCGCCAGAGTGCGGGGCAGGCGCAGGGTATTGACTATCATGGCGAGTTTTTCATCGGCCAGGAAGGCGGGATCGCCCATCAGGAAACCGGCGACCTCGCGGCCACCATAGACACCGGCGCCTGTGGCCAGTGACAGAGAAATCAGCAGCAAGAGGAGCAGCACTCCGAGCCAGAACAGCTGTGCTTGGTATCTGAGCACGCAACAACTCCTTTGATACGGGGCAGTAGAAACGCAAAAAGGGAGCCCCGATCTCGGGGCTCCCGCAGGGAGAGCTTACAGCTTGTAATCGACACCGGCGTAGACGGTGCGTCCTTCCAGGATGAAGTCGGCGTCGGTGGCCACCTCGTCACGCTTGGTGTTGGTGAGGTTGGTGATGCCGAGCTTGAAGTCCAGCGCCGGGGTGACGGTCCAGTTGGTGTTCACGTCCAGGGTCTGGTAGTGCTTGGAGGTGAACGCCTGGGAGTTGCGGGCCGGCACCTTGATCACCTGGCTGCCGACATATTGCCAGGCCAGGTTGGCGCTGACGAGCTCGCTTGCCTGCCAGTCCAGGCCGAGGTTGCCGGTGTGATCCGGGGTCTTGGCCAGATCATCCCCTGTGCTCCTGTCCTCGGAGTCCAGCAGGGTGAAGTTGCCGGTCAGCTTGACGTTGTCCAGCACGTCGACCCAGCCGGTCAGCTCCAGACCCTTGATACGGGCCTCCTTGACGTTGAGGTAGGTCATGACGGTCGGACGGTAGCCCGGGCCCCACTGATCGCTCTGGATCAGATCCTCGATCTCGTTGTGAAAGCCGGTCACCCCGGCGCCGATGCGCGCGGCCTCGTAGGCGGTGCCCAGCTCGTAGCTGACGGCGGTTTCCGGCTTCAGGTTCGGGTTGCCGATGACCTGGCAGGCGCCGCGGCAGGCGGTGGTGGAGAAGCCTTCGCTGGACTGGGCCAGGGTCGGGGCCTTGAACGCCTTGCCGGCGCCCCCCTTGATCACCCACTCGTCGGTCAGAGTGTAGAGGGCGTAGGCGCGCGGGCTGAACTCGGTGCCATAGGTCTCGTGGTGATCCAGACGACCGGAGAGGGTCAGGGCCAGATCGCCGAAGCCGAACTCGTCTTGCAGGTAGACGGCGCTCTGGGTCGCATCCACGCTGCCATTGGCGATGTTGCGGCTGTGCTCCAGCTCGGTCTTGCGCAGCTCGGCGCCTGAGGTGAGCAGGTGATCACCCAGGTAACCGCTGATCTGACCGTCCACCGTGTTGTTGGTCTGGGTGATGTCGGCGGCGCCGCCATTGAGCTGGGAGTCATCCATCAGATCAATCTGCTCGAAGTAGTAACGAGCGCGGCTGTCGAAGTGCTCCCAACGGCCGTTGTGGGTCAGCCCCAGGCTCAGGCGATCCAGGTTCTGCACGTTGTGGGGGGTGGCCGGTGCGGTCGGGGCGCGGGGCACGTTGTTGAAGTAGCTGTCCATGTCGTTCTGGTTGTAACCCAGATCGAAGTCGATGTCCTGGTTGTCCGCCACCAGCCACTTCAGGCTGGTCAGCACGTTGACCACTTCACGCTTCTCCAGGGCATCGGCGTCCGGGTTGTTGGACTGATCGCTCTTCCAGTTGTCGCGCTGATAACCTTCCACCACCACGCTGCCCAGCAGCTTGTTGTCGATGAGGGCGCCGGAAACATAGGCGCTGGCCTGGTTGGCATCGCCGCCATCACCCTCGGTGGGCATGCTGTGGGTGTAGCCGACGGCGGCTTCCGTTTTCTCCTTGGCCTGGCGCAGGATCACGTTGACCACGCCCCCCAGGGCATCGGCCCCGTACAGGGAGGAGACGGGACCACGGATCACCTCGATGCGTTCGATGGCGGCCATGGGGATGGAGCTTAAGTCGAAGTCGTTGCCGTAGGCGCTACCCAGGGTCTCGCGGGCGTTGACCCGCTTGCCGTTGATCAGCAGCAGGGTGTAGTCACCCCCCATGCCGCGGATCTTGATCTCGTTGCGACCGGTGGGGTTGGTGGAGACGATGTTGACGCCCGGCACGTGCTTGAGGGCATCGCCGATGTTGTTGACGTTCATCTTGTCCAGATCGGCACGGGTCACTACCGAGACGCTGGCCGGGGCGGACAGCTCGGTGTGCTTGGTCTGGGTGGCGGTGACCACCATGGTCTCGTTGGCCTTGACCGACTCTGCCTGGGCCAGGCCCGGTACGGCCAGCAGACCGAGGGAGAGCAAAATCGGGTTCAAACGAAATACGCCATGCTGCAACTGCATTGTCAAAACTCCATGAATAAACAGAGGTTATGGGGTAGGGCGCGGTGGGCCCAAATGCTCACTGACTTCCTTGTCTGGCAGTACCAGAGGCAGGATTATTGTTATCTCTTGTGCTCTTCAGTCCCCGGATGAGGAACCAGACGCCGATGCAGGCCAGGAGGCCGCAGCCGATGTTGATCCAGGCCAGGGCGGCGAAACCGTGCAATGCGCCTCCCTCGTCGGAGACCAGATATCTGGCGGAGAGCAGGCTGCCGAGCCCGGCCGCCACATTGGTGACCGTGCCCTGGAAGGACATGAAGGCGGCGCGCTGATGGGGGGCTGGAATGGCGGCGGTGACCGCAAGGGTGGTGCTGGCGCGGGCCGAGCTCAGGGCCATGAAGAGGGTGAACAGCAGGTAGACGGGTAGGCCGACCGGCAGGGCGAAGCCGAGCAGGGTGACCAGGGCCAGCAGCAGGCTGGTGAGCAAGATGGCGCCCTGGGCGCGGCCCTGGTCTATCCAGCCGCCGCACAGGCGCATGGTGGCCATGCTGGCGAGGCCGCCGCACAGATAGAGGGCGGCGATCTGCTGGCGCGGGAAACCGAGGTTGAACTGGAAGTAGTTCGCAAAGTGCGGGATCAGCAGGAAGTGGCCGAACATCTGTAGACAGAGGATGCACAGGGCCCCCTGACAGAGCGGCGAGCCCAGCAACTGGCGCAGCCCCTGGCCCTGCGGGGCGCGGCTGACCGGCAACGAGGGCAGCAGGCGGGTGCAGAGCAGGGCCAGCAGCAGACCGCTGGCGCCAAACAGCAGGAAGGGGCTCTGCCAGCCGAGCCACTGGGCCAGCACCAGGGCGACGGGCACCACCAGAATGGCGGCAAGTGAAAACGCCATACCCACGTAGGCGAGGCGGCGTCCACGCTCGGCCGGTGGCACCAGATCCAGCACGGCGGCCATCAGGATGGCGGCCAGGGGCCCGGCCACGCAGCCGGACAGGATGAAGAGCAGCAGCAGTTGCTGGCTCTCTTGCACCAGGGCACAGGCCATCAGCAGCAGAAAACGCAAGGTGAGCAGCACCAGCAGGGCGGGTTTGCGATTGACCCGATCGAGCCAGGGGGCGGCAAGGAGCCCCATCAGGGCGGCTCCCAGGGTGGCGCCGCCGCTGAAGTAACCTGTCTGTTCCGGGGCCATGCCGAGGCTGGTCACCAGATCGGGTCCGAGCGGCATCACCATCATCATGCTGCCCATGGAGAGCATGTTGATCAGCAGGGCCAGATGGATGGCAGCAGGGGAGGAGACGACAGGTTCTGGCTTCATCAGAGGCTGACTCGAAAAAATGAGTCCGAATTGTATCCGAGGGATATTGTTGTGACAACAAATGATAACCATTTTTATTTGTATTGGGTGGTCTCTCAATGAGTCTTTTATTTGGGCTCGAAAGCGAGCCGGATAAGGACCTTCATGATACCGTCCTGAGCCAGGCAGCTTGCCCCTTGCCATTGCAATCGGGGCGCCATGGCCCATGATGGCAAGGTGATGCAAGAGAGGCGGTGGGAAAGAAACTGATGTGGAGGCGACGATGAGAAGTTGGCGATGGTATTGGGTGCTCGGGTGCTGTGGACTCTGGGCCTTGCCCCTGCGGGCCGAGGTGAAAGTCATCCCGGTGTTTGAGGCCGAGGGGATGGTGCGAACCCTGAAGGAGATATACCCGGCGCTAGTGGTGAGTGCCATGGGTAACCAACTGGTACTGAGTGGGACTCCTGCCCAGTTGCAGGAGGCTCAGGCCACCCTGGATCAGCTCAACCAGCCGCCCCAGAGCCTGCTCATCGAGTGGCGGGTAGCGGGGGCGTCCAGCAGCCGGCAGGCGGGAATCGGCATCGGCAATGACAACGCCAGACGGCGCTGGCTGGTGGAGGGGGGGGCCGAGGATTACCAGCGCACCCAGCAGGACAACTGGCAGGTGCGCGGCCTCTCGGGGCGGCCCGTGCTGCTGCAGATGGGCTCCTATCAGCCGGTCACCTTCTATCGCTGGCAGGGAGGCCGGGTGGTGGGCATGATGCCGCTGATGAACGGCCTCTACGCCACCGCCACCCTGATCGGGGACAGGGTGCAGATTGCGCTCAGTAGCGAGCAGGCCAGGCTTGAGCGGGGCGACATCAAGACCGGGCAGAGCGCCACCGAGGTGAGCGGCGCCCCGGGTCAGTGGCTGACGGTGGGGGAGCTCTCCACCAGCCAGGAGGGTCAGGGGGCCGCGCTATCCAATCCGTCACAGCTCGGGGTGGCGAGCGGGAGCGAGCGCCAGACCCTGCAGATCCGGGTCATGCGTCAATGAGGCGGCCGACGGTGCCTGTTAATGGGGTTGATCCCGGGTGTAGTCCCGTAACTGACGGCTCTTGAGCAGATACCAGAGCGCCCAGAGGCTGGCGACCAGCACCAGGGCGGTGGGCCAGCTGAACGACCACGCTTGCAGATTGAGGCTGTGCAACTGCATCACCAGACCGCTCGCGGTAGAGCAGAGCAGCAGGCCCCGACTGTGACGCCTGAGTCTGGCGCGAATGCTTTGGGTCTGCTGATAGGTGCCGCCGCAGGCCAGCAGCGCCAGCATGGCGGGCACATCCGTCAGCAGGCCGAGATAGAGGCTCATCTTGTCCGGGTAGAAGAGGGTCAGGATGGCGCTGCCGCTCTCCCGGGTGACGCCGGCCATCAGAAACAGCCAGACCGAGCGGGTCAGCAAGAGGGCGATGGGCCAAAACCAGAGCGGCGGGCGCAGCTGGCCGTGATCGTCATAGCGGTGTTCGGGGTAGAGGGTCATAAGGCCCGTTCCGGGGTTGAACTATTGATGCAGGGGATATGGGGCAGGGGGCGGCCCTTTGCAAGGCGGGGGAATTAATCGGGGGGCCATGCCCCCCAATCTCTGTGCAGCTTGTCTGACGCCGAAAGACGTTACAGCCAGCCCTTGCGCTTGAAGAAGAGGCCGGTGCCGAGCGACGACATCACCATCAGCACCAGCGACATCTGATAGCCGTACTCCCAGGCGAGCTCCGGCATGCGGCCGAAGTTCATGCCGTAGATGCTGGCGATAAGCGTCGGCGGCAGGAAGATCACCGCGGCCACCGAGAAGATCTTGATCACCTTGTTCTGCTCCAGATTGGTTACCCCCATGGAGGCCTCCAGCTGGAAGTTGATCTTGTCGAACAGGAACTGGGTGTGGGGCAAGAGGGACTCCACGTCGTGCAGCATCTCGTCGATCCACTTGTTCTGCTCCCCCGTCATGCGCTGGCGCAGGCTGCGCTTGAGGAAGCGCAGGGCACGGCGGGTATCGTGCAGGGAGAGACGGATCTGGCCGTTTGCTTCTTCCTGGGCCATCAGCTCCTTGAGCATGGAGTTGATCTGATCCGGCTCGAAGATCTGATCGGCGGTGTTCTCCAGGGTCTTGTAGCCGTCTTCGATAAGATCCGAGAGGTACTCCACCTTGAGGTTCTGCACCTCCAGCAGGATGTCGAGGGCATTCTCCACCTCCAGCCTGTCCTGGCGCATGTAGTGGCGCAGCAGGCGCACCAAGCCGATATCATCCTCGCGGATGCTGATCAGCAGGTTGTTGCGCAGGGTAAAGGAGACGTGGACACCCTTGGTGTCGCGGCCGATACGCTGGGGGAACAGGGAGTGGATGTGCAGGCCGTCGGTGTCCCAGTAGAAACGGGCGGACGCCTCGATGTCGTCCAGCTCTTCCTTGTCCGGCACTTCCTCCAGGAACAGGCCCGTCAACCATTCTCGCTCCGCCGTGTCCGGCTTGTAGGCATCCAGCCAGACGGTGTTGTCGGGGACGATGTCGTCCGGCCCGAGCGTGACTATGTCCAGCACCTTGTTGTTGAGAATGTAGGCGGTGATCATCTGTCCCCCCTTAAGAAGTCATGGGTAATCAGGGATGGTTGCACAGGTTCATGCGGCCTTAGATCGCACAGAAAGCGATTCCATGAAATAGCATAACGAGGCCGATGGACAACCTGAATGCGGCGAACTATACAGGGGCGGGCCGCGCTTGTCAGGGGCTATTCATCGGGGGTTCAGCCTGTTCGCTCAAAAAAACGGCGAGGTCGGAGCAGCTGTTCACATCCCCATGACCCGGTGGGATAGCCAGGGCATGGGGGCTTGTTCGGGTGAACCTCTTGAGGTCAAGCCCCAGCCTGAATCGCAGCGGTCACATATTGGGATAGTTCGGGCCGGATCCTCCCTGTGGCGGGGTCCAGGCGATGTTCTGGGGCTGCGCATCTTTGATGTCACCAGCCGGTTTACCTATCTCACATATTTGGATAGTTCGGCCCCGAGCCTCCTTGAGGCGGGGTCCAGACGATGTTCTGGCTGGGATCTTTGATGTCACAGGTCTTGCAGTGAATGCAGTTCGCCGCGTTGATCTGCAAGCGAGGCTGACTCTCCGCCTCCGGGGTTTCGGCCTCAATGATCTCAAAGACGCCGGCCGGACAGTAGCGCTGGGCGGGCTCCGCCCAGGTGGGTAGGTTGACCGTCACCGGGATGCGCTCGTCCTGCAACTTGAGGTGGCAGGGCTGAGCCTCGTCGTGGCTGGTGTTGGCCAGGTACACCGAAGAGAGCTTGTCAAAGCTGAGCCGTCCGTCCGGCTTGGGGTAGTCGATGGGCTGGCAACGGCTGGCCAGGCGCAGTTGGCGATAGTCTGGCTCCTTGTCCAGCAGGGTAAAAGGAGAGGCGCGGGGGAACAGCCGCTGTTCCAGCCAGTTGAAGGCGCCGCCGAGCCAGGGGCCGAAGCGGTGCAACGCCGCGCCGAAGTTGCGGGCGGTTTGCAGCTCCTGCGCCAGCCAGCTCTGTTGCAGCGCGTCCTGATACTCGGCCAGATCTCGGCCCCCCTCATCGCCGCCGCGCAGGCTCATGGCGACCGTGCTGGCCGCCAGCATGCCGGACTTCATGGCGGTGTGAATGCCCTTGATGCGGGAGAAATCCAGGGTGCCCGCATCGCAGCCGATAAGCAGGCCGCCGGGGAAATGCATGCGGGGCAGGGAGTGCCAGCCCCCCTTGGTGATGGCCCTGGCGCCGTAACTGATGCGCTCGCCCCCCTGCAGGGTCTCTGCTATCAGGGGGTGGTGCTTGAGGCGCTGGAACTCGTCGAACGGACTGAGCCAGGGATTCTGGTAGTTGAGATCGACGATGAGGCCGACCGCCACCTGATCCTCTGCCAGATGATAGAGATAAACCCCCCCCTGACTCTTGCTGCCCCGCTGCTCACCGAGCGGCCAGCCGCTGCCGTGCAGCACCCGGCCGGGATGAGACTGGCCAGCCGGCACCTGCCACAGCTCCTTGAAGCCGATGGCATAGTGCTGAGGTTGGCGTTGCGGTTGGGCGGCGTTTTCCAGCGTGAACAGGGCGATCAACTGTTTGCCGAGGTGGCCGCTGGCCCCCTCGGCAAACAGGGTGTAGCGGCCATACAGTGCCATGCCGGGCACGTGCTCCGCCTTGGGATTGCCCGCTTTGTCGAGACCCAGATCGCCGGTCACTACGCCCCTTATCCTGTTCGCTTCCACGATGAGCTCGCTCGCCGCGAAGCCGGGGTAGATCTCGACCCCGAGCGCCTCGGCCTCCCGGGCGAGCCAGCGGCAGAGGTTGCCGAGGCTGATGATGTGGCAGCCGTCGTTGTGCATGCGCGGTGGCACCGCCCAGTTGGGCAGTTGTAGTGCGCGGTTGTCGCTTTGCAGCAGATGGACCTGATCATCCGTGACCGGGACGCCGAGCGGCGCCTCTTGCCAGCGATCCGGCAACAGCTCCTTGAGGGCGACGGGATCCAGCAGAGCGCCGGAGAGCAGATGGGCGCCCACTTCCGCCCCCTTTTCCAGCAAGCAGACCGAGAGATCCGGGGCCTGTTGCTTCAATGCGATGGCGGCACTGAGGCCAGCCGGGCCGCCACCGACGATGACGACATCAAATTCCATTGCTTCGCGTTCCATCTTGCCTCTGCGCTCGACTTGGCCTAGGGTAGTGCTGGTAGTTTACGTAAACGTAAACTATTTTGTCAGCATAAAAGTGTGAGAGTGCAAAATGGATTCACTCAACCGATACGAGGGATGACCGCCATGAAGCTGCTGGTCGCAGTCAAACGGGTCGTTGATTACAACGTCAGGATCCGGGTCAAGAACGATGGCTCCGATGTGGAGCTCGCCAATGTGAAGATGGGCATGAACCCGTTTTGTGAAATCGCGGTGGAGGAGGGGGTCAGGCTGCGCGAAGCCGGGGTGGCGAGCGAGCTGGTGGTGGTGACTTTTGGCCCGGAGGCCGCGGCCGAACAGCTGCGTCACGCCCTGGCGCTGGGGGCGGATCGGGCGCTGCACTATGTTACCGATGAGACTTTGACCCCACTCACCGTGGCCCGCGCCCTGCAAAAGGTGTGCGAGCAGGAGCAGCCCAGCCTGGTGCTGCTCGGCAAGCAGTCCATCGACTCTGACAACAACCAGGTCGGTCAGATGCTCTCGGCCCTGTGCGACTGGCCGCTCGCCACCTTCGCCTCCGCCGTCAGGCTGGTGGAGGGAGAGTTGCAAGTGACCCGCGAGATAGACGGCGGTCTCGAGACCCTCGGCATGGCGCTGCCCGCCGTGGTGACCGTGGACCTGCGCCTGAACGAACCCCGCTTCGCCTCGCTCCCCAACATCATGAAGGCCAAGCGCAAGCCGATAGAGAGCGCTCCCTTTGCGGCCCTTGGGGTCGAGCCAGCCGGTCAGACCCGGTTGCTCGGGGTGATGGCACCTGCCCCCCGGCGCGCCGGCGTCAGGGTGGGCTCGGTGGACGAGCTGCTGGACAGGCTCAAGAACGAAGCCAAGGTGATCCCATGAGCGCATTGAGGGGCACGGCCTATCCTGCGGGCCAACTGGTTGCCGCCAGCGAGCGCGTTGGCGAATGGACAGGAAGATCAACGGACGACATCAAGGTGCTGCCATGAGCGTACTCATCATTGCCGAACATCATCAGGGCCAGCTGGCGGACAGCGCCGCCCGTCTGGTCACGGCGGCGACTCAGCTGGGCGCCGAGGTTCACCTGCTGCTGCTGGGTCAGGGTCTGGCGGAAGCGGGGGAGCAGGCGGCCTCGTTGCACGGGGTCACTCGGGTGCTGCTGGCCGAACATCCCATGCTGGCGGAAGGGCTCAATGACGGGCTCGATCGACTGCTGGCCCCCGTGGTGCGGGATTACCAGCACTGCCTGATGGCTGCGAGCAGTCACGGCAAGGATCTACTGCCGAGGGTGGCGGCCAGGCTGGGGGTGGAGATGATCTCCGAGGTGACGGGCATAGAGGGGCCCGATACCTTCCTGCGCCCCCTCTATGCGGGCAACGCCATCGCCAGGGTGGTGAGTGCGGCGCCCGTCAAGGTGCTCAGCATACGGGCATCGGCTTTCCCTTGCGCCGAGAGCAATGGGCCTGAGGCCAGGGTCGAACACCTTCCCGTCCCCGAGCTGGCCTGCCGGACCCGGCTCATCGAGCGGCGTGCGGTGCGATCCGCCCGGCCCGAGCTCGGCGCGGCGCGGGTGGTGGTCTCGGGCGGGCGGGCGCTCGGCTCCAAGGCGCAGTTTGCCCTCATCGAGGCGCTGGCCGACAAGCTCGGCGGGGCTGTGGGTGCCTCACGGGCCGCGGTGGACGCAGGCTTTGTGGCCAACGATCTGCAGGTGGGCCAGACCGGCAAGGTAGTGGCCCCGGAGCTCTACATCGCCATCGGCATCTCGGGGGCCATTCAACACCTGGCGGGGATGAAGGAGTCCAAGGTGATCGTCGCCATCAACAAGGACTCGGAGGCTCCCATCTTCCAGGTGGCGGATTACGGCCTGGTGGGGGATCTCTTCACCCTGCTGCCGGAGCTCACCGCCAAGCTGTAAATGTGCCAAAAAGGGGCGCAGAAAGCCGTCTGTGCTGTCTCGCCCCGTTTCCATGCAAGTTCGCTGCAAGCCCTGGCCCGTTCAGGGCTTTTTCCATGGCGGGGCGTCGGCCATGGGGGCAAAAGGTTGCGCTGGATCCCAAAAAGCCTTTGCCCCGACGGGGGCCTGTCGTGTAAAAACGTTCGAGTCATCGATCACTCTCATCCACTCACGGAAAGCGTCATGAGCAAACAGATTTACAACTTCTGCGCCGGCCCCGCCATGTTGCCGGTTGAAGTCATGGAACGCGCCCAGCGCGAATTTTGTAATTTCCAGGGGCTGGGAGCCTCGGTCATGGAGCTGTCCCATCGCGGCAAGCCCTATATGGCGGTCGCCGAGAAGGCCGAAGCGGATCTGCGCGATCTGCTGGCGGTACCGGACAACTACAAGGTGCTCTTCATGCACGGCGGCGGTCGCGGCCAGTTCTCTGCCGTGCCCATGAACCTGCTGGGTGGCGCCAACAAGAAGGCGGATTACCTGGTGACCGGCGTCTGGGCCCAGAGCGCCGTGGATGAGGCCCAGAAATACGGGGACATCCAGACCTTCCAGGGGGTCGCCAAGAACGAGCAGGGGATAAGCCACCTGTTGCCGACCCCGGCGTTTCGTGCCGACGCGGCCTATGTCCACTACTGCCCGAACGAAACCATAGATGGCATCGAGATGTTCGACATCCCGGCCACCGGCGATGTCCCCCTGGTGGTGGATCTCTCCTCCACCATCCTCTCCCGTCCCATCGACGTGAGCCGCTTCGGCATCCTCTACGCCGGTGCCCAGAAGAACATAGGCCCCTCTGGGCTGGCCATCGCCATCGTGCGGGACGACCTGCTGAACCAGGCGAGAGCCGACGTGCCCTCGATCTTCGACTACCAGCTCACCGCCAAGAACGACTCCATGTTCAACACCCCGCCCACCTACGCCTGGTATCTGGCTGGCCTGGTGTTCGAGTGGCTCAAAGAGCAGGGTGGGCTCGAGGCGATGGAGGCGCGCAACAAGGCGAAGGCCGATTTCCTCTACGGCTACCTCGACGACTCCAGCTTCTACGGCAACAAGGTGGACGCGGCCTGCCGCTCCCGCATGAACGTGCCGTTCCAGCTGAAAGACGAGGCCCTGGACAAGCAGTTCCTGGCCGAGTCGGAAGCCGCCGGTCTGCTGGCGCTCAAGGGGCACCGGATCGTCGGCGGCATGCGCGCCAGCCTCTACAACGCCATGCCGCTGGAAGGGGTCAAGGCGCTGGTCAGCTTCATGGATGGCTTTGCCAAGCGTCACGGCTGAGGCGTGTTCCCCTTATAGCAATGACGCCGGGGGCTCCCCGGCGTCTGTTTTTCCAGAAGATCCTGACCGCCAGCCTCGTTGCCCCGGTTTTGTGCCACAGACGGTCTTGCCGCGCGGGGCGCGGGCTGTTAACGTCCGGTCAGGTGATTTACTTGAGATCGTACGGGAAGTCTATGAATTCGTTGCGTTTGGAACCCATTTCTAGCGTGGCCGGGGTGGTCAATCTGCCTGGCTCCAAAAGTGTCTCTAACCGTGCCCTGCTGCTGGCAGCCCTGGCACGGGGCACCACCCGGCTCACCAACCTGCTCGACAGCGATGACATCCGCCACATGCTGGCGGCGCTGACCCAGCTCGGGGTCAAGTACAAGCTCTCCGCCGACAAGACGGAGTGCACCGTGCATGGCCTGGGTCGCAGCTTTGCGGTATCGGCGCCGGTCAACCTCTTCCTCGGCAATGCCGGCACCGCCATGCGCCCGCTCTGTGCGGCGCTCTGTCTGGGCTCCGGTGAATACATGCTGGGGGGCGAGCCGCGCATGGAAGAGCGCCCCATCGGTCATCTGGTGGATGCCCTGCGTGAAGCGGGTGCCCATATCCAGTACCTGAAAAAAGATGGCTATCCACCCCTGGTGGTGGACGCCAAGGGTCTGTGGGGCGGCGACGTGCATGTCGACGGCTCCGTCTCCAGCCAGTTCCTGACGGCGTTTTTGATGGCGGCCCCCATGGCGGCCGGCGACACCCGCATCCACATCAAGGGGGAGCTGGTCTCCAAGCCCTACATCGACATCACCCTGCACATCATGAAGCAGTTCGGGGTGGTCATCGAGCACGACGACTACAAGGTGTTCTACATCAAGGGCAACCAGACCTATGTCAGCCCCGGTGACTTCCTGGTGGAAGGGGACGCCTCCAGCGCCTCCTATTTCCTCGCGGCAGGCGCCATCAAGGGCAAGGTGCGGGTCACCGGCATCGGCAAGCACAGCATCCAGGGGGACATCCACTTCGCCGACGTGCTGGAGAAGATGGGCGCCCGCATCACCTGGGGCGACGACTTCATCGAGGCCGAGCAGGCTCCCCTGCACGGCGTCGACATGGACATGAACCACATCCCGGATGCGGCCATGACCATCGCCGTCGCGGCGCTGTTTGCTAAGGGACCCACCGCCATTCGCAACATCCACAACTGGCGCGTGAAGGAGACCGACCGTCTGCATGCCATGGCGACCGAGCTGCGCAAGCTGGGCGTGGAAGTGGAGGAGGGGCACGACTTCATCGCCGTCACCCCGCCGGAACAGCTCAAGCACGCCGAGATCGATACCTACAACGATCACCGCATCGCCATGTGCTTCTCCCTGGTGGCGCTGTCCGATACCGCGGTCACCATCAATGATCCGGGTTGTACCTCCAAGACCTTCCCGGACTACTTCGCCAAGCTGGCCAGCATCAGCCAGGACTGAGTCCGTCGGGCCCGCCTTGTGCGGGCCCGTTCGTTTTTGCCTCCCATCTTCTCCCCGGTTTGCCAACGCCCTTTAGCAGCATTATCCAAACTTGCAAGGTACGCAGATAAAATTCCTTGTTCAAGAATGTAATTTTCTATTTACACCGTCCCGGCCGCGGGCTAGATTGAAGTTTCTTCATCGCAGTCATTTAGCAGGAAACTTGGTCATGCAGCATCAAACCGACGACGTTCGTATCAGTGAAATCAAAGAGTTATTACCCCCGGTTGCGGTGCTTGAGAAGTTTCCGGCGACCGAGACCGCATCAAATACCGTCTTTGAATCCCGTCAGGCCATCCACAACATCCTGGCCGGTGACGATCAGCGCCTGCTGGTGGTGATCGGTCCCTGCTCCATCCACGATCCGGTCGCCGCCCTGGAATACGGCAAGCGCCTCAAGATTTTGCGCGACGAGCTCAAGGGCCAGCTGGAGATCGTGATGCGGGTCTACTTCGAGAAGCCGCGCACCACGGTCGGCTGGAAGGGGTTGATCAACGATCCCTACCTCGACAACAGCTGCCAGATCAACGACGGCCTGCGCCTGGGTCGCAAGCTGCTGCTGGATCTCAACGACATGGGGCTGCCGACCGCCTCCGAGTTCCTCGACATGATCACCCCGCAATACGTGGCGGATCTGATGAGCTGGGGCGCCATCGGTGCCCGTACCACCGAATCCCAGGTGCACCGCGAGCTGGCCTCCGGTCTCTCCTGCCCGGTGGGCTTCAAGAACGGCACCGACGGCACCATCAAGGTAGCCATCGATGCCATCGGCGCCGCCAGCGCCCCGCACCACTTCCTGTCGGTGACCAAGTACGGCCACTCCGCCATCGTCTCGACCGCCGGCAACCCGGATTGTCACATCATCTTGCGCGGCGGCCGCGAGCCGAACTACAGCGCCGCCCACGTGGATGAGGTGGTGAAGGGGCTGGACAAGGCCGGTCTGCCCCAGAAGGTGATGATCGATTTCAGCCACGCCAACAGCAGCAAGCAGTTCAAGAACCAGATGCTGGTGGCCGAGGACGTGGCCGGTCAGCTGCGCGCCGGCAGCAAGGCGGTGTTCGGTGTCATGGTGGAGAGCCATCTGGTGGAAGGTCGTCAGGATCTGGTGGAAGGGTGTGAGCTCACCTTCGGCCAGAGCATCACCGATGCCTGCATCGGCTGGGCCGACACCGAGGTGCTGCTGCGCAATCTGGCGGACGCTGTGGCCACCCGCAACGCCCTCTGAGGCAAGGGCGGGGATGCCCGCTCACGGCAATAAAAAAGCGCGACCCCAGGGTCGCGCTTTTTGTTGGCTCAGAAAGAGAGGGCCTATTTGGCCCGCTCCTGATGACCGCGCAGGCGGATGTTGATCATCTCCACCACCAGCGAGAAGGCCATGGCGAAGTAGATGTAACCCTTCGGAATGTGCAAGTCCAACCCCTCGGCCATCAGGGCGACCCCGACCAGGATCAGGAAGGAGAGGGCCAGCATCTTGATGGTGGGGTGGGTGTCGACGAAGTCACCGATGGCCTTGGCGGCAAACATCATGACGCCGACGGCGATGACGATGGCCAGTACCATGACGGGCACGTGATCCGCCATGCCGACCGCTGTGATGACGGAGTCCAGGCTGAAGATGATGTCGAGGATGGCGATCTGCACCAGTGTCGACATGAAACCGGCGGTCTTGCTCACCATGCCGGGCTCCTCGGCGGCGCCCTCCAGGCTCTGGTGGATCTCGTGGGTGCTCTTGGCGATGAGGAACAGGCCTCCCACCAGCAGGATCAGATCCCGACCGGAGATGGCTTCATTCAGCACGCTGAACAGCGGTTCGGTGAGACGCATCACCCAGGCCAAGGAGAGCAGCAGCAGGATGCGGGTGCCCATGGCAAGCCCCAGCCCCAGGATCCGCGCCTTCTGGCGCTGAGCCTCCGGCAGACGCCCCACCAGGATGGAGATAAAGATGATGTTGTCGATGCCCAGCACGATCTCGAGCAGGGTCAGGGTGGCGAGCGCTACCCAGGCTGAGGGGTCAGCAATCCATTCCAGCATGATTGAACCTTGGTTGAAAAATTTGAAGCAGCGCATTCTAGCAGGGGGTTATGGCTTGTCCCAGTGGCGGGAAAAGATAAAAATGGCAGCCATCCAACGGGAGGAAAACATGTTTCGATTAGGGCTCATCATCAACCCCATCGCCGGCATCGGCGGTGCCGTCGGTCTCAAGGGCAGCGACGGCATGGTGGCCGAGGCGCTGGCACGCGGTGCCACCCCCAAGGCCCGGGAGCGGGGCCGCCAGGCCCTCTTGCCCCTGTGCGAGCTGTCCACGCCGTTCGAGCTGCTGACGGTGGCCGGGGAGATGGGGGAGCGGCTTGCCGCCGAGCTGGGGCTGCCTCATAGCATCGTCTACCAGCCAGCCGGGGCCCAGACGTGCGCCGAGGACACCCGGGCAGCCGCCTTGGCTCTGCGGGAAGCGGGGGTGGATCTGCTGCTGTTCGCCGGTGGCGACGGCACCGCCCGTGACATCTGCGCGGCGGTGGGGGAGTCCTGCCATGTGCTCGGCATCCCGGCGGGGTGCAAGATCCACTCCGGGGTCTACGGCGTGACCCCGGCGGCGAGCGGCCGGGTGGCGGCGCGGATGATAGCGGGCGAGCTCCTGAGTCTGGTGGATGCGGAGGTGATGGACATTGATGAGGAGGCGTTTCGGGCGGGCAAGGTGCGCGCCCGCCACTACGGCCAGCTGCTGGTGCCCGGGGATCTGCGCTACGTCCAGGCGGTCAAGCAGGGCGGCAAGGAGTCCGAGGAGCTGGTGCTCGCCGATCTCGCCGCCGGTGTGGTGGAGCAGATGGAGCCCGATACTCTCTATCTGATGGGGTCGGGGAGCACGGTGGCCGCCTGCATGGCCGAGCTGGGTCTCGAAAATACCTTGCTCGGTGTGGATCTGGTGGAAAATGGCCAACTTATCGGGCAGGATCTCTCCGCCGCCGAGATCCTGACCCGGATCCGCGGCCGTCGCTGCCGCCTGATCATCACCCTGATCGGTGGCCAGGGACATCTGTTCGGGCGCGGAAATCAGCAATTGAGTCCAGAGGTGATCCGGGCCGTCGGGCGAGACCATATCCAGGTGCTCGCCACCAAGTCCAAGCTGGCGGCGCTCGAGGGCCGTCCGCTGCTGGTGGATACCGACGATCCGGCACTGAACCGGTCGTTGAGTGGTTATCTGCGTATAACCACCGGATACAAGGATCAGGTCATCTACCCGGTGGCCAACCCGGAATAGGACATCAAGGATGCGGCTGGCCTGGCGCCAGAGAGCCGCGATCAACCGGATCGCGGTTCCACTCCCCCGAATTTTTTGCCGGCAATCCCGGAAATGAGGCTGCGTTAAATGACGATTCACGATTTTGAACACAAGTTGTTGGGACTGATCGACGCCATGGTCGCCACGGCCAGCGAGGACGAGCTGTTTGCGGGCGGCTACCTGCGGGGTCATATCTCGCTGGCGGTGGCGCGCGCCGAGCTGGAGGGCAAGACGCTAGTGCGGGACGTAAAGAGCTATGTGCTACGCAGCCTGAACGAGGCCATCTTGCAGGGGGAGCTCTCCGAGCAGGACGAGGTGCTGGTGCAGGAGATGTGGAAGCGTCTGCAGCAGCAGGCGGAAGCTTGATCCCTTTCGCAATTCAAACAGAAGTTTAAGTAATCTGCTTCCCTGAGTGTTATCAAAAGGTTAATAATGAGGCTCGCCTTTTGTTTCAGGGATTAAACTATGGCCTCCTCCTCACGCATTGCCACCAAACTGCCGCTCGAGATGCTCTATCACTGGGAGCGGCAGTGTCCCGACCGGATCTATCTTCGCCAGACCATCCACCGCGAATACGTCGACTTCACCTGGGGTGAGGTCGCCGACGAGGCGCGGCGCATGGTGACGGCACTGCGTGCCTTGGGACTGGTTGCCGGTGACAAGGTGGCGCTGCTTTCCAAGAACTGCGCAGAGTGGTTCATCGCCGATCTGGCCATGCAGATGGGGCAGTACGTGAGCGTGCCCATCTACCCGACCGCCAACGTCGATACCATCGAATACGTGCTGCGCCACAGCGAGGCCAAGGCGATCTTCGTTGGCAAGCTGGACGACTGGAAGAGCCAGGAGGCGGGGGTGCCCGCCGATCTGTTGCGCATCGCCCTGCCGTACGACACCATGCCGGCTGCCCACCAGTGGGATGCGCTGCTCGATGCCCATGACCCCATCCCGGACAGCCCGGTGCAGGCGCCGGACGCCCTGCTGAGTCTGGTCTACACCTCAGGCAGTACCGGCAAGCCCAAGGGCGCCATGCTGAGCGTGGAGCGCTACGCCTGGTCCTGCGAGAAGCTGGTGGAGGCGGTCTCCCTGACGGCGGCAGATCGCGGCTTCTCCTACCTGCCGCTCGCCCACATCACGGAGCGAGTCTACATCTACGGCGGCAGCCTGTTCAGCGGCGCCACCATCGCCTTCCCCGAGTCCCTCGATACCTTCATCGAGGACGTCAAGCGCTGCCGGCCTACCGTTTTCATCTCGGTGCCGCGCCTGTGGGCCATGTTCCGTATCAAGATCCACGAGAAGCTGCCCCAGAAAAAGCTGGCGCTGCTGCTCAAGATCCCGCTCATCTCCGGTCTGGTTAAAAGCAAGTTGCAGAAGGGGTTGGGGCTGGATCAGGCGCGGGTACTGGGCTGTGGCTCGGCCCCGGTGGCCCCGGCACTGCTCGAGTGGTATCACAGCATCGGCATCGAGATCACCGAGGCCTGGGGCATGACCGAGAACCACGCCTACTCCACCCTCAACTACCCCTTCCGGGCGGACAAGATCGGGACCGTCGGCAAGGCCGGGCCCGGGGTGACCATCAAGATCTCCGAGGAGGGAGAGATCCTCTGCCGCTGCGACGGCATGATGCTGGGCTACTACAAGGATCCCGAGCACAGCGCGGAGGCCATCGACGCCGACGGCTGGCTGCACACCGGTGACATGGGCAAGCTGGACCGGGAGGGCTACCTCACCATCACAGGGCGCATGAAGGACGTGTTCAAGACCGCCAAGGGCAAGTATGTGGCGCCGGTACCCATCGAGGGGCTCTTGGGGCAGGAACCCATCATAGAGCAGTTGTGCGTCATTGGTTATGGCATGCCGCAGCCGGTTGCCCTGGTGCAATTGGCCGAGAGTGCCATGAAGGGGGACAAGGCCGGGGTCGACGCCCAGCTGGAGGCTGCCCTGACCCGGGTCAACGGCCAACTCGAGTCCCATGCCCGCCTGCGTGGCATCCTGGTGGTCAAGAGCCCCTGGAACATCGAGAACGGGGTGCTGACCCCCACCATGAAGATCCGCCGCCATCTGCTGGAACAGAAATACGCAGACATCGGGGAGCGCTGGTCCGGTGTCCAGCGCATCATCTGGGAGTCCTGACAAGGGCGAGCGGAGTCTTGAACACAAATGCAAAGAGGGGAGCCAGTGGCTCCCCTTCGTCATTGCAGGCAACGGTGGTTCAGACCGCCTGGTACTCCAGCTCCACCCGCCCCAGCGCCTTGAGGGTCGACTGGGCGGAATCCCGCTGGCTGATCTGGCCGGACTTGCTCTCCAGCAGCACGGCGCGGCGCACTGTGGTGAGCTCCTCGCCATTCAGCACCGCATGGGCGCAGGCCATCTGCATCGGGGGGAGGCTTGGGTTGAAGGCGGCGTTCTCGGCGTAGCGGCCGCAGAAGATGCGGCCGTCCTCGAACTGCAGCGCCACCGCGGCATAGCCCTGACTGTAGGGAGCATAGCTCTGGCGGGCGGCGGCCAGCGCGGCCTGCCACAGGGGATCGTCGCTCTCAAGCTTGAGCTCGTCGTGGGCCTGGGGGCTCATCAGGGCATCGGTGATGTCGAGATCGGCGGGGCCGAAGGAGTGAGGCAGGAAGGACTGCAGCTCGCTCAAGTCATCCGGCAGGGAGACCTTCAGGGTCTTGGCAGTGCTCAGCTCGTTCATGAACTGGCGGCAGTGACCGCACGGGGTGTAGTTGACGGTGATCTCGCTGATCCCGGTCTCGCCGCCGAGCCAGGCGTTGGAGATGGCGGACTGCTCGGCATGCACCGAGTGGAACAGCCCCTGGCCCGCAAACTCCATGTTGGCGCCAAAATACCAGCTACCGCTCAGGCCGCAGGCGATGGCGCCGACGAAGAACCTGGAGATGGGGGCCACCGAGCAGGCGGCCGCCAGCGGCAGCAGCGCCAGGCGCAGGGCCCGATCGTCGAGCCCGGTGGAGGCTTTCAGGGTCGCCACTTGCTCAGGGGTAAAACGGGCCTGGAAATCGTCCCCCAGCATGGGCAGCAAGGCAGCCTGGAGCGGGGCGGAAAGGGTCTCGAATGGCTTGGCAAAGCGGGGATGCATACTGTGTCCTCAAAGGCCAATTGGGGGGCCATTGTAGGGAGCAAGCGCGGCGAAATGTGTGAGCGCGCTCACGCCTTGATGGGCAAAGGGGCGGGGATGGTAAAGGAAACGTTTGTCTTTCGCAATCTGTGCGCTTGCTCGCAGCATCAGGGGAGTGGCTGTGTCCTATGGCTGTGATTGCAGGGCAAAGAGGCCAAGGCCGCAGGGGCGGCCATGGCAGGGGAGCGCCGGGCTCAGGTCAGCCAGTGATAGAGGGCAAACAGCAGGGGGGCGACGGCGGCGGTCAGCACGCCGCACACCACCATGGCCAGCGACGAGAAGGCCCCCTGGGTGATCCCCTGCTCGGCGGAGGCGGCGGTGCCAATGGCGTGGGCACAGGCCCCCATGGCGAGCCCCTGGGCCTCGGGGTCGGTCACTCGCATCAGCCTGAGCAGAGGATAGCCCACCAGGGCCCCCAGTATCCCCACCACCACCACCACGGCGGCGGCGATGGCGGGAATGCCGCCGAGGGACTGGCTGACGCTCATGGCGAGCGGGGTGGTGATGGACTTGGTGGCGATGGAGGCGAGCAGCGCCGGATCCGCCCCCATCAGGTGGCCCACTACCAGGGTGGTACAGACCGAGATGAGCACCGAGGTGAGGGTGCAGATGACGATGGGCCTGAGCTTGTCGCGGATCTGGCGCGCCTGCTGGTAGAGGGGCAGCGCCAGCGCTACCACGGCGGGCTCCAGCAGGGCCGTGATGGGGGCGGTACCGTGCTGGTACTGATCCAGCGGCAGATCCAGCCAGAGCAGCAGACCTATGATGACGGCGGTGGGGATCAGCACCGGGTTGATGACGGGCCAGGGCAGGCGGCGGTAGAGGGCCCGGGTCATGAAATAGAGTGCCAGGGTCAGGGGCAGGGCCAACCAGAACATCATTGTCTGTTCATCCTCTGGTAGAGATGGCCGACGGCGCCCAGGATCAGCACTATGCCGAGCACGACGCAGAGCATGATGAGGCCAAACGACTGGCGCAGGGGCTCGAGCCAGGCCACGAGGCCGACGGCGACCGGCACGAACAGCACCCCCATATGGCGTAGCAGCAGGCCGCCCCCCTGCTCGACCCAGGAGAAGCGGATGAGCTGCAGGGAGAGCAGCACGAACAGCAGCAGCATGCCGAGGATGCTGCCGGGGAAGGTGAAGGGCAGCAGGGCCGCCAGGGCCTTGCCTGCCAGCAGGCAGGCGATGATGACCAGAAAATCACGAAGGTAGCGCAAGGCGCGTTGCAACAACACGGGGGCCTCATCTTGGCAACTGTGAGCGAGGTCGCAGTTTAACAGGCACGGGGGGGATGGAACAGGGTCAACTGACCCGCAGGGGATACAATGGCCCCTCGCGTTTTTCCCATCACACGCAGGAGATCCCATGTCTTCCCCCTCTTTTCTGACCAGGTTGCGCCAGCTGCCCGCCGATCCCGCCCTGCCTCCCCACCTGCTGCAAACCCGCCAGTGGGACGGCCCCCTGTGCCGGGTGAGGCTGGACAACACTGGGTCCAGCCCCGAGGCCGTTCGCCACTGGCGGCTGTTTGAGGGGGATCTCGGTCTTGCTCCCGACGCGGCCATCTACGGAGAGGGGTTCCAGATGCTGGCCCAGACCATGGGCAGCTGGCAGGCCCCCGAGCCGGTGGGCCGCTGCCCCGACGCCAGCGTCTATCGCATCACGGACGACGACGGCTATCACACCGTGCACAACCTGCTGCTGGTGGCCTGCGAGGGGGGCTGGCTGTTGCTGGCGTTCGCGAGCTGTCAGCGCTTTGGCGGGGAGTTTCGCCTCTACCCGGACAGGCGCCTCGAGATAGTGATGAACGCCGAAGGGCGCACCCTGGCCCCCGGCCAGCACTGGCAGAGCGAGGCGCTGATCTGCCTGGAGGGGCCGGACAGGGAGGCCCTGCTGGGGTCGCTGGCGGACTATATCGAGGCCGAACACCCGTCGCTGGTGAACGAGGTGCCCGCACGCCCGAGTGGCTGGTGCTCCTGGTATCACTACTATGCGGACGTGAGCGCCGCCGACATTCGCGAGAACCTGGCGGTGCGGGCGATGCGCTTCCCGGCCCTGCGCTACGTGCAGATAGACGACGGCTATCAGGCGAAAATGGGGGACTGGCTCACCCCTTCCCCCAAGTTCGAGCAGGGGGTGGCAACCCTGGCCGGGGAGATCCGCGCCGCCGGCTGCGAACCCGCACTCTGGGTCGCCCCCTTTATCGCCGAGCCCGGCTCGCAAGTGTTCCAGCAGCACCCGGAGTGGTTCGTGAAGGGGGAAGATGGCCTGCCGCTGCCCTCGGAGCGGGTCACCTACGGCGGCTGGCGCTGCACCCCCTGGTATGTGCTGGACGGCACCCATCCCGAGGTGCAGGCCCACCTCGAGCAGGTGTTTCGCACCCTGCGCGAGCAGTGGGGCATTCACTACTTCAAGCTCGATGCGAACTTCTGGGGCGCCATCCACGGCGGCCGCTTCCACGACCCGGCCGCCACCCGGGTGGAGGCCTATAGACGCGGCATGGCCGCCATCCTGCGCGGTGCCGGGGAGGGGGCCTTCCTGCTCGGCTGCAACGCCCCTATCTGGCCGAGCCTCGGCCTGGTGCACGGCATGCGGGTGAGCGATGACGTGGAGCGCCAGGGCCGGCGTTTTCGCCAGATAGCGCGGGAAGCCTTCTGCCGCGCCTGGCAAAACGACCGGCTCTGGGCGCTGGATCCCGACTGCGTCTGCCTGCGGGATATCCCGGGCCAGCACGCCAGCCGCGCCGAGTACGACTTCCACCTGGCCGCCCTGGTGGCGAGCGGTGGCATGGTGCTGGCGGGGGACAGGCTGCAGGATCTGGATAAGGT
>NZ_CDBZ01000054.1:40913-46128 GCF_000819985.1 Aeromonas media | reverse complement strand
CAGGTGCGGAATGACGGTTTCATGGCTCCAGATGACAAACATGATCTCATATCAGGGACTTGTTCGCACCTTCCCTAGAGTTTTTGTTTAAAAACTGGGATGAAGAAGATAAACAACTATCAAAGATACAATTAACCACAGTTGGAATTGCACTAGCCCAAGCTAATTACAAGCAGAAAGTTAAAGATGTAAACTTTGATTTAGGGATATGGATAAAGTAATCGTATAACAGCAAACCCCTTAATATTTTCTTGTAGCACATTGAACGTTTAATATACGTTGGGCACAGTCTAACATGGTGTTATCTCATATCTTAGGCTTCACGAACTATCCCAACCTAAAGGCTGAATAAAAAGGCGACCTCCCGGTCGCCTTTTTATTTTCAATTGCTTTCCAAGTCAGGAAATATTACCGCGCCGGTCGCTTGGCTGCCCCGCCTTTTGCGGCAGGCTTGCCGCCCTGAGTGGCAGGTTTGGCACCCGGCTTGGCTGAACCCGCGCGGGTTGGGGCTTTGCCTTTGTGAGCGGGTTTTCCAACCGGCTTACCCTGAGCTGCGCCTTGAGCGGCTGGCTTGCCGTTGGCACCAGTCCCTTTGCTGAGCTGGGAACCTATTGGCTTGCCATTGCCCGCCTTGCCGTTCTTGGCAGCAGCAGGCGCATTGCCCGCAACAGCAGCCTTGTTGCCAGCCCCATTGCTGCGCTGATGGGTGATGGCGCTATGGCGGGTCAACGCAGGCTTGAGGCCCTTGCTGCGGCTGCGCTCGGCCTTGGCTTCGCCACGGCCTTCCGGCGGCACCAGGCAGTCGGGGCCGTTGCCGATGAGGTGGCCCTTGCCCATCTCCAGCAGGGCTTCGCGGATCATCGGCCAACCGGCCGGATCGTGGTAGCGCAGCAGCGCCTTGTGCAGGCGGCGGCGGCGCTCCCCTTTCACCACGAACACGTCCCCGCCCTGACGGCTCACCTTGTTGAGCGGGTTTTTCTCGGTGTAATACATGGTGGTGGCGTTGGCGAGCGGCGACGGGTAGAAGTTCTGCACCTGATCGAGCTTGAAGCGGTTGGTCTTGACCCAGAGCGCCATGTTCACCATATCTTCGTCGGTCGTGCCCGGGTGGGCCGAGATGAAGTAGGGGATCAGGTACTGCTGCTTGCCCGCCTCTTTGGAATACTTGTCGAACAGCTCCTTGAAGCTGTAGTAGCTGCCCATGCCCGGCTTCATCATCTTGGAGAGCGGGCCCTCTTCGGTGTGCTCCGGCGCGATCTTCAGGTAGCCGCCGACGTGGTACTTGGCCAGCTCCTTGATGTAGCGCGGATCTTCCACCGCGATGTCGTAACGCACCCCGGAGGCGATCAGTATCTTCTTGATCCCCTTCACATCCCGCGCCTTGCGGTAGAGGTTGATGGTCGGGGTATGGTCGGTGTCCATGTGCGGGCAGATGGTGGGCCAGACACAGGAGGCGCGGCGGCAGGTCTGCTCGGCCTTGGGGCTCTTGCAGCGTAAGCGGTACATGTTGGCGGTGGGGCCGCCGAGATCCGAGATGACGCCGGTAAAGCCCGGCACCTTGTCGCGGATCTCTTCGATTTCCTTGATGATCGACTCTTCCGAGCGGCTCTGGATGATGCGCCCCTCGTGCTCCGTGATGGAGCAGAAGGAGCAGCCACCGAAGCAGCCGCGCATGATATTGACCGAGGTCTTGATCATCTCGTAGGCCGGGATCTTCTCGTTGCCATAGGCCGGGTGCGGCACCCGCTGGTACGGCAGGCCGAACACGCCGTCCATCTCGTCGGTTTCCAGCGGGAAGGCAGGCGGGTTGACCCAGATGATGCGATCGCCGTGAGCCTGGGAAAGCGCGCGGGCGCAGCCGGGGTTGGTCTCGTGGTGCAGGATGCGGGACGCATGGGCGTAGAGCACCTTGTCCTCTTTGACCCGTTCGAACGCCGGCAGCTTGACATAGGTCTTCTCCCAGGGTTTCTGCTTGGGGGGCTGCACCAGCACGGGCTTGGCCTCCTGTTCCACCGGCGCGGTGCCTTCGTCGTCCGAGCAAGGCGCCCCTTCCATATAGGGGTTCATGATGGGATCGATGCGGCCAATCTGGTCCAGCTTGCTTGAATCCACCCCGCGCCAGCCCGGCAGCGGCTCACGGCGGATGACGGCGGTGCCGCGAATGTCCTGCATGGTGTCGATGGTCTCGCCACCCGCGATGCGGTGCGCCACCTCGATCAGCGGCCGCTCGGCGTTGCCGTAGATGAGGATGTCGGCCTTGGCGTCCAGCAGGATGGAGCGGCGTATGGTCTCGGACCAGTAGTCGTAGTGGGCGATACGGCGTAAGGACGCCTCGATGCCACCGATGACCACAGGCACCTCTTTATAGGCCTCTTTGCAGCGCTGGGTGTAGACCAGAGTGGCACGATCCGGCCGCTTGCCGCCCACGTCGCCCGGGGTGTAGGCGTCGTCGTGGCGCAGCTTCTTGTCGGAGGTATAGCGGTTGATCATGGAGTCCATGTTGCCCGCGGTCACCCCGTAGAAGAGGTTCGGCTTGCCCAGGCGCATGAAGTCATCCTTCGATGACCAGTCCGGCTGGGCGATGATACCGACCCGAAAGCCCTGGGATTCCAGCATGCGGCCGATGACCGCCATGCCGAAGCTCGGGTGATCCACGTAGGCGTCACCGGTCACCAGGACGATGTCACAACTGTCCCAGCCGAGCTTGTCCATCTCCGCTCTGGACATGGGCAGGAAGGGCGCCGTGCCGTAGCACTCGGCCCAGTAGCGGGGATAGGAGAAAAGGTGGGTAACCGGCTGCATTTTGAACACCTGGAACAATTCGGGTCGCGCATTATACCGGCAGAGCAGAGCGGGGGCGATGGCTTTTTGCCCCCACTATTCGCAGGGTAAGCGCGGGGGAAAAGCGAGCCAGCCTGCGTAGGTGGCTCGCTTTTACGGGAGAAGGATCAGGCGGCCGGTTTGTCCCTCGTATTAGACGCGGCCTCCGGCGCCGGGGGGACGCTGTCGACATCAACCGCCAGCGCCTCGTCCACCAGCAGATCCCGCGCCCCTGTCATCCCCGCCCGTCTGGCCAGCAGGTGATAGATGGCGGGCACGATCAGCAGGGTAACCAGGGTCGCGAGCGACAACCCGAAGAAGACCACGGTGCCCACGGCCATCCGGCTCTCATACCCCGCCCCCATGGAGACCATCAGCGGCACCGCGCCTATGATGGCGGTCAGCGAGGTCATCAGGATGGGCCGCAGCCGACGCACCGAGCCTGCGATGATGGCCTCCTCGAAGGATTCCCCCCGCTGGCGCAACTGGTTGATGAACTCCACGATGAGGATGCCGTTCTTGGTCACCATGCCGATCAGCATGATCATCCCTATCTGGCTGTAGATGCTGAGCTCCTGTCCCGTCAGCCAGAGGCCAAGCAGGCCGCCGAAGATGCCGAGCGGCACCGTCACCATCACCACGGCCGGGGTCAGCAGGCTCTCGAACTGGGCCACCAGCACCAGATAGACCACCAGCAGGGCGAGGCCGAACACCATCACCATCTCCCCCTGGTTGTCGCGATAATCCTTGGACTCACCGGCGTAATCCACCGTCATGCCGCTCGGCAGGTGATCCGCGGCCCAGCCATCGAGGAAGTCGAGCGCCTCCCCCAGGGTGTGGCCGGGGGCCACGTCTGCGGTCAGGGCAATCGCCTTCTGACGCTGGTAGTGGTTGAGCCGCTGCGGGCTCGCCACCTGGGTGACGGTCGCCAGGGTGGAGAGGCTCACCATCTCGCCACTGGCGGCCCTGAGATAGATGCGGCTGACATCCGAGATACCGTTGAACTGGGCCTGGTTGGCCCTCAGGTAGACGTCATACTCCTCGCCTCTGTCCACATAGGTGGTCTGGCTGACGCCGCCGAGCAGAGCCTGAAGCGAGCTCGCCACGGTGGAGACCGGAATGCCGAGCTGGCTGGCCCGCTCCCGCTCTATGGTCACCTGCAGCTCCGGGGTCTTCTCGGCGTAGTCGAGATCCGGGGTCAGCATCAGCCCGCTCTGGCCGGCGGCCTGTTGCAGCGCCAGCCCCTGCTGATAGAGCTCCCCATAGTCGGAGCCCTGCAGCACGAACTGCACGGCGGCGGTGGAGCCGCCCCTGAATCCTGGCTGGAAGGTGCGGATCATCACGTCTGGAATGCCGGCCAGCCGCCCGCTCAAGCTGCGGCCAAACTCGGTGGCGGTCTCGTCCCGCACCGCCCAGTCGGTGAGCTGGATGATGACCATCCCGGTCTGATCGCCGCCACGCCCGAAGGCCGGGGTGCTGAAACTCATGGCCTGCACCACCCCCTTGCCGAGCAGCGGCATGATGGCGGCTTCCACCTGCTGCATGTTGCGCTTCATCCGCTCGATACTGGTGCCCTCGGCCCCTTTCACGAACACATAGATGACACCGCGGTCTTCGGTCGGGGTCAGGCTCGCGGGCAGCTTGCCAAACAGGGCGCCGATGCCACCGAGGCAGAGCAGCAGCACCAGCGGCATCCAGACGGAGCGGCGCAGCACGGCGCCCAGCAGGCGGCGGTACTGTGCCTCCACCCGGCCAAGGCCCCGATCCAGTAGCGCGGTCAGGGCATTGGGCTTGTCGACGGCGCGCATCAGCCAGGAGCCCATGGCCGGGGTCAGGGTGAGCGCCACCAGGGAGGAGAAGAGCACCGCCAGGGAGAGCAAAATGGCAAATTCGGTAAAGAGCCGGCCCACCATGCCATCCATGAAGGCGATGGGCACGAACACCATCACCAGCACCGCCGTAGTGGCCACCACGGCAAAGCCCACCTCACGGGTACCGTGCCAGGCCGCCATCAGGGGGGATTCGCCCCGCTGCAGGTGGTGGTGGATGTTCTCCACCACCACGATGGCGTCATCCACCACCAGACCGATGGCGAGGATGAGCGCCAGCAGGGTGATGAGGTTGATGGAGAACCCCAGATACCAGGCGCCGATGAAGGCGGAGATAAGCGACACCGGTACCGTGATGGCCGGGATCAGCGTGGTGCGCCCCTGGCCGAGGAACAGGTAGAGCACGGCAACCACCAGCACGGCGCAGATGGCGAGCGTCTCGTACACCTCGTCGATGGCCTGCTTGATGAAGACGGTGGAGTCGTAGTCCACCTCGAGCTGGGCCCCTTCCGGCAGGAAGCGCTGCATCTCGGTCATCTTGCGCTCTATGCCCTGGGCCACCGCCA
>NZ_CDBZ01000054.1:0-40841 GCF_000819985.1 Aeromonas media | reverse complement strand
TGGCGGTGGATTGCGCGACTATGCCTATCCCCAGGCTCTCGCGGCCGTTGCGCTGATAGGCGCTGTCTTCGTTCTTGGCCCCCACCTCCACGTCGGCGATGTCCGCCAGGTAGATGCTCTGGCCATTGGTGGCGGTCTTCACCGGCAGGGCACGAAAATCCTCGGCGCTGTGGTAGAGACGGGCGATCTGCACCGCCATGGTCATGCTGTTGTTGCGGATCTCCCCCCCGGGCAGCTCGATGTTCTCCCGCTCGAGGGCATCCTGCACGTCGGCGACCGTGATGGCGCGGGCCGCCATGTCGGCGGGGCGCAGCCTGACATACATCACCTGGGTCAGATCGCCGGAGAGGGACACCTCGCTCACCCCGTCCACCAGGCTTAAGGAGTCGACCAGCATGCGGTTGGCATAGTCGGTCATGGCGGTGCGGTCCATCTGGGTGCTGCTGAAGTTGAGCCAGATCGCCACGTCGCCGTTGCCGTTGTCCTTGGTGACCATGGGCTCGTCCGCCTCGTCCGGGAGCCTCGGCCGGGCGCGGGAGATGGCGTCGCGCACGTCCGAGGTGCCCTCCAACATGTTCCAGCCGAGCTTGAACTCCACCGTGATGGAGGAGCGCCCCTTGCGGGTCACCGAGTTGATGTTCTTGATGCCGCTGATGCCGGAGAGCTGATCCTCGATGGGCTTGGTGACCTGGCTCTCCATTACCTCGGGGGCGGCCCCCTCATAGGTGGTGGTGATGGAGACGGACGGCGTCTGCACGTCCGGCATCTCCCGCACCGTCAGCTTGGCGAAGGCCACCAGGCCGAACACGGTGAGCAGGGCACTGATGACGACCGCCACCAGGGGGCGGCGCACTGACATATCGGAGAGCCACATCAGCCTTTCACCTCGGTCAGATCGCGGACCAGGGCACCGTCACGCAGGTTGACCAGCCCCTCCACCGCGATGCGCTCGCCGACGTTCAGCCCCTTGATGACCCAGACGGCCTCGCCGTGGGTATCGCCCAGTTCCACCGGGATGCGCTTCACCCGGCCGTCCGCCTCGAGACGGTAGACGAAGCGAAGCTCCCCCGCATACTCCACCGACTGGGCGGGGATCAGGGTCATCTTCTGGGCAGGCAGGGAAAGATCCACGTTCATCAGCATGCCGGGCCGCAGCTGGCCGCTGGGATTGGGGATGATGACCCGCGCCTTGATGTTCTGGGTTTCGTTGGAGATGCGACTGTCGAGCGTCTCCAGCACGCCAGAGAAGGCTTGATCCGGCCAGGCCGAGCTGGTGGCCGTCACCGTCATGCCGGGTTTGAGAAGGGAGAGGTAGCGCTCGGGTACCGCCAGATCGAGCCGCAATCTGGCCAGTTCGTCCAGATGGAGCAGCACGTCACCGCTGTTGACCAGGGCCCCTTCGCTGAGATCGATCAGGCTGACGGTGCCGTCGAAGGGGGCCGCCAGGGTGCGCAGCGACAGCTCATAGCGCGCCGCATCGACCCGGGCCTGGGCCTGGGCCACGGTCGCCTCCTGCCCTTCCAGCTCGGAGGTGGTGATGGCACCGCGCGCCACCAGCCGGCGCATGTCCCGCAGCTTGCGGCTCTCGTCGCGCACGCTGGCGCTCTGCTCGGCGAGTTCCGCCTGCTGCTTACCCGCATCCAGGGCGATCAGGGTCTGTCCCTGCTTGACCTGCTGACCGGAGCGCACCGCAATCCTGACGATGCGGCCGGTCACCTCGGGACTGACCACCACGGAGCGATTGGCCGCCAGCTTGCTGACCAGCTTGATGGAGGGCTCTGCCAGGCTCTGCCTGACCGTTTCCGCCCGGATGTTGACCTGCCTTGGTGCAGGTTTGCTGGCCGGTTCGGCCTGCCGAAGCGTCCAGGCGCCGGCCCCCAGCAGCAGGAGAAGGGGGACAAGCCACAGCCATATGCGCATTTTCATCAGACAATCCATGCAAGGTAAGAGAGAAGGAGAAGAGGAAACTTCATCAATGATGGCACCATGTTACCCCCTGACTATGCCGTGACTATGTATAAATGTGACAAAACGTAACAGCCCGGCGGGAAGATCATCAAAATCACATCCAGCTGAGACTGTGGATATTTTCTGCCTTACACTGATGTGCCGATCCCGTCATTTCCCGGTACGCCCATGCCCACACTGCCCCCTGCCTTTGCCAAATATCGCTTGCAGTGGCTGCTGCTGGGTTTCAGCCTGCTGTTGCTGCTGCTCGCCCTGCAACACGCCTTTCGCCAGATCACCGAGCTGAACCGGCGCGACGTCATCAACACTGCTGCCCAGCTGAGCAACCAGCATCAGCGGATGGAGGCCTTCCTCGAGGCCATGCGCGGCCAGGCCGAGGAACGCCTGCGCAGCAACCCCCAGTCAGTGCTCTCGCGCCAGCTCTATCAGGCGCTTCAAGTCGATGGGGAGCACGGCATCAACCTGGATCGCATCCCCATCGATCTGCCGCCCGCCCTCATCGGCAACCTGACCGGGCTGAACCCGCTGCCCCATGGCGGCAGCCAGCGGGAGGCGAGAATGCATCTCGCCCTCAGCCTCTCTCCCCTGCTCGCCACCGCGAGCAAGCTGCTGGACAAGGACGTGGCCTGGATCTACTTCACCGGCACGGACGACTTCATCTATCTCTACCCCTGGGTGCCCTCCAGCCAGTTCCGTTTTGACCCCGCCATCTACCACAAGTCTTACTGGCAAGAGGTGCTGGGCCGGCATCCGCCCTCCGAGCACGCCACGTTGTCACGCCCATATCAGGATTTTGCCGGCCGGGGACAGATGATCACCCTGTCCCAGCCCATCACCCAGAGTGACCAGATCATCGGTCTGCTCAGCATCGACATTCAGACCAGAACCCTGGAGCAGACCCTGCGCCGTCTCGCCCCCCAGATTGGCACCCTGTTTCTGGTCAATCAGCACCGACAGATCCTGGCCAGCAGTCAGTCCGGCACGGCACCACCTCTGGCCAGGGAAGCCTCGCGGGAAGGGTATCACTGGCAGCAGAGTGCGTTGCAGCTGGTCTACCCCATTCCCGCTACGCCGCTCACCCTGATCCACCGCATCTCGCTGCTGCCCCTGCTGCAGATGCTGCTGTGGCAATCGGCAACGGCGCTCCTCACCTTGCTCTGCCTGGTGGTGGCGACGCTCTCGAGCCTGCGATCCCGCCGCCTCAACCGTCGGTTGAATTACCTGTCCAGCCACGATGCACTGACCGGCGCCTTCAACCGCCACCACTTCGACGCCGTCGAACGCCGCTACGCCCAGGCTGGCAGCCATCACATCGGGGTCATCATGTTCGATTGCGATCACTTCAAGCAGGTCAACGACCGCTTCGGGCACGGGATCGGCGATCAGGTGCTGATCCGGCTGGTTCAGCTCTGCCAGCCCCTGCTGACCCGGGAGTGCACCCTGATCCGCTGGGGTGGCGAGGAGTTTCTGCTGCTGGTCGCAGACAAGGGTCTGCCCCTGGCCCCGCTGGCCGAACAGCTACGGCTGCGCATTGCGGAACACGACTGGACCGAGATAGCCCCCGAGCTGAGGGTGACCATCAGTCTCGGCCATTGCCGTCAACGCCCGGAGATCAAGCTGCACGAGGCTATTCGCCGTGCCGATCTCGCCCTCTATCAGGCCAAGGCCAATGGTCGCAATCGCAGTGAAGGCTGGCAGGATGACGCACGGGGGAAGCAGGAGTAAGCTGAACCCCCAACTCACAGCAGGAGACGCACTGTGGCACGAAAACCCCGCCTGGGCCTGGCCCTTGGCAGCGGCGCCGCCCGAGGATGGGCGCACATCGGCATCATACGGGCGCTGGAGCGCCTCGGTGTCAAACCGGATCTGGTGGCCGGTTGCTCCATCGGCAGTTTCGTCGGTGCCGCCTATGCCGCCGGCGAGCTGGACAAACTGGAGTCCTGGGTACGCGGTTTCAGCCGCCTGCAGGTGATGGGGCTGCTCGATCCCGCCCTCTCCGGCGGTCTGTTCCGCGGCGACAAGGTGTTTGGCATCGCCGCCAACCATCTGGGAGATCCCGCCATCGAGAGCCTGCCGCTGCCCTTTGCCTGCGTCGCCACCGAACTCGATACCGGCCGCGAAATCTGGCTGCAAGAGGGGCCGCTGCGCCAGTGCGTGCGCGCCTCCTGCGGCATGCCCGGCATTTTGACCCCGACCCGGATCGACGATCGCTGGCTGGTGGATGGCGCTGTGGTCAACCCGGTCCCCATCTCCCTGGCACGCGCCATGGGGGCCGAGGTGGTGATCGCCGTCAACCTCAACACCGACCTGCATCAGCCCTGGACCGACGAGCCGGACGCGCCCGCACCGGGAGGCCTCTTCAGTCAGTGGCTGGGCCGGGGAGAACCCAGCACGCCCGGCATGTGGGGGGTGATGACCGGCTCCATCAACATCATGCAGGAGCGGATCACCCGCGCCCGCATGGCCGGGGATCCCCCCGAGATCCAGCTCTGTCCGCGCCTTGGCAGCCTCTCCATCATGGACTTCCACCGCGCGAGCGACGCCATCAACGAGGGTGAGGCTTGCGTCGAGCGCAACCTGGACCAGCTCAAGGAGGAACTCTCCCGACTCGGTCTGATATGAGGGCGCCACCGGGACACGCCAATGAAAAAGAGCGCCATCAGGCGCTCTTTTTCTGTCCGGACCGCAGGCTCAGAACAGCCCCAACCCCTTGAGCATCACGATCAGGATGAGCGGCGGCGACACGTAACGGATGATGAAGAACAGCGGCTTGAGGATGGGCAGCTCCAGCTCGCCGCCATTGGTCAGCGCCGTCTTCATCCGCTCGAAACCCCAGACCCAGCCCACGAACAGACAGAGGAAGATACCGCCCAGGGGCATCAGCACGTTGGAGGAGACGAAGTCGAACAGATCGAAGAAGGTCTTGCCAGCTATCTGCACGTCCGCCAGTGTGCTGTTGGAGAGCGCACAGGTCGACCCGACCGCCCCCAGCACCAGCAGGTTGATCAGCGTCGCCCTCCTTCGGCTCATGTGAAAACGCTCGGAGAGCACGGAGACCGGCACTTCCAGAATGGAGAGCATGGCCCCCGTGGCCGCGATGGCGGAGAGCACGAAGAACAGCACCATGAACAGATGACCGAACGGGATGCTGGCAAACACTGCCGGAATGGTGATGAACAGCAGGGAGGGACCGGCGGTCGGCTCGAAACCGAACGCAAACACCGCCGGGAAGATGGCGATCCCCGCCAGCATGGAGACGAACAGATCGGCGCACATCACCCTGACCGTGGTGAGCGGAATGTGCTGATCGTCCCGAAAGTAGCTGCCATAGGTCATCATGCAGCCCATGCCGATGGAGAGCTTGAAGAAGGCCAGCCCCATGGCGGTCAGCACCACGCCGGCGGTGACCTTGGAAAAATCAGGGGAGAACAGGAAATGCAGCCCCTCGCTCGCCCCGGGCAGGGTCAGACTGCGAATGCCGATCACCAGCAGCAGGATGAACAGCACCGGCATCAGCCGCTTGGTGACGGCCTCTATCCCCTTCGACACCCCCATCAGCAGTATGCCCCCCATCAGGGCCAGCACCAGCCACTGCCACAGCAGACTCTGCAAGGGATCCGTGATGAGCGAATTGAAGGCCGCGCCGGTGACGGCGGGATCGGTCGAGAGGATCTCGCCGCTGGCCGCCTTGAAGATGTAGGCGAATACCCAGGCCGCCACTTCGGAGTAAAACGACATGATGAGGAAGGCCGCCGTCACCCCCATGGCCGCGATCAGCCACCAGGGCTGCCCCTTGGGCGCCAGCTTGATGAGCCCGCTCACCGCATCGGATTTCGCCTGACGCCCCAGCATGATCTCCGAGATCATCACCGGCAGTCCCACCAGCAGGGTGGCGATGACATAGACCAGCAGAAAGCCGGCGCCGCCATTCTCCCCGGTCAGATAGGGAAACTTCCAGATGTTGCCAAGGCCGACCGCCGAGCCCAGGGTCGCGGCAAGCACGCCGAAGGTGCTGGTAAAGCCATCTCTGGCTTTGGGAAGGGTATTGCTCATGCTTGTCTCGCTCTGTGGATCAGGGACCTGAATTTAAAGGGTCGGAATTTTCCGGGGATTAATCCAGCTTGCCAAGATGATTTGGTTGAAATCGCCACATGAAGCACACAACACATTACTTATTTAAATAACTGTCTGTTTTGACAAATAAAAAATGCCGCCTCGCGGGCGGCATTTTTATCAAGGCTCAGGCAATCAAGCCTTGGCAATATCGTCCGGACCGATCTGGCCGATTTCGGCGACTTTCTTGTCGGCCAGCAGCCAGAGGGTGAACTTGTGCAGTTCCGGGTGATGAGCCAGGGCGACCAGGAAGGCGCCTCCAACTTCACGGTAACCCAGTTCATAGTTCTTCAGGGTAGTCGGGGGGACGCCCAGCAGATCGGCAAACTTGGGACGGCTCAGGCCAACCGCTTCGCGGATCTGACGGATCTTCTTGCCAACAGTTACGATATTTGAATTCATGTGTTCCATACTCCGTTCGGCGGATTCACTCCACCTTTATTTTTCGCGACGACTCGTAGTCAAGTGTATCAGTTTTGAACGGACTCGTTATGGTCGAGCCTCTATCTTTAATAAGCGTCTTTCGACGACAACCCTAACAAACCTCGGGGATGGTAATCGCAGAGTCGCCTCAGGTAAACAGTCTCGAAGAGAAACCTTTATTGTTGCCACGGCCATAACTCGTATAATTCGCCAGTTATCCCTTAAAGAGTATTCAGCATGGCATTCCCCGGCATCATCTCGCGTCTTCACCCGGATTCAGACCCGGATTCCCTCCCCCGCCAGCTCCATCAGGGTCAGCAAACCCGGGCCGAGGCATTCTTGCTACCCGCCGTCATGCAGAGCGAGGCCGCTCCCGTGCTGGCTTCCCTCTCGGACAAGTGCAGCCTCTATCTCGAACACCCCACCACGCTGTCCCTGCGCAGCCACGATGGGGTCTTTCTGGAAGATGGCTCCCTGCTGCTTGGCAATGGTAACCGCATGACACTGTCGACGGAGAAGGGGGATGGTGGACTGGTGCCCGAACAGGGCCTGAGCGAGATGGCCCAGTGGCTGGAAGCCGGTCATCAACATTTCATCTGTTCAGCCGCGATTCAGCCGGTCGCCAGGGCCATCCTCAATATCTGGCCCCTGGACCCCTATCTCGCCCGCCATTATTTACTCAGCTTCACACCCTTGCTGTGCGAAGCAACTGAGGCCGACTATCTCGCGGTTTTCGCGACCAGGGCCGCCATCGCCACCCCGCAGCACGCTTGGGCTGAGGCCTATATGAAGCTTGAGAGAAAGCTACATCGCGCCTACTTGGATCACTAATAAATCCAGATAAACAGCCAGTTATCCATACGACACAATCTGCCCCACAGATTATCTGTGAGCTTGATCATGTTTTGAAATGAGCATAAAGTGCGCCACGTCATCGGAATGACATCGGCTGTTCGTGGCGAAGTATGCGCTCTCGATAGCGCAACTCGCACACTTGTGCACCCAGATAACGTGCCTCCTGGATGGATCTAGGATCCCTGCTCGGCGCAACCCTTGTTGCCCGGCAGAGCCAGCAGCTTACATAAATTACAAAGTGCGAAGCACGTGAACAACGTGCCATCTCAACGAGGATTAATTTTATGATGAAAATGGCTCCTTCCCTGATCGCCATCGCCATGGCTGCCATGGGTGCAACTGCTGCACACGCCGCTGATGATATCTACTTCGGTGCCGGTGTCGGTGCGACTCACTTCAACGGTCTGAACAAGATCGAAGGCGTGAACACTGGTGAAGAAGACGCAGCTGCTGCCAATGCCTTCGTCGGTTACAACTTCAACGAATACTTCGGTTCCGAGCTGGGCTACCAGTACACCGGCCGTGGCAACACCGATGGCAACCGTTATGAGAGCCAGGGTGCCACCCTGTCCGGTATCGCTCGTCTGCCGCTGGGCAACGATTTCTCCCTGTTCGGTGAAGCTGGCGCCTACTGGGGCCACACCGACGGTATGGGTACCAGCGATACCAAGGTATCCCCGCTGGCCGGTGCCGGTGTGACCTACAAGGTGAACGACGCGCTGGATCTGCAAGCTCGTTACCGCTACATGTGGGACGTGGCTGACCTGCACGCCGACAACGTACGCTACAAGTCCAACCAGAGCGTTGCGACCCTGGAAGCCGTTTACCACCCGTTCCGTACTTCCTACGTAGCACCGGCTCCGGCTCCTGTTGTTGAAGAAGCTCCGGCTCCTGCTCCGCAGATCGTTGAAAAGAACTTCGCCCTGAACTCCGACGTGCTGTTTGCCTTTGGCAAAGACAGCCTGAAGGCCGAAGGCGTGGAAGCCCTGAACGCTCTGTACCAGCAGATCGTCGAGTTCCAGCCGAAAGACGGTAACGCCGTTGTCGTTGGTTACACCGACCGCATCGGTTCCGACGCTTACAACCAGAAGCTGTCCGAAGCCCGTGCCCGCACCGTTGCCAACTTCCTGGTCAGCAAGGGTATGGCTGCCAGCAAGGTTGCCATCGAAGGTCGTGGCGAAGCCAACCCGGTTACCGGCACCAAGTGCAACGGCGTAACCGCCAAGGCTCAGCTGATCTCCTGCCTGGCCCCGGACCGTCGCGTAGAAGTTCGCGTATCCGGCGTACAGGAAGTTCAGCAGTAATCTGACTCCGTTCAGATAACGCGAAAAGGGGATGCCACGGCATCCCCTTTTGCATGTCTGTCACCGCAAACGTCACCTCCTGTCTCACCCCCTTGTCTCCCCCTCCCTCTCTGGTCAGTCCGCATCCTCGTCGCACCAACCCCATCGCTGCACATCTGTGCAGAAACTTGATCAAGCCGATTCAAAAGAATACAGTAGCAACGCTTGTAAGACATTGGATGAACTATTAAAAGTGCTTATTGCCCGGTTAGTTGTCCATGGAGAAACAGCTTCATGAGAATCCAGGTTACCATCCATTTTTTATTCAAGCCGTCCGTGACCAGGTCACGGAATCGCATCATGAAATGTCATCTGCGATCGGTATAACAAAGAGTGCGCAGTACGCCCGTAGCACGGCAACTCAACGAGGATAAAATGATGAAAATGAAAATGGCTCCAACCCTGATTGCTCTGGCTATTGCAGCCATGGGAACGTCTACCGCCCAGGCGGCCGATGACTGGTACACAGGTATGGGTGCAGGTTGGGCTTATGGCCATGACCTGGACTCCTTCGGTCTGGATGCCGACAAGGACGCCACCGCGATCTCCCTGTTCGGCGGCTACAACTTCACCGAAAACTTTGCCGCCGAGCTGGGCTATCTCTATGCCGGCAAGGGTGGCGTCGACGGTGTCGACTTCAAGACCCAAGGGGGGACCCTGTCCGGTATCGCCCGCCTGCCCATGAACGACATCTTCTCCGTGTTCGCAGAAGGCGGTGCCTACTTCAACCACGTCAACGGCAACGGTGACAGCGACAACGGCACCTCGCCGCTGGCCGGTCTGGGCCTGAGCGCCAAGCTCACCGATCTGCTCGACCTGCAGGCTCGCTATCGCTACATCTGGGATCTGGGTGACGATCAGAAGACCTGGAAGACCGACATGAGCGTCACCACCCTGGAACTGGTGATGCACCCGAACCGCAAAGCCTATGTGGCACCTGTAGCCGCACCGGCTCCCGAGCCGGCCCCCGAGCCCGTCATGGTCGACAAGAGCTTCTCCCTGAGCTCTGACGTGTTGTTTGCCTTCGGCAAGTCCACCCTGAAGCCGGAAGGCACTGCCGCCCTCAACACCCTGTATCAGCAGATCGTCGACGTCCAGCCAAAAGATGGCAGCGCCGTGGTGGTGGGTTACACCGACCGTATCGGTTCTGACGCCTACAACCAGAAGCTGTCCGAAGCTCGTGCTCGCACCGTGGCCGACTTCCTGGTTGGCAAGGGTCTGCCGGCAGGCAAGGTCGCCATCGAGGGCCGTGGTGAAGCCAATCCGGTCACCGGCACCCAGTGTGACGGCGTCAAGGGCAAGAACCAGCTGATCGCCTGCCTGGCACCGGATCGCCGCGTCGAAGTGCGCGTCACCGGCGTACAGGAAGTGCAGCAGTAAGCGGTCAACCCGCAGCCAAACAAGGGGCCAGTCGGCCCCTTTTTTTATTCGTTGCACCACCCTCCACACCCTCTCACGGGGACCAAATAGTTGTCATCCTCCTCACAGATTTTCCATACAGGGTCGCCACTTAAGTGGTTAAACGTCTCATATGGCCTATACATAATGTTGGTTATACATAACAAAGGGCTGGGAGCCCTATAACACCCAACATCGACGAGGAAACGCGATGAACATAAGACTGAAACCGGTATGGATTGCATTGGCATTGGCGACGGGAGCGGCACAGGCGGCACCTGTCCATGACTGGTATATAGGGGCGGGGGCGGGCTGGGCATGGGCCCATGATCTCGATGACTTCAGCAAGGATGCCAGCAACGACGACACCGCGTACAACGCCTTCGCCGGCTACAACTTCACCGAAAACCTGGGGGCAGAACTGGGCTATCTGTCGGGCGGTGACTGGGACGTCAATGGTCACGAGTTCAGCAATCAGGGGGCAACCCTGTCGATCCTGGGTCGCCTGCCATTGAACGACATCTTCTCGGTGTTTGCCGAGGGGGGCGGTTACCTCTACAGCGTCAAGTCCATCAACGGCAGCGAGGACAACCTGGCGCCACTGGCCGGGCTAGGCATGACCGCCAGGTTGCACGACTGGATCGACATCCAGGCCCGTTATCGCTACATGGTGCGGGTGGGGGATGACTCGGACAACGACAAGGTGGGCAGCGGCACCCAACGTTGGGTCAGCGACATCAGCACCGCCACCATAGAGCTGGTACTGCACCCCAACCGCACCGTAGCCGCCTTGCCGGTGGCGGCCCCCATGGTGGTGGCCCCGCCGCCGGCCCCCGAGCCGGTGGATCAGACCTTCAACCTGAGCTCGGACGTGCTGTTTGCCTTTGGCAAAGCCGAGCTCAAGCCGGAAGGCATGGCCGCGCTGGACGACCTCTACCAGCAGATCGTCGACGTCAAGCCCAAGGACGGCAACGCCATGGTGATGGGCTATACCGACCGCATCGGCTCGGACGCCAACAACCAGGCGCTGTCCGAAGCCCGTGCACGCACCGTGGCCGACTTCCTCATCGGCAAGGGGCTGCCCGCCGACAAGGTGAGCATCCAGGGCAATGGCGAGAGCAACCCGGTGACCGGCACCCAGTGTGATGCCGTCAAGGCCCGGGCTGCCCTCATCGACTGCCTGGCCCCGGATCGCCGGGTCGAGATCCGGGTGACCGGCGTGCAGGAAGCCGCACCAGCGGCCACCGAGCCCACTGCCGAACCCGCTGCCGAACAACCGGCACAATAATTCCCCATCCGTCTCTGCCGTGCACAAAAAAGGGATGCTTGCGCATCCCTTCTGCTTTTTGCAGCACCTTCGATCAGAACGAAGTGCGACGATAACGGCGGTATTCCGGGCGCCAGAAGTTCGCTTCGATGGCCTGGTCTATCACATCATCCGGGGTCTGCACCGCCTTGCCCTGCAGCATGGCGGTCTTGGCCACCATCTTGGCAATGTAGCGGGACACCCGATGGATGTCCGCCAGATCCGGCAACAAGGAGCCCTCCTCTCCCTTCACCAGCGGCGAGCACTCCGCCAGCGCCCGGCTGGCGGACATCAGCATGGCATCGGTCACCCGGGTGGCGCCGGAGGCGATGACGCCAAGGCCTATCCCCGGGAAGATGAAGGAGTTGTTGCACTGGGCGATGACGTAGCGCTTGCCCTTGTGCTCCACCGGCGCGAACGGGCTGCCGGTGGCCACCAGCACCTGGCCGTCGGTCCAGCGAATGAGGTCGGCCGGCGTGGCCTCCACCCGGGAGGTGGGATTGGAGAGCGGGAAGATGATGGGACGAGCACAGTGCTTGTGCATGGTCTTGACCACCTCTTCGGTGAACAGGCCCGGCTGGCCGGAGACCCCGATCAGGATGTCAGGACGACCGTGCTCCATCACCTCCAGCAGAGAGATGTTGTCCCCCACCGGCCACTCCTTGATCCGCTCGAGCGGCTGGGACAGCTTGCGCTGGAAGTCGAGCTGGTTGGGGATCTTGTCGGTGATGAGGCCGAAACGGTCCACCATGAACACCCGGCCACGGGCCTCCGCATCATTCAGCCCTTCGGCCTTCATCTGCGCCACTATCTGCTCGGCGATGCCGCAGCCGGCGCTGCCCGCGCCGAGGAAGGCGACCCGTTTCTCGGAGAGCTTGGCCCCCGAGGCCTTGCAGGCGGCGATCAGGCTGCCGAGCGTCACGGCGGCCGTGCCCTGGATGTCGTCGTTGAAGCAGCACAGCTCGTCCTTGTAGCGGTTGAGCAGCGGGGTGGCATTGCCCTGGGCGAAGTCTTCGAACTGCAGCAGGATCTCGGGCCAGCGGCGCTTGACCGCCTGAATGAAGGCATCGACGAACTCGTCGTACTCCTCCCCGGAGATGCGCGGATGACGCCAGCCCATATAGAAGGGGTCATTGAGCAGTTGCTGGTTGTTGGTGCCCACGTCCAGCACCACCGGCAGGCAGTAAGCGGGGGAGATGCCGCCGCAGGCGGTGTAGAGCGACAGCTTGCCGATGGGGATGCCCATGCCGCCGATGCCCTGGTCACCGAGGCCCAGGATCCGCTCGCCGTCGGTGACCACGATCACCTTGACGTTCTGCTTGGTGGCGTTTTGCAGCATGTCATCGATCCTGTCCTTGTCCGGATAGGAGATGAAGAGGCCGCGGGCACGGCGGTAGATGTTGGAGAACTCCTCGCACGCCTTGCCCACGGTCGGGGTGTAGATGACCGGCAGCATCTCGGTCAGATGGTTGGTCAGCAGGCGATAGAACAGGGTCTCGTTGGTGTCCTGGATGTTGCGCAGATAGATGTGCTTGTCCATGTCGTTGCCAAACGCCATAAACTGACGATAGGCGCGTTCGGCCTGCTCTTCGATGGTCTCGATGTTCTGGGGCAGCAGGCCTTCCAGATTGAAGCTGCTGCGCTCCTCGCTGGTGAAGGCGCTGCCCTTGTTGAGCAGCGGGGTCTCCAGCAGGGCAGGACCGGCGTAGGGAATATAGAGGGGGCGTTTCTGATTATTATCTTCAAACATGGATCTGTACCTTGACTGTGTGGCCCGTCGATCCTATGAGCTTGGACCAACAATTTCAAAGGGTTTGCACATCCGTGGCAACAGGTTTGCGACCCAGGCGACGAAAGGCGCCGGGGGTCTGACCAGTGAGGCGGCGAAAGCGGTTCGCAAAGTTCGCGCCGTCGCTGTAACCGACCCGGCTGGCCAGCTCACCGAGGGGCCAATTGGTATAGAGCAGCAACTGACGCGCCTTGTTCATTCTGAGCTCGGTCACCTTCGCCATGGGTCCCATGCCAAACAGCTGCTGGCAGAGTCGATGCAGATGGGGCACAGAGCAGGCCATCTGGCTGGCGAGCAGGACCACGCTCCAGGGCTCATCGAGGCGCGCCTCCACCCGGCGAAACAGCGCCTGCAAGCGCAGCTCCGGAGTGCCGCGCACCTCCCCTTGCAGGGTCCTGTCCAGCAAGGCCAGCAGCAGGCTCAGCAACTGGGGTTGCAAGGGGGATCTCACCCCCTCCCCCTGCATCAGGCTGAGCAGATGATAGAGCTGATCCCCCTCCTCCCCCTGCCAGATGCGATGGCCAAGCCGGTGCAGGTGCTGCCAACGCGGTACGTCGTCCAGCAAAATCCAGCTGATCTGCCAGTGCTCGCCGGTGAGCCGCAAGCCACCGGGCACAGCCGCCGGCAGGAAGATGAGCGATCCCGCGGGGATGGGCTGCTCCCCCTGATCCGTCAGCAGGGCCCCTCCCTCATCGTGGCTCACCATCAGGATGTGGAACTCGGGCCGATTGCGGCGAATGAGGTAGTGATCCCGTAAGCGGGAGAGGCCGGTCAGGAAGATGCCCGCCTCCCCCAACAGCGGCAAGCCTTCGCGCCCCAGCATCCGCTCCTCGCAGCCGGGGGCTATCTCAAGACATTCGCTGACAAATGCCATAACACCTCAACAGGATAGTTTTGAACAAGAAAGCGGAGAGGTACTCACAGTGAAGCCACCCGCGACAGACCCTATCATACCCATGACAAACCTTGATTTTCACATACCCGGTCAACATAAATGAGTTATTGGCAAGCGATTTTAAAACAAACCACCGACCGTGAGTTCATGACCCGACTGTGGCGACTGGCCCTGCCGGTGTCGCTGCAGTCCATGATGTTCTCCCTGCTCGGTCTCATCGACATCATGATGGTGAGCCAGCTTGGCACCACGGCGGTGGCGGCGGTCGGCTTGGGTAACCGGGTCTTCTTCTTCAACCTGCTGGTGATAGCGGGGCTCTCGGGCGGGGTCTCGGTGTTGGCAGCACAGTATTACGGTCGCGGCGAGCTGGCCGGGGTACGCCGATCCCTGGCGCTGGCGCTGGTGGGCGCCCTGCTGGTGAGCCTGCCGTTTGCCCTGGTCTATGTGCTCTCGCCGGGCAGCGTGCTCGGCTTTGCCAGCCAGGATCCCGCGCTGCGCGCCCTCGCAGACGAGTTTTTGATGATCACCGGCGCCACCATCCTCTGCACCGCCATAGTCGTGCCACTGGAGGCGGCGCTGCGCTCGGTCGGTAATGCCGCCGCTCCCACCCGGATCGGCATCATCGCCATCATCGCCAACGTCATCCTCAACTACGCCCTCATCTTCGGTCACTTCGGCTTCGAGGCGATGGGCGTAGCCGGTTCGGCCTGGGGCACCACTCTCTCACGCTTGCTGCAGACCACGCTGCTGCTGATCTATGTGTGGCGCCAGGAGCCCCGCCTGGTGCCGCGCAAACAGGACTGGTGGGACGCCTTTCGGCGCAAGGAGGTGGTGCGCTTCACCCTGATCGCCCTGCCGCTGCTGCTGCACGACGGACTCTGGGCTTTCGGGATGCTGCTCTACGGCTTCCTCTACGCGCACCTCGGCACCGACTCCCTGGCCATCATGACCACGCTGGGGACGCTCGAGAGCATCCTTATCTCCCTCTTCTTCGGGCTGGCGGTGGCCTGCTCCACCCTGCTCGGGCACCGGCTCGGGGCCGAGGAGTATGAGGAGGCCTGGCAGCACTCCCAGCTGTTCCTGCTGCTCGCCCCCATTGGCGCCCTGCTGGTGGGGATAGCCGTCTGGCTGCTGCAGACCAACCTGCTGCTGTGGGTCGGCAACCTGCCGGGCGAGCTGATGGGGGAAGCGGGTCAGGTACTTGCCATCATGTGCCTCGGCATGTTGCTCAAGGTGTTCAACATGGTGGGCATCGTCGGGGTGCTGCGCTCGGGCGGGGATGTGAACTACAGCATCTTCATCGACATCGTCGGCATGTGGTGCATCGGCCTGCCGCTCGCCTGGGTGGCGGTCAGCCTGCTGGGCTGGCCCCTCTCCTGGGTGGTGGCCGTGGTACTGCTGGAGGAGCTCTCCAAGGTACTGCTGGTGCAACGCAGGATCCGTCAGCGTCACTGGCTCAAGAATCTGGTGATGGGGTGACGTTGCTTGCAGGGCAAAAAGCGGGGTCATATCAATGACAGAAAATCCCGGTTTGCAGTATGCTGGCCGCCTCTTCAATCAGCGGCGGGTACACCACGCCCTGCCAGTAGTCGTTTAAGGAGACGCACATGCAACCAGAAAAAGAGCTGATCACCGAGACTGCCCTGCTGGAGATGGCCAACGGCATCATCAAGGACCACGAAGACTTCATCCACGGCATGCGGGCCGATTCAGTGGAGCAGAAGGGGGAGATCCTGGTGTTCAAGGGGGAATTCTTCCTGGCCGAGGACGGCACCCCGACCGGCAAGACCATGGCGGTGTTCAACATGTTCAAACTGCTGGCCCAGCAGTTGTCAGGCAAGTACCGGCTGAGCTGAGATCGCAATCCCTCCGACAAGATGCCGCCTTCAGGCGGCATCCGTCTTGGTGGGCCCGGGCTTGCCCGGCGTCTTCGCCAGTTCGCCCACCACGCAGTTGCGACCCGCCATCTTGGCCATATAGAGGCACTCGTCCGCCCGGTTGAGCAGCTCCTCGACCCCCTCCCCGCGCAGAGCCAGGGTCAGGCCTATGCTCACCGTCACCTCCAGCAGTTCATCCGAGGTCGGGCTCTTCACCAGCCGCGCCTCCACCGCCACCCGCAGTCGCTCGGCGACCCGCTTCGCCTGGGCCAGCTCGGCGCAGTTAGGCAGCAGGATGGCAAACTCCTCCCCACCGTAGCGACCGAGCACCATGCCGGGCTCCAGCTGCTCCGCCAGGGTCGCCGCCACCTCTTTCAGCACGGCATCTCCCGCCAGATGGCCGAAGCTGTCGTTGATGCGCTTGAATCTGTCCAGATCCAGCAGCAGCACGGCAAAGGGAGCCTGCTTGCGGATCATGCTGACCCTGGCCTTCTCGAGCTGCTTCATCAGCAGGCGACGGTTCATCATGCCGGTCAGTTCGTCCGTGGTGGACTCCCGGTAGAGTTGCAACAGCATGTTGAGCTGGCCGCACTGCACCCAGGCACTCGCCACGGTGAACAACCCCAGCAGCCAGACCTGATTGAGGGTCTGCACGCTCAGGAGCGACTGACCCACCAGCAGCCAGTTGCCGGCCAGCATGGTGATCAGGATGCCGCCTGCCAGTTGCAGACTGAGAGAGAGCGGGATGGGGAAGATGGCAAACAGGCTGATGAGCAGATAGGGGAACGCCATGTAACCCGCCTGCAACTCCTGATCCGTCCCGAAACTGTGCAGACAGATGAGGGAGAAGAGCATCATCACCGCCATCAGATAGCCCAGCGCCAGCTTCATGCGCTCGCGCTTGAAGTGGATGAGATAGGAGAGGGGGATAAGCGGAGAGAGGGCCAGCAGGCAGAAGATCCGAACCTGAAACAGCTCGTCAAACTGAGTGGCGGGCAGGGTCAGCCAGTCCACCAGCGCCCAGGCGGGCAACCCCACCATCAGCAGGCAGGTGAGCAACCGAAGACGCACCGTCATAAAGCCCATGCGGGTCAGGGTAAAATCTTCGGAGTGGGCACGGGCACTCCAGAACTCCGACAGCTTCAGCATCCAGAGCCTCCATATTACAACTGAGGGCTCATTCTACACCGTCCCTCCCTGGATGCATCAGCATGTCCCCCATTTATAACGAGAACTGCCTCACACAAACCGGCGGATCATAATCGCCGCGCGCAAACGTTTCAACCCATCGAAAAATAAACCTTTATCGCTCCAATTAGCGCTGGTCAGCCCCATTTCAGTCACTACAATAGCGCCCAATTTTCTCCCCCTCCCCACACACTTCGAGGTATTTATGGAACAGGCTGCCGCCGCGCGCACGACTCCCGAGACCCATCCCCCCAGGCGAGCTCACAGCGAGCTCATCTACGGCATCGACGAGGTCCCGCCCCTGCCCCAGACCCTGTTCGCCGCCTTGCAGCACATGCTCGCCATGTTTGTCGCCATCATCACCCCGCCCCTCATCATCGCCAACGCCCTGGGCCTCCCCGCCGCCGACACCCGCTACATCGTCTCCATGTCCCTGGTCATGTCCGGCATCGCCTCCTTCATCCAGACCCGCCGCTTCGGTCCCATCGGCTCGGGCCTGCTCTCGGTGCAGGGCACCAGCTTCAACTTCCTCGGCCCCATCATCGCCTCCGGCCTCGCCCTCAAGCAGGCCGCCATGCCCACCGAGGATCTGCTGGGCACATTGTTTGGCACCATGCTGGCAGCCGCCCTCACCATAGTGGTGATGAGCCGCTTCCTGCACCTGGTCAAGCGCATCATCACCCCGCTCGTGACCGGCATAGTGGTGCTGCTCATCGGCCTGACCCTGATCAAGGTGGGCCTCATCAGCATGGGTGGTGGCTACGCCGCCCTCTCTGACGGCAGCTTCGCCAGCCACACCAACCTCTTTCTCTCCCTGCTGGTGCTCGGCCTCATCGTGCTGCTGCAGCGCAGTCGCAACCCCTGGCTGCGCCTCTCTGCCATCATGATCGCCATGCTGGCGGGCTACGCCGTGGCCCTGCTGCTGGGCAAGGTCAACCCCCCTACCTTCGAGGGTCCCCTGATCATGGTGCCACTCCCGCTCCACTACGGCATCGGCTTTGACTGGCAGCTGTTCGTGCCGCTCGCCATCATCTTCGTGGTGACGGCGCTGGAAGCCATCGGCGACATGACCGCCACCTCGGATATCTCGGGCGAGCCCCTGGACGGGCCCGTCTACATGGCGCGGATCAAGGGGGGCGTGCTGGCCGATGGCGCCAACTCCATGCTGGCGGCGGTCTTCTCCACCTTCCCCATGTCCACCTTCGCCCAGAACAACGGCGTCATCCAGCTGACTGGCGTCGCCAGCCGCCATGTCGGCCTCTTCATCGCCGCCATGCTGGCCCTGCTCGGCCTCTTTCCGGCGGTGGCCAGCCTAGTGCAGCAGATCCCCGAACCCGTGCTGGGTGGCGCCACCATAGTGATGTTCGGCACTATCGCCGCCGCCGGGGTGCGCATCATCTCCCGCGAGGAGCTGGACCGCCGCGCCCTGATGATACTGGCGGTGTCGCTCGCCATGGGCCTTGGGGTGGCTCAGGTGCCTGAAGTGCTGCAACACCTGCCGGAGCTGGCCAGGAGCGTGCTCTCCTACGGCGTCGCCACCGGCGGCCTCACCGCTATCCTAATGAACCTGCTGCTGCCCAAGCACCGCGCCGCGCAGGCCTGACGCTCTCCAGAGCGAACAGGTAAAGCCCCGCCGTGCGGGGCTTTACCTCCTCCTCCGTCACGGGTACTGTGCTGGGCAGCCTCTGCTCAGGATGCCCTTCATGACCTATACCCTGCTTTCCTCCCTGCCCACCAACTACACCCCGGATCAGATACTGGCCGAGGAGCGGCGTTGGCTACGAGAATGCGCCCATGATGGCCAGCCCCGCGCTCACCTCTGGCAGGCGCCCCAGTGCCTTATCATCACCCGCAAAGACACCCGACTCCCCTGTTACGCAGCCGCCTGTGAACAACTCGCCACCGAAGGCTGGCCCGTATTTGTGCGTGACAGCGGCGGCACCGCCGTGCCCCACGGGGCGGGCATCCTCAACCTCTCCCTGCTGCTGCCCCGCACCACCACTGATCTTGGCCACTATTACCATCTGCTGGGGGCGCCGCTGCTGGCCCTGTTGGGCGAATACGGCCTGACGGGAAACTACGACTTCGTGCCCGGATCGTTTTGCGACGGCCAGTACAATCTGGTGATCGGGGGTCGCAAGGTAACCGGCACCGCCCAGCGCTGGCTGGCACCAGGGCAGGATCACCAAGGCGCCGTGCTGGCCCAGGCCATGTTGCTGGTGGCGGGAGACGTGGACGAAGGCACCCGGATGGCGAGCCGCTTCTACGAGCTGGCGGGCGGCGAACTGCGCTTTATGACAGGAACCTCCACCACGCTGGCAAGCTGCATTGACTGGCGCGGTGGCAACGAGGCGTTGGTGGACAAGGTGCGAGCATGTCTGGATAGACTGCTGAGCGAGGGACTATCCCCCTCACCCTGTTCCCTCTCCCGGGGGGAGAGGGAACAGGCCCGTCCATGGAAATAGCGCAGCGCACAAAAAAGCCACGACTCGAGTCGTGGCTTGTTCTTTTCAAGGCGAACGTGAAACGAGCGGAGGAGTTCAGGCCGTCTGCGGCTCTGGTTCCGACTCCGTATCGCGGTCGCGGTCGCGGTCGCGGCCAAAGTAGGCGCGGGTCTCGGCGATCACCACATGACGCAGGCCAATCAGGCCGATGAGGTTGGGTACCGCCATCAGGCCGTTGACGATATCGGCCAAGAGCCAAATCATATCCAGATGAAGGAAGGCGCCGCTCGCCACCAGCACCAGATAGACGATGCGGTAGGGCTTGATCGCCTTGACCCCGAACAGGTACTCGGTGCAGCGCTCGCCGTAGTAGTTCCAACCGAGGATGGTGGTAAAGGCGAAGAACAAGAGCCCTATGCTCACCAGATACTGGCCTATGTGGGCATCCAGCCCTTGCGCAAAGGCCTGGCTGGTCATGGCGGCGCCGCTCAATTCACCGCTCCACACTCCGGTCACCACCAGGGTCAGGCCGGTCATGGTGCAGATGATGATGGTGTCGATAAAGGTGCCGGTCATGGAGACCAGCCCCTGCTCCACGCAGGAGTCCGTCTTGGCCGCAGCTGCGGCGATGGGCGCAGAGCCCAGACCCGATTCGTTGGAGAAGACCCCGCGTGCCACCCCGGACTGGATCGCCAGCATGATGCCGGCACCGACGAAGCCGCCGGTGGCCGCATGGCCGGTAAAGGCGCTCTCGATCACCAGCATGACAGCATCGGACAAGGCGCCGGCATTGTTCACCAGTACCCCGGCACAGGCGAGGATATAGAAGATGGCCATGAAGGGCACCACCTTGCTCGACACGCTGGAGATGGACTGGATACCGCCCAGGGTCACCAGCGCCACGATCAGAGTCAGCACCACGGCGGTCACTTCACGGGGCACCGAGAAGGAGAGGCTCATGGCGTCGGAGATGGCGTTGACCTGGGGGAAGGTACCGATGCCGAAGAAGGCGACGCCGATGCCGAATAGGGCGAACAGCTTGGCGAGCGGCCTGGAGCCAAGCCCCTTCTCCAGATAGTACATGGGGCCGCCAGCCATCTGACCGTTGGCATCCTGCTCGCGGTATTTGACCGCCAGCAGGCACTCGGCGTACTTGGTGGCCATGCCAAACAGCGCCGCCATCCACATCCAGAACAGGGCGCCGGGGCCACCGAGCTTGATGGCGGTGGCGACCCCGACGATGTTGCCAGTGCCGATAGTGGCTGAAAGCGCAGTACAGAGGGCGGCGAAGCTGGAGACGTCCCCCTGCTTGCCCTGACCCTGATCGCGGCCAAAGACCAGTTTGAGGGCGAGCGGCAAGCGCACGACCTGAAGCAGACCCAATCGCAGGGTAAGATAGATACCGGTCCCGACCAGCAGGATCAGCAGGGGTGGACCCCAGACAAAGCTATCGATGGCGGCGAGCGCCGATTGAATTGATGACATGCATCCTCCTTAAAAAACAATGATTAAGGAGGAGAAGGATGATCTTCCCATAGGTGTCGCGATCCCCAAAGGCGATCGGATGCAGGCCAAAAACGTGTTCACACTCTTACTGCGAGGCCGTGATCAAGGCTCATGCGCTGCTCGGAAGCCTCATGTATTCACATACACTCCGGTTCCTGCGCTGCTCTTTACCTTGCTGACGACCTCTCGTGACAGATCGTGAACAGTTCCAAGCTCAGGTACAACCATCCCATCCCCTCTGTCCTTTTGCCTGAGAGTTTCCGGCACCAGCCTGCCCTTGCGGGTCGTTATGGTGCCTTGCTCCTTCGGCGCCCGATCTAACGGGTCTCTCCAGAGTATCGTCCAGTAGCAGTCCACACCGGTTGCCCGGTACCTGAAAGATTCACTTCTTCGGTGGATGGTCCCCCATCGCTCTCCTGCTACCTTCATCCGAACTAGTTTGGATTAGGAAGCGGGCATGTTAATCCAAAAAATGTGAGCTGTCTCCCACTCGGCCGGACTCCACGCCATTTTTTTCTGTCCCGACCATCAGCGAAACGTATGTTAAATGTTCGTTAACTATCAATAAGTTATGAAGTTTTGTCTGATGATGACGCACACCAAAAGACGCAGACTGCCCCATATCAAGATGATGTTTCGTCTCGACCAGAAATACTTGCCAACATATCCAATCAAAATGCTTGCACACAAACTCAATAAGTCGATAATCCCGCGCATAACTAAGCACTTTGCAAGGGAGTTATGCATTGTGCCTGGTCGGTCCCTCCGGACCACTCGCCTGAGCCGGCCGTCGCCGGTTCAATCGCATATGGCTTGGGCATATCACGCCCCCTAAGGATGATCAAAAGAGAATGAACGAGACCCTGGTCGCACAAGATTACCGTCAGCTGGTTGAACAATTTGGCTCCCCCCTGCTGCTGCTCGACAAGGCAGCCGTCCGCAAACAGTATCGGGCCCTGGCCGCCGCCCTGCCCGATGTGCGCTTGCATTATGCACTCAAGCCCCTGCCCCATGAGGCTGTGGTCTCTGTCTTGAAGGAAGAGGGGGCCTGTTTCGATCTGGCCACCAATGGCGAAGTGGATCTGGTGCGCAGCCAAGGGGTTCGTCCGGGACGCTGCATTCACACCCATCCCATCAAACGCGACAGTGACATCCGTTATGCGCTGGAATTCGGCTGCACCGTGTTTGTCTATGACAACCCGCTGGAGCTGGAGAAATTCCTGCCCTACAAGGACGAGGTCAAACTGCTGCTGCGCGTCAGCTTCCCGAATCCCGAGACCAAGGTCGATCTCTCCAAGAAGTTCGGCTGCACCCCGGAGCAGGCACTGCCGCTGCTGCAACTGGCCCAGGCCAAGGGGATCAAGGTGATGGGGCTGTCGTTCCACGTCGGGTCCCAGGTGCCCCACGCCCGTCGCCATGTGCAGGCCATCGATGCCTGCCGCGAGATCATGGAGCAGGCCTGGGATCTCGGCCTCAAGCCCTGGGTGCTGGACATCGGCGGCGGTTTCCCGGTGGATTATGAGGGCGGCGAGTTCGACATCGACGGCTTCTGCGCCCCGATCCGCGAGGCACTCGCCAAGCTGCCCGCCACCGTGCAGAAAATTGCCGAGCCGGGCCGTTTCATCAGCGCACCGGCCATGACCTCGGTGTCCAGCGTGATGGGCAAGGCCCACCGCGGTGACAAGATCTGGTACTACCTGGATGACGGCCTCTACGGCAGCTACAACGGTCAGCTCTATGACCACGTCACCTACCCGGTGAGCACCCCCTATGCCCATGGCGAGCTGCACAATGCCGTGCTCTCCGGCCCCACCTGCGACAGCGTGGACGTCATTCGCGACGGCATCATGCTGCCGGATCTGGCCATCGGCGAGCTGGTGGTGGGCCGGGTGATGGGGGCCTACACCTGGGCGTCGGCCTCCACCTTCAACTTCTTCCCCAAGGCGAGCATCCTCATTCTGGACAGCGCCCAGAAGCAGAAACTGGTGGCGGTGGCCTGAACGGTTCGACCACGAGTGTTGCATAGAGAAGGGGAGCCATTGGCTCCCCTTCTTGTTTGTCTTGTCATGCCCTCATCAGAACTGGCTGGTCAACAGCCAACCGGTATAGGCGACGAAGATGCAGAGCAAGATACCTCCTTCCACCCTGTTGATGCGGCCCTGTCCCTTGCGGCCCAGGCACATCACCAGCAGCAGCAGGGTCAGTCCCATCATCAGGCTCCAGTCGCGGGAGAGCACCGCCGGGTCCACGTCAAGGGGCGCTATGCCGGCGGCGATGCCGACCACGGCCAGGGTGTTGAACAGGTTGGAGCCGAGCACGTTGCCAAGCGCCAGGTCATGTTCCTTCTTCTTGATGGCCATCAGGGAAGAGGCCAGCTCCGGCAGCGAGGTACCCACCGCCACTATGGTCAGGCCGATGACCAGATCGCTGATGCCAAATGCCTGGGCTATGGTCACCGCACCCCACACCAGCAGGCGGGAAGCACCTACCAGGAGTACCAGGCCCACGATCAACCAGAAGATGGCCTTCTTGAGCGGCATGGCTTCGCTGTCGATCTCCACATTCACGTCTTCGTCCAGGGCGTCTCCCTTCCCCTTGATCCCGGTCCAGATGGACCAGCCCAGCAGCCCGATGAAGACGCCACCCAAAATGAGGGCGTCGCTACGCCCCAGGTGACCATCGATGAGCAGGGCACCGGTCAGCAGGGTGATGCCGAGCAGGATGGGGATCTCCTTGCGCACCACCTGAGAGGAGACGGCAATGGGGCTGATGAGGGCTGTCAGTCCCAGAATGAGGGCGATGTTGGTGATGTTGGAGCCATAGGCATTGCCCAGGGCCAGGCCCGGGTTACCCTGCATGGATGCCAGGGCCGAGACCACCATCTCGGGGGCCGAGGTACCAAAACCGATGATCACCATACCGATCAGCAGCGGCGGCATGCCGGCATAACGAGCGGTGGCGGCTGCACCGTCCACAAATTTATCCGCACTCCAGACCAGCAACGCCAGTCCGGCAATCAGGGCAACAAAAGCCAGGGTCATATTCTTCTATCTCATCGACTGCAAACACGAGAGCCAGGCGGCTAGCCTGGCTCCATCCAAACGCGGCCTCAGTGTATCGAGCCGCCTTGCTATTTCAAGATGAAATCAAACAATGATTAACATCTCACAGCGCGGCCAGCAGACTCTGCGCATCAGACACTTCGAACTTGCCGGGGGCCTCCACGAACAGCTGCTCGACCACGCCATCATTGGCGATGAGGGCAAAGCGCTGGGCACGCAGGCCGCCGAAGGCGCCTGTCTCCTTGGCAAGGCCAAGCGCCTGGGTCCAGCTGCCGTCCCCATCCGCCAGCATGGTGATGGCGTCGGCATTCTGGGCCGCCTGCCACGCCTTCATCACGAAGGCATCGTTGACCGAGAGACAATAGAGGGCATCGACCCCCTTGGCCTTGAACTCGTCCGCCAACACCACATAACCGGGCAGATGCGCGTTGGAGCAGGTGGGGGTAAAGGCGCCCGGCACCGCGAACAGCACCACTCGCTTGCCGGTAAACAGGGCCTGGGTATCCTTCACCTGCTTGTCCTCGGCGGTGATGAAGGTAAATTCCCCTGCGGGCAGGGATTGGCCGACCGTGATCATGATGTCTCGTCCTTAAGTGATTGAAAGAGGCCCAGTCTACTCCAACCAGAAAAGAGACGACACCGGCTCGCCCGTGTCGTCGCACCTGCCTGATGGCAATGTCAGCAGAAAATTCAACGTGAATTCGGCAGCCAGAACCTCTGCCTTATGCCGGGCGCCGCGCCTGCCAGGTGGCGATGGCGAGCAATGAATCCGGGGTGAATTCATCGGCCCGCTCGGTTATCTCGGCCAGACTCATCCAGTGCACCTCGCTCACCTCTTCCGCCTGGAGTTGCAGCGGCCCCCGATAATGGCAACTGAACAGACCGCCCCAGACCCGATAGCCTCCCCCGCTCGCCTCCCCCTCGGCGTAGAAGGTGCCGAAGTCGTGCAGGGGCACGTCACGGATCCCCAGCTCCTCGGCCAGCTCGCGCCGGGCGGAGGGCTCCATCGCCTCCCCCGTGGTCACCACACCACCGGCGCAGGCATCCAGCATGCCGGGACAGAAATCCTTGCTCAGGGTACGCCGCTGCACCAGCACGCGCCCGGCCTCATCGAGCACCAGAATATAGCTGGCGCGATGGCGCAAGTTCTCCTGACGCACCCGGGTGCGCTCGGCCACCCCGATCACCCTGTCCTGCTCGTCTACTACGTCCACCCACTCCACGTGCGGCACCTTGTCCATCCTGCGATGGTCGCAGTATATCGGTGCCGGGGCCGGGGGCTGCACTACTTTTTCAACGCCGGGAGCAGGACGCCAGCCCGCCATAACAAGGATTCATACAAACCTTCATCAAGTGTCACATCCGTGTCATGGTGAGACGGCATAGTGTGCCCTGTCCAAACAACAGGGTCTCTTGCCATGAAGGTGTTCAAGCAGTTGTCTCCTCGTCGAATTGCCCGCTATATCAAAAGCTTCCATCACGGCAGCTTCATGGTAGAGGCTCTGGGGCGGTTTGAATTTCAGGGGGGAATCATCGATGTGAGAACGCTGAGCTGCCGCCAGGCGCTGAGCCTGGCCCGGCAGATCAATCTGGCCGTGCGCGATCTGCGCACCACCGCCCTGTTGCCGGGCTGACATACTCCTTTCCGTTTGTAGTCTGCTTCCATGCACGTCTTTGCCCGCCGCTCACCGAGCGTGCGGGCTATTTTCAATGGGGTTGTCCCCGTCTGACCCGCATCAGTGTTGCAGGATCTGGGAGAGGAACAGCTTGGTTCGCTCCGACTGGGGGTGGTCGAAGAACTGGTCAGGCACGTTCTCCTCGATGATCTGGCCGCGGTCCATGAAGATCACCCGGTCCGCCACCTGCTTGGCAAAGCCCATCTCGTGGGTGACGCAGAGCATGGTCATGCCCTCATGGGCCAGCTCCACCATGACATCCAGCACTTCGCGCACCATCTCGGGGTCCAGCGCCGAGGTCGGCTCGTCAAACAGCATGACCTGGGGGTTCATGCAGAGACTGCGGGCGATGGCGACCCGTTGCTGCTGACCGCCGGAGAGCTGGCCCGGGTACTTGAGGGCCTGCTCCGGGATCCTGACCCGGCGCAGGAAGGTCATGGCGATCTCCTCCGCCTCCTTGCGTGGCAACTGCTTGACCCAGATGGGCGCCAGGCAGCAATTCTCCAGCACCGTCAGATGGGGGAAGAGGTTGAAGTGCTGGAACACCATGCCCACCTCGCGGCGTACCGTCTCTATGTTCTTGAGATCCGACGTCAGGGCCGTCCCCTTGACCAGGATGTCACCGCTCTGATGCTCCTCCAGCCGGTTGATGCAGCGGATCATGGTGGACTTGCCCGAGCCAGACGGCCCGCAGATGACGATCTTCTCCCCCCTGCCCACCTGCAGATTGATGTTGCGCAGCACATGAAACTCACCGTACCACTTGTTGACATCCTTGAGTTCTACCACAGCGTCCGTTTTCATCTCGAAACTACTCCTAATGCTTGTGACCGGTGTTGAGTTTGCGCTCCAGATAGATGGAGTAGCGGGACATGCCAAAACAGAACATCCAGAAGATCATGGCGATGAACACATAGGCCTCGGTGGAGAATCCCAGCCAGGCCGGATCCGCCAGCGCCACCTTGGAGATGGCCAGCAGATCGAACAGCCCTATGATCAGCACCAGGCTGGTGTCCTTGAACAGGGAGATAAAGGTGTTTACCAGGGAGGGAATGGTGATCTTGAGGGCCTGGGGCATGATGACCAGCCCCATCACCTTCCAGTAGGAGAGCCCCAGCGCTTCACCCGCCTCGTACTGCCCCTTGGGGATCGCCTGCAGCCCCCCCCTCACCACCTCGGCCACATAGGCCGCCTGGAACAGAATGATGCCGATGAGCGCCCTCAGCAGCTTGTCGAGCTCCACCTCGCTGGTCATGAACAGCGGCAGCATGACGGAGGCCATGAACAGCACCGTGATGAGCGGCACCGCCCGCCAGAACTCGATATAGACGGTGGAGAGGCTGGAGATGACCGGCATGTGGGAGCGGCGTCCCAATGCCAGCAGGATCCCGAATGGCAGGGCGACCACTATGCCCACCACCGCCAGCACCAGGGTCAGCATCAGGCCGCCCCAGCGGTTGGTTTCCACCACCTCGAGACCGGCACCGCCGTGGATCAGCACAAAGGCGATGACCGGGAATACCAGCAGGGTAAAGAGCGCCAGCCAGCCCTTGCGCGGGGTGCGCGGCCAGATCAGCAGCGCCAGCAGCACGGCCAGACCGGCGAAGGCCAGATTGATGCGCCAATACTGATCGATCGGATAAAAGCCGTAGAGATATTGTCCCAGACGACTCTCGATAAAGACCCAGCAAGCCCCGCCCTGGGCGCAGTCGGCACGGCTGCTCCCCTGCCAGTTGGCGGAGAAGATAGCCCAGTCCAGCGCCGACCAGAGCAGTGGCAGCAGCAGGTAGGCCAGCACCAGGGTCAGCAGGCCGTTCCACCAGTTGGGGAAGAGGTTCTGCCTGACCCAGGCGACCGGCCCCCGGCGATGATCGGGAGGCGGCAGCGCCTCCTGCAACTCGTTCACAAACATGACAGCTCCCTAGCGCTCGACCAGCGTCATCCTGCGGTTGTAGATGTTCATCAGGACTGAAGTGGTGATACTGATGATGAGATAGACCCCCATGGTCATGGCGATCACCTCGATGGCCTGCCCGGTCTGGTTGAGGGTGGTGCCCATGAACACCGAGACCAGATCCGGATAACCGATGGCGGTGGCCAGCGAGGAGTTCTTGGTGAGGTTCAGATACTGGCTGGTCAGCGGGGGAATGATGACCCGCATCGCCTGAGGAATGACCACCAGCCGCAGCGTCTTGGTGGGCGAGAGCCCGAGCGCGGAAGCGGCCTCGGTCTGCCCCTTGCTGATGGCCAGGATACCGGATCGCACTATCTCGGCGATGAAGGCTGCCGTATAGATGGTCAACGCCAGCAGCAGCGCCGCGAGCTCGGGCAGTACCGTCAGCCCACCCCGGAAGTTGAAGCCCTGCAAGGCTGGCACACTCCAGGAGAGCGGGCTGCCTGCCAGCAGGAAGGCAATGGCGGGGAGCAGGATCACCAGAGCGGCCACACAGCGCCAGAACGGGAAGATCCTGCCGGTCAGCGCCTGACGGCGCCGTGCCCAGCGACTCAGCCCCCAGCTCAGGACGACAGCGAGCAGCAGGGCCCAAAGCACATAGCCAAATCCCTCTTCAAACAAGGGTTTGGGCAGATAGAAGCCCCGCACGTTCAAAAAGGCGAGCCCTCCCAGCTCCACGCTCTCACGGGGAGACGGCAGGGTGCGCAGCACCGAGAAGTACCAAAAGAAGATCTGCAGCAGCAGCGGAATGTTGCGAAACGTCTCTATGTAGACGGTGGCTATCTTGGCTACCAACCAGTTGCGGGAGAGACGCGCTATCCCGAGCACGAAGCCGAGCAGAGTGGCAAACAGGATGCCGAGCACCGAGACCAGCAGGGTATTGAGCAGGCCGACCACGAAGGTGCGACCGAAGGTGTAGGTCTCGTCGTAGGGGATCAGGCTCTGCAAGATGCCGAACCCGGCGGTGTTGCCCAGAAAATCGAAACCTGTGGTGATGCCACGGGTCGCCAGATTGGTCAGGGCATTGTTGATGATGTAGAACAGAAACGCGAGAACGGCCGCAATGGCCAGGCACTGGAATATCTGCGCCCGCACCTTGGCGTCATACCACCAGCGGCCCTGTTCTTTCCTATGGTTTGATGCTTGTATCGCCATGAGGATGACTCCGACAAAGCCAGGGCAAGGGGGAAATGGGGGGCCAGGCCCCCCGACAGCTGTCTATTTAGCGGATGGGCGGGGCATACATCAGGCCGCCCTTGTTCCAGAGTGCGTTGATGCCGCGGTCGATCTTGAGGGGAGAGCCGGCGCCGACGTTGCGCTCGAACGACTCGCCGTAGTTGCCGACCTGTTTGACAATGTTGTAGGCCCACTTGTCATCCAGCCCCAGCACGCTGCCCTTGGGCTCTTCCAGCCCCAGCAGGCGACGAATGTCCGGGTTGGTGGATTTGAGCATCTCGTCCACGTTGGCACTGGTCACACCGGCCTCTTCGGCGTTGAGCATGGCGTAAAGACTCCAGCGCACCACCTTGAACCACTGCTCGTCACCCTGACGCACGGCCGGGCCCAGCGGCTCCTTGGAGATGACCTCGGGCAGTACCAGGGCATCCCCCGGCTTGGTCAGCTTGATCTTGAGGGAATAGAGCTGGGATTGATCCGAGGTCAGCACGTCGCAACGTCCCGCTTCGAATCCCTTGACGGTCTGATCCGAGGTGTCGAACACCACAGGGGTATATTTCATGCCGCCATTGGCACGGAAGTAATCCGCCAGGTTGAGCTCTGTGGTGGTGCCGGACTGGATGCAGACAGCGGCCCCGTCCAGCTCCTTGGCGCTCTTGACCCCGAGGGACTTGTTGACCAGGAAGCCCTGGCCATCGTAGTAGTTCACCCCGGCGAAGGTCAGGCCGAGCGACCCGTCCCGGGTCAGGGTCCAGGTGGTGTTGCGCGACAACAGATCCACTTCACCGGATTGCAGGGCGGTGAAACGCTCCTTGGCGGTGAGGGACACATACTTGACCTTGCCAGCATCCCCGAGCACGGCTGCGGCGACCGCGCGACACACGTCCACGTCCAGCCCGGTCCAGGTGCCCTTGGCGTCCGGATTGGAGAAACCGGGCAGGCCATCACCGACCCCGCACTGCACGAACCCCTTCTTCTTCACGGCATCCAGGGTGCCCTCTGCCCAGACATTGGCTGCCGCCAGCGACAGCACTATCACCATACCTGCCTTGTGTATCTGCTTCATGTCACTCTTCCCTGTGGTTTGATTCGCATTGGCACCAAAACCTAGCAAGATGCCATCGTTTCCCTGCTTTTTCGCAGCTTATCCAGCGGTTCAAAAACTTGTCAATCGGTGCAACCCGGCCCAACCGTGGTGCAACAGCACAAAATGTTCAAACGAGGTGATATGCACTCTTAGAATCAAAAGTAGACCCTTATTCGCCAAATAGCCTGCTGTTAAAGGCCATTCCCGCTGTGAGGATTATTTTCGCAAAAAAATGGGATGCACCGGGATGGGGCAGCAAGATCTGCTTCCAACTGACTCATCAGGCTCGCTTTTCCACCAGCAGACCCAACCTTGGGAGCGGCAAACAAAGAGAAGGCTTTGCCGATATTTCGCGATGTAGGGTGGCAAACTGATATCAACAGGGGATCTTCTGGTGGGGTGGGGATGGGGCCCGGGCCTGAGCTCTAGATCAGCGTGCCGGCCCGGGAGCAATACGCGACTCAACCACCGCGGGGACCGTCTTCAATCTCGGTGATGATGCCGTTTTCGACGGTGACGAACTGCATGAATTCGCTCCTGCCGAAGTTGTAGGTCCAGCGCTCGGCATACTTGACCGTCATCCGCGCCCCGAAGCCGTTTTCCTCGTAACGGGTCAGATCCTCCTTGAGCATCGGCTGACCGCAGCGGATCAGCAGCTCGGCCGTGGTGTCCCCCTCGGTGAGCAGGGCACTCTTGCAGCGCAGGGTGCCGGCATCCACCGGCAGCGTCGCCACCAGCAGCAACCACAGTATTGGCTTCATTTTGCGCTCCATTTGAACAACACTGCCCCTAGCGTGATGCACACCAGGGCAAACAGCATGACCTGGGCCAGCATCCCCGCCACCGCCTGCCAGCCCGCCCCTTCCAGCATGACGGCGCGGGCCGCATCTATGATCTGGCTAAGGGGCAAGCGGGCTGCCATGGCCTGCAACCAGGGGGGAGACCCTTCCAGCGAGAACCAGACGCCGGATAAGAACATCATGGGCAAGCTGATGAGATTGAGCAAACCGCTCGCCAGCTCCTCGTTCTGAATGCGGGCGGCGATGAGCAGCCCGAGGGAGGCCATGGCGGTCCCGCCAACGAGGGCGATGAAGAGCAGCAGCCAGCCGGAGCCGAGCAGGGGCACATCCAGCAGCCAGTAAGCCACCAGGAAGACCAGCATGCTCACCACCAGAGTGATCAGCACCCGTGACAGCAACTGGGCGCAGAGAAATTCGGCGGCCGAGAGTGGGGTGGCTCGCAAGCGCTTGAGCACCCCGTTCTTGCGATAGCGCACTATGACGAACCCCACCCCGAACAGGCCGGAGAACATCAGGTTCATGCCGATCACCCCGGGCAGCAACCAGTCACCATAGCGGATGGCCCGTCCGCTCAGGGCCTCTCTTTGCAAGGGCTCGTGCACCGCCTGGCGCAGCAGGTATTCGGCCATGGCCCCCTGGGGGGCGTCCGGGTTGACCCAGTAGTGGCCACGCGCCGGTGACAGCAGCAAGTCCAGCTGATGGTGGCGCACCTTGAGGACGCCTCTCGCCTCGTCGTCATAGGGGATGAGCTTGAGCAGCGGGATATGGGTCAGGGGCTGATAGGCCGTCGTCAGCTCCCCCACCACCCCTATCTGCACCAGCGGCTTGGGAGGGCCGGAGAAGATGAGGGAGAAGCCGATCACCAGCAAGAGCGGAAAAAGCAGGTTCCAGACCAGGGCCGCCCTGTCGCGCACGAATTCCAGGGTGCGGGCGTAAAAGAGGGCACCTATGCGCTTGAATGCTCCCTTCATGTTCCCCTCCTCGGGCTCGAACCCAGTCGAGATGACAAACCCAGTGGCCATGACAAGGCTCGCGGGTAACAGAGCGCAACGACACTGCGCTTGATGGGATTTTTCATGCGCCGCTCCGGAGGCTGTGGCCGGTCAGGTGCAGGAAGAGATCCTCCAGGTTGGGGGAGCGCACCTGCATGCCGGTCAGCGGTACCCCCAGACTCAGCAGCCGTGGCAGCAAGGTCGCCACGTCAGGGCAGCTCAGCTCCACCTGATCCCCGTGGGGCAGCAGCGGATAACCCAGGCTGGCGAGGGCCGGGTGATCCGAGAGGCGCACCAGCACGCCGTCGAAGTGCCGCGCCAGCAGGGCCGCCGGCGTGTCCAGGCTGAGCAGATGACCGTGATCCACGATGGCGATGCGATCGCACAGTTGCTGCGCCTCGTCCATGTAGTGGGTGGTGAGCACCACCGTCTTGCCCTGGGCCTTGATCGCCTCGATCCGCTGCCAGAAGTGGTGACGAGCCTGGGGATCCAGCCCTGTGGTGGGCTCGTCCAGAAACAGCAGTTCGGGGTCGCCGAGCAGGGCCAGGGCCAGCAGCAGGCGCTGACGCTGGCCGCCGGAGAGCTTGCGGCTGTCCCTGTCGATGAACTCGCCAAGGGCGCACAACTCGATGAGCAGCTCCCGTGGCAGGGGGTTGGGATAGAGGCTGGCGAACAGGCGCAGGGTGTCACGCACCGTCAGAAAATCCTGCAGCGCCGTGTGCTGGAACTGGATGCCGATGCGGGAGCGATAGTCGGGGCCGCGGGGGGCGCCATGAAACAGGATCTGGCCGCTGTCCGGGGTGAGGATCCCCTCGAGCAGCTCTATGGTGGTGGTCTTGCCCGCCCCGTTCGGGCCGAGCAGGCCGAAACAGCTACCGGCGGGAATGGCAAAGCTGAGGCCGTCCACGGCCCTGACACCGGGAAAGTGCTTGATGAGATCGACGACTTCGATGATGGCAGCCATGGCCTGTCTCCCTGGGTGGCCGAGAGTGCGACGTCCTGACTATATCCAAATCTCCCGAGAAGACCATGGCTCATCCACCAGGGCGTGTGGCGGCGCGCAAAAACAAACGGCGACCCAGGGGTCGCCGTTTGCATCACACCAGCCGGATCACAGGATGTCCAGCAGCTCCACTTCGAATACCAGTGCGGAGTAGGGCGGGATGGAGCCGGCGCCACGGGCACCGTAGGCCAGATCCTGCGGAATGTAGAGCTTCCACTTGGAGCCAACCGGCATCATCTGCAGTGCTTCTACCCAGCCGGCGATGACGCCGGTGACCGGGAACTCGGCAGGCTGGCCGCGGGCGACCGAGCTGTCGAACACGCCACCGTGGGTGAAGGTACCGTGGTAGTGCACGCGCACGGACTGACCGGCCACCGGCACGGCGCCGTTGCCTTCTACCATGACTTCGTATTGCAGACCGGAGTCGGTCACTTTCACGTCGGCACGCTTGGCGTTGTCGGCCAGGAAGGCTTCGCCATCGGCGGCGGCGGCCTTGGCAACGGCTTCCTGCTCTTCCTGCATGCGGGCGGTGATGACCTGGAAGGCATCATTGATATCGTCACGGCTGACCGCGAACTCCAGGCCATTCAGGGCATCTGCCAGACCTTGTTGCAGGGCAGGGATATCCAGACCGGCGAAGGCTTGCTGCGCCAGCTGATCACCCATGTTGCGGCCGATGCCATAGCTGGCCTTCTGTTCGATAGAGTCGTATTGGGACATTGAGATGTTGCTCCGGGTCCTGAGAGTAAAAGAGTCGAGATAATATCAGACTTTTTGGCGAGGTGCTGCCGGCTGCCGTCCTGATTTCCCCGCCCGTGGGAGAGACTTCACATCCCCCTCATCCCCGGCCCTTCTCCCGCGAGGGGAGAAGGGAGAGGAGACGACAACCACAGGCTGACTCAGGCGCGATCCAGCAGGGCCCGCACCGCTGCCACCTTGGCGCCGTCGGTAATATTGACCCGGCCGTCGTCCGAAGTGCCCATGTTCACTCCGTGGGGCACCATGCCGCCGCGCCAGCCCATGCCGGACATGTGTACCTCGCTCACCCCGGTGAACTCGAGTATGGTGCGCACGTTGTCGGCATTGACCCCGGCGCCGGGCATCAGGCTGGCGCGGCCCGCCAGGGTCTGTTGCATCGCCTGCAGTGTCTCCAGACCCGCCAGGGCGGTCGGGGCATGGCCAGAGCTCAGGATACGCTCACAGCCGGCCGCCACTATGGTCTCCAGATCGGCGCACCAGTTTGAGCTGAGATCGATGGCGCGATGGAAGGTGACCCCCAGGGGGCCGGCCGCCTCGACCAGTTGTTGCAACTGAGCGGCAGGCACCCTGCCCCCCTCGTCCAGCAGACCCACCACCACACCTTGCAAGCCTGCTGCCCGGGCGGCGGCGATGTCCAGCAACATGAGTTCGAACTCGGCGGCGCTGAAGCAGAAATCCCCGGCACGGGGGCGGATCATGGCATAGACGGGAATGGTGGCGTGGCGCGCCACCTGCTGCATGAAACCATAGGAGGGGGTGAGACCGCCCAGCCCCAGCGCAGAGCAGAGCTCGATGCGATCCGCCCCGGCTTGCTGGGCGGTGAACAGGGATTCCAGGTTGTCGATGCAGATTTCAAGACGGGTCATGATGACTCCTTATCCGGGGAGATCAGACCCAGTGCCTGATCTCATAAATTCAGCAGGGCGGCGCCACGCACGCCACCGGCGCCGCCGAAGCGGGCCTGGCGGATCGCCGGCAGGGCGACGCCGGGCAGCAGGTGGCCGGGCAGACGCTTGGGCAGCTCTTCATACAGGGCGGGCAGAGCGCTGAGGCCGCCCCCCAGCACCACCACCTCGGGGTCTATCACCGAGATGGCGGTGGCGAGCCCGGCGGCCAGGATCTCCAGCCAGCAGTCGATGGCCGAGAGCGCCGCGGGTTCCCGGGCCTCGGCACGGGCGACTATCTGGTGACCACTGGCGCGCTCGCCGTTGAAGTGGTGATAGAGCCGCTCCAGGCCGGTGCCCGAGGCATAGGTTTCGAAACAGACCAGGCGGCCACAGCCGCAGCGGGGACGGGGCAGATCGGGATACTTCATCAATATGGTGGCCGGCAGCGGGTAATGGCCTATCTCCCCCGCCAGCCAGTTGCGACCCTGGATGAGCTTGCCCGCCAGATAGACGGCGCCACCTATGCCGGTGCCAATGGTCACTCCCAGCGCACTCTCGGCCGCGGCGGCGGCCCCCTGGTGCACTTCGGACCAGAGGAAGCAGTTGGCGTCGTTGTCGACGCTGACGGTGCGTGCCAGTCGTGCGGCCAGATCCGCGCCCAGATGACGACCGTGAATGGCGGGCAGGTTTGCCGCCACTATGCTCCCATCCAGGCGATTGATGATGCCGGGAAACCCGATGCCGACGGCGCCTTTCGCGCCGAAGCGGGCGTCCGCCGCCTCGACCCGCGTCAGGATCAGCTGCAACAGCCCCTCGTAATCATTGCCGGGAGTGCTCATGCGCTCTTCGTGACAGAGGTTCAGGCCACCGTCATACACCGCGAAGGCAACCTTGGTGCCACCAATATCAAATCCGTAATACATGCCACACTCCCTTGCCAGTGAACCGGGTCACCTCAGTCTGTCCAGATGGGGCACATTGTATTAATTCGCAAAAAAAATAAAGTGACCATGGGCGAAAAACGGGAGCCAGCTCAAAGCAAACGGAACATTTGCCGCTGCAAACAGGGTTGTCCCAGGCTTGTCAGGGTGCGCTCCTGGCCGTCAAACACGAAGCCGCGGCGCAGGTAGAACCCCTCGCCGATGTGATTGCCATCGAGCAGCCATAGCCTGACGCACTCGCAACCGGCCCGGCGCATCTGCACCGCCACCGCCTGCCACAGCCGCTTGCCATGGCCCCGACGCCAGTGATCCGGGTGCAGATAGAGCGCCCGGATGCGCGCCGTCATCAGCCCCTCCTCATGGGCCGGGTGCCAATAGAGCAGGCCGATGACGACCTCGTCCTGGCAGAGCAGCATGGGGATGGGGGCTGGCTCGGCGAGCCGGCGGCGCCAGATCTGCAGATGCTCGGTGACCGCCAGCTGGGCCAGCAGATCCTCACCGAGCACACCGCCATAGGCCGCCAGCCAGCTGGCCCGCTGCATCACCGTCATGGCGGCGGCATCGGCGGGACGGGCCAGACGCAGTGTTATGCCTTGCACTGGGGAGTCAACCCAGCGGCACGGGCCTGCCGATACAGGGGCTCTGCCTGAGCCTGTTGGGCCTGCAACTCGGTAATGCGGTTCTCATCGCTCGGGTGAGTAGAGAGCAACTGGGGCGGCGCCTTGCCCCCGGCGGCGGCACTCATGTTCTGCCACAGGGGAATCGCCTCGGCCGGATTGAAGCCGGCGCGAGCCATCAGATCCAGCCCCAACCGGTCGGCCTCGCTCTCCTGAGCCCGGCCATAGGGCAGGGCGATCCCCACCTGAACCCCGAGCCCGAGCGCAGCCATGGTGGCACCGCCCCCCTGGCTGCTGCCGATGGCGGCATCGGCCACCGCCAGCCCTATGCCGGTCAGCTGATCCCGGGAGAGGCGTTCGTTGGAATGCTGTGCCAGCACGTGGGTCAGCTCGTGGCCGATGACGGTGGCGAGCTGATCCTGATTCTTGGCGACTTTGAGCAGGCCGCTGTAGACGCCGATCTTGCCCCCGGGCAGGGCGAAGGCGTTGACCTCCTTGGAGTCAAACACCACCACCTCCCAGCTGGTGATGCCATAGCTGGCAGGCACCTGGGCGGTGACCGCCTTGGCCACGCAGGAGACATAGGCATTCACCTTGGCATCCTTGCTTACCTTCTCCTGCTTCTTCATCTGCTCGAAGGAGTCGGCCCCCAGCTGGTTCATCTGCTGGGGGGAGAAGAGCAGCATCTGGCTGCGGCCGGTCGGCGACTGGGCACAACTGGCCAGCAGGGCGCTGCACAAGGCCGCCAGGCCGAATTTGGACAGGGAAGATGCACGCATGAGAGGGTCCTTTACCGTGAAGTTGCCCTATTCTCGGGAATGCCGCCGTCCGGTGCAAGCCAGGCGCCACCCCATGCGACCAAAAAGATCCCGTGGCGCCAAAATAAAAACGAGCCCGCTTGGGCTCGTTTGGAGGCTAGTTTGTCTGCTGAGCGAAAGCGGGATTACATGATACCCAGCTTCTTCAGGTCGGCCTGGACAATCTTGGCGGGAACCGGCACATAGCCATCCTTCGCCACTATGGTCTGACCCGCCTTGGAGAGCATCATCTTCACAAACTCTTGCTCCATCGGGGAGAGCGGCTTGTTCGGAGCCTTGTTCACGTAAACGTACAGGAAGCGCGACAGTGGGTACTTGCCGGTCAAGGCGTTCTCTGCGGTCGCTTCAACGAAGGTCTTGCCATCCTTGGAGAGCGGTACGGCGCGCACGCCTGAGGTGACGTAGCCGATGCCGGAGTAACCTATGCCGTTCAGGGAAGCGGAGACGGATTGCACCACTGAGGCGGAGCCCGGCTGCTCGTTCACGCCGCTCTTGAAGTCACCGTTGCACAGGGCGTGCTCCTTGAAGTAGCCATAGGTACCGGAGACAGAGTTGCGACCGAACAGTTGCAGGTCCTTGCTGGACCAGTTGCCATCCAGACCCAGATCGGACCATTTGGTGGCAGCCTTGGCTTCGCCGCACTTGAGGGTGCTGGAGAAGACGGAGTCAACCTGCTCCATGGTCAGCCCCTTGATGGGGTTGTCCTTGTTCACGAACACCGCCAGGGCATCGACCGCGACGCGGATGGCGGTCGGCTTGTAGCCGTAGCGCTTCTCGAATGCTTCCTCTTCACCGGCCTTCATGGCACGGCTCATGGGGCCAAACTGGGCGACGCCCTCGGTCAGTGCGGTCGGGGCAGTGGAAGAACCGGCGGCCTGGATCTGTACGTTGACGTTGGGGTAGACGCGCTTAAATTCTTCGGCCCACAGGGTCATCATGTTGGCCAGGGTGTCCGAGCCGACAGAGGACAGGTTGCCCGAGATGCCACTGGTCGGGGTGTAATCCGGCAGATCTTTATCCACACCGGCAGCCAGGGCGCTGACAGAAAACAGGGTTGCTGCGGTGAATCCGATTACACCAGCCAGTTTGTTGAGTTTCATCCAATCTCTCCAAAGTTACAGAAGGCAATTGCCAATACATGGCGCCGATTAACACTGTCTTGCGGTGATCAAGCTGACTGCGTCAGTCAGCTTGTTGAGTTGTATTCCGTCCCCTCTTTCCCAAGGTGACGCTGGGTCTGTTCTTAAGACGGCGCCAGTATCTGACCTGGCAGTGACAAATTTATGGAATTTATATGACACTTTGATGACATGGGCCCAGCGCGGAACAAATGCCAAGGGGGCCGCTCTCGCCGCCCCCTTTTTTATTGCTAACCAGTTGTCAATAAAGACTATTTTACCACCACCATGCGGCCGGGAATGAGGAAGCTGAAACGGCTGCCCTGGCCGACCCGGCTCTCTATCTCGAGCTGGGCATCGTGATGGCTCAGGGCATGCTTGACGATGGCGAGGCCAAGGCCTGAGCCGCCGGTGTGGCGGGATCTCGCCTTGTCGACCCGATAGAAGCGCTCGGTGAGCCGCGCCAGGTGCTCCGGGGCTATCCCCTCCCCCTCGTCTTGCACCACAAAGAGTGCCATGGCCCCCTGCTTGCGCCACTCCACCGTGATCTTGCGACCGGCCGGGGTGTAGTGAATGGCGTTGTAGACCAGGTTGGAGACGGCGCTGCGCAGCTGGTCCCTGTCCCCCTTCACGAACAGATTGGACTGCACCTGAAACTCGATCTGATGGGCACTCTCTCCCGACAGGGCCCGCGCCTCCTGCTCCAGCAGCCCCAGCATGGCGGGCATGTCCACCAGATGGGAGAGATCCACGGTCGGGGCCGCCTCGATGCGCGACAGGGTGAGCAGCTGATTGACCAGGTTGTCCATGCGGATGGTCTGCTCCATCATCACCTTGTGCGCCTTGGCCCACATGGCGGGGGGCGGCGGCTCCTCGGTCATCTCCAGATAGCCCTTGAGCACTGTGAGCGGGGTGCGCAGCTCGTGGGAGACGTTGGAAACAAAGTGCTTGCGGGTCTTCTCGAGGCTGCGCAGCCTAGTCACGTCACGCACCACCAGCATGGCCTGATCCTCGGCATAGGGCATGATGCGAAACTCGAGAAACTTCTCCTCGTTGATGGGGGAGCTCATCTCGAACGGCTCGTCATACTGCCCCTTGCCGAGGTAGGCGACGAAACCGGGGTGACGGATGAGGTTGCCTATGTGCTGGCCGGCATCCTCGGGCCAGCGAAAACCGAGCAACTGCTCCGCCAGCCGGTTGCACCATAGGATGCTGCCGTCGGTGCGAAACACCACGGCGGCATCGGGCAGGGCCTCGGCCCCCTCCCGGAACCGACGGATGAGCCCCGCCAGCTCGCGGCGCCGGGCACGGTGGCGCTGCTGCAACTTGTAAATGCCATTGAAGATGTATTCCCAACTGCCGCTGCCATGGGGCGGCACCAGGCTGCGATCGTGCCACAGCCAGTCCGACAGCCGCTTCTGGAAGCGGTAGTGCCAGCCCAGGTGCAGCACGGTCGCCACCAGCAGGCAGAGGGAGAGGTGTTCTATCAACCAACCTACCAAGACGAAGGGGGCGTAGAAGAACGCCATTCGCCACAACTGTCGCCGCCAGGCGTAAGGTTGCAACATGTTATCCCCTAGAGACGGGTTGAGAAGCGGTATCCGGCTCCACGCACCGTCTGGATCAATCTGTCGTGCCCGGTCTCTTCGATCGCCTTGCGCAGACGACGGATGTGCACGTCCACCGTCCTGTCTTCCACATACACATTAGTGCCCCAGACGTTGTTGAGCAGTTGCTCGCGGCTGTAGACCCGCTCGGGATGGGTCATGAAGAAGTGCAGCAGCTTGAACTCTGTCGGCCCCATGTCCAGCGCCTTCTCCTCGGCGCTGACCCTGTGGGAGACAGGATCCAGCTTGAGCCCCTGCACTTCGATCACCTCGTCCACCGAGGTGGGGGAGACCCGGCGCATCACGGCGTGCAGACGGGCGGTCAGCTCCTTGGGAGAGAACGGCTTGGTGATGTAGTCGTCGGCGCCCGCCTCGAGGCCGCGCACCTTGTCCTCTTCCTCACCACGGGCGGTCAGCATCACCACGGGGATCTGGCGGGTCACCTCGTCCTGCTTGAGCTGCTTGATGAACTGGATGCCACTGCCGCCTGGCATCATCCAGTCCAGTACGATGAGCTCGGGGTAAGGTTCACGCACCTTCGCCAGTCCATCGGCATAATCTTCTGCCTCAACCGTCTCATATCCTTTTTGCTCGAGCACGAAGCAGAGCATCTCGCGGATTGGTGCCTCGTCCTCGACCACCAGAATTCGCTTAGCCATATCCCTTCTCTCTCCTCTGTGAAGATGGGTGCGCCAATTATTAGAACTTTCTGTGACACTTTTATGACTTTATGACAGGCGGGATGATAAACGTTTTCAGATTCAGTTGGCAGCAATGCGTTGCAGCAGGTCCCAGCGGTTGCCACTGATGTCCTCGAACACCACCACAGTGCCATAGGGCTCGTGGCGGGGCTGTTCACAAAAATGCACGCCGTACTGCTGCATGCGCTGGTAGTCGCCCCAGAAATCGTCGGTCTCGAGAAACAGAAAGACCCGGCCGCCCCCCTGCTGGCCGATGGCGGCCTGCTGCTGCGCATTGGCAGCCTGGGCCAGCAGCAGGGCCGACCCTGGGGCACCTTTAGGGGCGACCCGCACCCAGCGCTTGCCCGGTTTGCCCGGCTCGTCGAGGGGCGTGTCTTCCAGCAGCTCAAATCCGAGCCCCTCGGTAAAAAAGCGAATGGCCTGATCGTAGTCGGCCACCAGCAGGGTCAGGGCACCTAGGGAAGGTGCGAACAAGTCCCTGATATGAGATCATGTTTGTCATCTGGAGCCATGAAAAAGGGTTCATCATGAGTCATCA